>NZ_JAXHDF010000005.1:0-355079 GCF_037071985.1 Pseudogracilibacillus sp. SE30717A | reverse complement strand
AACCAAAAACAGTCTATTTACTTTAATGTAGATAGACTGTTTTTTTGTGCATTAATAATGTTCAAAATAAAGGGAGTAAGCACAAAACTTATTCCCTAAATCGACAAAAATCACCAATTAGCTCATTCCATGTGGACCTAACATACCAGAGTTATTACCTGCATTTTCATAACTTTCATTCTTATTTTGTGTCATACCGGACATACCACTACCAGACATACCAGATAACATAGGTGTGACACTTTCTATTGCTTTTGACATTGGCTTATCACTTTTAGATATTGTGTAATAAGCAGCGGCACCTACACCAATAGAAGCAAGAATAGTTAACCACATATCCGATTTTTTCATTTTACTTCATTCCTTTCTAATTTAGTCAGGAGGAAACGAATAAGTTAGAAACAAAAAGTATTGGCTATACGCCAACTCTATAATAGTTTAGCTCGATAACTTAAAAAAATACTCGGAATGATTTACCTAATAAAATAAAGTGTAGGTTTGTCATGTACAATTAATACCCGTCTCTTTTTACACTAAACCTGTTAAATTTAGAATACAATAAGATGAAATATCGTTGATAAAAGTTCTTTCACTCGTAAAGTGTGATAAAATAGCTAAGGAAGTAGAACTTAAAATACGAAGGTGAACCAATGTCTAATAAAATTTTACGAGGAACCTTACTTTTAACAGGTGCTGCGTTTCTATCCAAGTTTTTAGGAATGATTTATGTTATCCCATTTAATGAACTTGTTGGAGATAAAGGTGGAGCTTTATATTATTATGCATATAATCCATACACGATATTAATAAGTATATCAACGGTAGGTATACCACTAGCAGTGTCAAAAATTGTCTCCAAATATAATTCTTTGGGCCACTATGATATCGGAATGAGAGTATTTAAAGCTAGTATGACTTTAATGCTTATCACCGGGGTATTAGCATTTTTAACTTTATATTTCAGTTCTGAATGGTTGGCGGGTAAGTTTATTTATAGTGATAATCATGATAATGAGATAGAAGATGTCAAAAAAGTGATGCAGATGGTTAGTTTTGCCTTATTGATCATCCCAGGAATGAGTGTAGCCAGAGGGTTCTTTCAAGGGAATCACTCAATGGAACCAACAGCAATATCACAGGTTGTTGAACAAATTGTACGTATTGCATTTGTATTAATTTCCGCTTTTATCATTGTTAAAGTGTATAACGGAAGTATTGTTCTGGCGGTAAGTTTTGCAACATTCGCAGCTTTTGTTGGTGCTTTAATATCTTGTGTCATATTATGGTACTTCTGGCGAAAAAGACGAGAGGAATTTCGTCAAAATGTCCCACAATCCAAAAGAGAGTTACATATCTCTACGAAAGAATTATTTTATGAATTATTTTCGTATGCTGGTCCATTTGTTTTAGTTGGGATTGCCATTCCGTTATATCAGACGGTGGATTCGTTTACATTTAATCGAGCAATGGTAATTGGCGGATTTGAAAACATCGCAGTCACCTCATTAGCAACTATTAATTTATATGGTCATAAGTTAATTAGCATTCCGGTCACGATCGCAACGGGATTATCTTTAACGATAGTTCCTGCATTGACTGAATCATTTATAAAGCAGAAGCGAAAAAAATTAGTGCAAGAAATAAATCAATCGTTACAAATTGTTTTATTTTTGGTTGTGCCTGCCGTGGTCGGTCTTTCAGCGCTTGCCTATGAAGCGTATGGTTCTTTATTTGGTATGAAAAATATTGAACTGACAGGATCATTAATGGCTTGGTATGCACCAGTCGCCTTATTATTTGCGCTTTTTACAGTTACAGCCGCTATATTACAAGGAATTAATGAACAGCGTTTTGCATTAGTAAGCTTAACAGCAGGATTTTTAACTAAAGCATTATTAAATTCCTTTTTAATTCATCAATATGCTGGAAAAGGTTCTATTTTTGCAACCGGGCTTGCAGTAACTGTTGCCGTTTGTTTAAATTTATGGAAAATTAAACGATCGATTTTATTTTCATATAAGCAAACATTAAAACGTTTATTGTTTATGATTATTTTTAGTTTAATCATGTGGGGTGCGATTATACTTTCCAAGTTTATTTTCGGTCAGTTTATTCCGTATGAGGAAAGCAGAATGGCGGCAGTAGTAATGCTAATGATCGGTATTTTTATTGGTGGATTTGTTTATTTATTTTTAGCATATAAATCAACTTTACTTGATTACGTTCTAGGCGGAACTAATATTTTGGACAGATTTAGGAGGAAAAAACGTGCGTCTAGATAAATTGTTATCTCATGCAGGGTATGGAACAAGAAAACAAGTAAAAGAATTAATAAAGAATCGAGAGGTTTCCGTCGATAATAAAGTTATAACCAAAAGTAATATTCATATTGATCCTGAACGCCAGCTAATTGAAGTTAATAATCAAAGAGTTGATTATCAAAAGTATATTTATATTATGCTGAATAAACCGCCTAATTATTTATCAGCAACGGTTGATCGCTATGATAAAACAGTACTAGACTTGATACCTGAAAAATATAAACATTATAACTTGGCACCAGTAGGCAGATTAGATAAAGATACGGAAGGACTATTATTATTAACAAATGATGGACAGTTAAACCATGTTTTAACTTCCCCGAATAAAAAAATATTTAAAACATATTTTGCAAAAATAAAAGGTATCGTAGAGGAAAAACATATTAAAAAATTTGAAAAAGGCGTTATTCTCGATGACGGCTATCAAACGAAAGAAGCTTTTTTAGACATTTTAAAAAGTGATACTATTTCAGAAATTAAGCTGTCCATTTCCGAGGGCAAATTTCATCAAGTTAAAAGGATGTTTCAGGCGATTGATATGCAAGTTCTCTATTTAAAGAGAACGAGTATGGGTAATTTAAGCTTAGATAAGAATTTATCAATAGGAGAAATTAGATTATTAAATGAATCAGAAATAACTTACTTACAATCATTAAAAAAGTAGGGAGGTGTACATATGGCTCAATTAATTAAATTGCTTGATTATGTATCTCGATATGAGACAAACCCTTTTCATTATCCAACCCAATATATTCGTCTTAAACAAGAAAATTGGCAACGTATAAATGATTTATGGGAAATTGAAAATGAAAGAGAAGCGGAACAAGAAACCCAAAATTTACACACGGAAACAACAAATAATAGCTTTTTTAAATGGAACCCTTTCAAAGCGAAGGAAAATGAGAATGTTGAGGAAAAATTTGAGCGAAACTTGCCGAGATCAAAGAAACAACTGACCCAACACTTTTTAAACGAATTATACCCATTTCAATTAAAATGGGCCTCTTCTACAATTTCGCAAGTGTCTTATACGGATCAAAAATATAATAGTGATACTACACTAAGAAATTTATTACAACGTCTACCGGACATATATTTATTGATGTATTATCCAATTTTTAATATAAAAAAAGCGCCGGTTGAGGGAGAAATTATTTTAATTAGTCCGATTGGGATTGATTTGATTTCTTTAGTACAGACAACGTCTGAGTCAACTGTTTATGTAGGGACAGATCGAACATGGTCGATTGAATCGGGTGCAAAAAAAGCAAAGATTTTAAGTCCACTCATAGCGTTAAAACGATCAGAGCAGATACTAAAAGGAATCTTAAATCGTTATGAGATAAGTTTTCCCATTTATAAAACAGTAATTTCTGAAACGTCATCCATCCTTTATACAAATGAACCGTATAATACATCTATCATCGGGAAAGACGAATTTCCGATGTGGTTAGAAGAAAAGAGGAATTTGACTTCCCCTTTAAAAAATATGCAATTGAAAGTAATAGAAGCACTTTTACGTCATTGTCAATCTACTTCTGTTCGAAGACCTGAATGGGAGATGGATGACGATGATTATATTACTCCTTCTACATATGAGGAAAAGCAAGAATGAATATTATAATAGTGAATCCCAGAGCGGGAAATGGAAACGCAAAAAAAATCCATTTACGATTAATGAAATTGGCTGAATATAAAAAATTACAGCCAATTTGTTATTATACAGACTATCCTGGTCATGCGGAAGAAATCGCCGCTAACCTTAATTCCGGATGTATTAATTCTCTTATCGTGATCGGTGGGGATGGGACGATGCATGAAGTGATAAACGGGCTAAACAATCCTCAAATTCCAATTAGTTTCATACCAGGTGGATCAGGGAATGATTTTACAAGAGGTAGTTTGTTACCAAACAAACCTACAGTTATATTAAATAACATTTTACATAATCATACGACTAAAAACTATTGGTTGGGTACATATACCTTATCCAATTCAATGGCTCGGGAGTTTATAAATTGTATCGGGTTTGGATTTGATGCGGAAGTTACAAAACGAGCAAATCATTCTCCTTTTAAAAGAATGTTTAATAAATTGAAGCTCGGTACTGTGGTGTATAGCATTGCATTAGTTAGTGCATTATTCACTTATAAACCCTCAGTAATTACTATTAAAACAGAAAAAGAAATTCAAACGTTTACTAGATGTTTCTTAATGACGATAAACAATCAACCTTATTTCGGGGGTGGCATGAAAATAAATCCAACCGCCGATAATAATGAAGAAGAATTTTCAATTATGGTGATAGATTCTATCTCGAAATGGAAAGTTTTAGCACTTTTTATTACGGTATTTAAGGGTAAGCATATTGACTTTAAAGAGGTAACCATATTAAAAGCGAAGCGAATAGAAGTAATTTCTAATTGCCCACTTCCATATCAAGTGGATGGAGAAGTTGGAACTGCCTTGAATTGCAAAATTGCAAAAAAGCCTTTTCCAATAAAGGTAAAAGGCGCATAAACAATATATATGAACCTAGCTTATAATAGACTTTGTTCGGTTGATCGCATCTAACCATTTTTGTATATTCGATATATTTTCTTCGATGTGATCGGAGTATGATTGTGCTGCTTCCCCTTTTAATCCGTAATAATAAATTTCGGGAAGTACGGTTAGTAAATGACTATCCATTTCCTCATTTGAAATGATTGTTTGAACAAGTTTTTTTATTTGCCTATATTCGTTCATTGATACCGATTTAAAGGTTACTTGTTCATCGAGCAGGTCATGTAATAGCGTTAACTGATTTTGCACAGTTAAATACATTTTTAAAATCACCTCTATGATATTATGTCCTAACTTTGATATAATATACCAAATTCCTAATTACGGTAATTTTAAGGGAGGAAAATATAGTGGAACAACTTAAAGTAGGTAAAGCAACACTTACATGGTTAAATGGCGGAGTGAACTTCTTAGATGGAGGAGCAATGTTTGGAGTAGTTCCAAAGCCATTATGGAGCAGAAAATATCCTGTAAATGATAAAAATCAGATTGAGTTACGAACTGATCCTATTTTACTCCAAATCGATAATAAAAATTATTTGATAGATACTGGAATGGGGAACGGGAAATTAACGGAAAAACAGATGAGAAATTTTGGTGTGTTAGAAGAATCGTCCTTAGAAAAGTCTTTAATTGACTTAGGATTAAGTTTGAATGACATCGATGCTATCATAATGACACATATGCATTTCGATCATGCATGTGGACTAACAAAGACAGATGGTGAAAAGTACATTTCTACCTTTCCAAATACTCCTATCATCACTTCAAAAATTGAATGGGAAGAAATGAAAAATCCGAATATAAGGTCTATAAATACATATTGGAAAATGAATTGGGAACCAATACAGGAACAAGTGGAAACATTTGAAGAAAAAATTAATATTACCGATGAATTAAAAATGATTCATACAGGTGGACATAGTGATGGTCACAGTATTCTTATTTATGAAGATGGAGAGGATTGTTTTATCCATATGGCTGATATTATGGCTACACACGGTCATCAAAATAAACTATGGGCAATGGCATATGATGATTATCCAGTGACATCTGTACATCAAAAAGAGAAGTGGATGGATTACGGGTATTCACGCAATGCTTGGTATACGTTTTATCATGATGCTTACTATAGAGCTTTAAAATATAACAAAGAGGGAAAAGTTATTGATGAAGTGAAAAGAAAGCGTTATGAATATGAATAAAAGCCACCCATTGGATGGCTTTAAGAAGCTGGTTCTACATCGATAATTGCTCCAGTTTCAATATCAATGTAAAAATCGAATTGTTGATTATTTCCGTCTATGTTTCTGCTCACACCACCTCGATACGTATCATAGGTGAGTCCGTTTTTCTTAATTTTTTCAGGCTTCATATAGATCCATGAACCAGTGATAGGACCGTTTTTCTGAAACGTTTCTTTTGCATATTGAAGTGCTTTGTCCGGCGAAAGTTTTTTACATGCGTCTACTTGATCTTTCACTAAGTAACCGATTAAAAAACCCAATCCAGCGGCAAGTACAATGTTTTTTCGACTCATTAATAATTCACCCCATATGTAAAAAATTTAAATTAAGATCTTGTTACTAGTATACATGATCATCATTTATTTTAAATAGAAAAAGAATTTTGTCTTAAAAAAATTAGGTAGGGGAAAATGAAAGGTAGAGTGATGACTCATTGAATAAAGAAACCATTGATATGTTTAAAACATTAACTGAATTACAAGGTGTACCAGGTGATGAAAGAAGAGTTCGTGATTATATGAAAAGCGAGCTAGAAAAGTATGCAGACGAGATTATTTATGATAATCTTGGTAGCATTTTCGGGGTAAAGCATGGAGAAGGGCCACGTGTTATGGTTGCTGGTCATATGGATGAAGTAGGCTTTATGGTTACACAAATTACACAAAATGGAATGATACGCTTTCAACCATTAGGTGGATGGTGGAATCAGGTGCTGCTTGCACAACGAGTTCAAATTATGACGAAAACGGGGATTGTAACAGGAGTTATTGGATCTATTCCTCCCCATAACTTAACCCCAGAACAACGAAAGAAACCAATGGAAATAAAGAATATGTTAATAGATATAGGTGCTGATAATCGAGAAGACGCGCTTCAGATTGGTGTTGCACCAGGAGATTCTATTCTGCCAATTTGTCCGTTTACTCCGCTGGCAAATGAAAAGAAAATTTTAGCAAAAGCATGGGATAATCGTTATGGTTGCGGGCTAGCAATTGAACTTTTAAAAGAACTTCAACATGAAAAGCTTCCAAACCAAATCTATTCAGGTGCAACAGTTCAAGAGGAGGTAGGTTTACGTGGTGCACAAGCTTCAGCTAATATGATAAAGCCAGATATTTTTTACGCACTAGATGCTTCTCCGGCAAATGATATGTCTGGTGACGAAAAAGAATTTGGACAACTTGGAAAAGGAGCTTTATTACGTATTTTTGATCGAACTATGATAACTCATCGCGGTATGAGGGAGTTTGTCCTCGATACAGCCGAATCGAATGATATTCCATATCAATATTTTGTTTCTCAAGGAGGAACGGATGCTGGACGTGTACATATGGCAAATGATGGGGTTCCATCAGCAGTTATAGGAATTTGCTCTCGTTATATTCATACTTCTTCATCCATCATCCATATAGAAGATTACGCAGCAGCAAAGGAGCTCCTAATTAAATTAGTGTCAACAACAGACCAAGCAACTGTCGATCAAATTCGTAAGAAATAATATGAAGAAATGAAGGGTTTTTATGAAAATAGTGATTGGTTCTTTAAATGAAACTAAGGTCAAAGCAGTAAAAGACGTGTTTTCAGAGGCAGAAGTCATTGCAGAATCAGTACCATCAGACGTCTCTGCACAACCTATTGGAGATGAAGAGACAGAATTAGGAGCAATTAATCGTGCCAGAAAGGCTAAAGAACTTCATCCTAATAGTATTGGAATTGGTCTTGAAGGTGGGGTAATGTATCTTCACAATGATTTGTATCTCTGTAATTGGGGGGCATTAGTTTCAGAAGAAGGGCAAGTATTTACTGCAAGCGGTGCAAAAATCAAGCTTCCTGCTGAATTTATTAACAAGATTGAATTGGGCTTCGAATTAAGTGAAATAATGGACGACTATACAACAAAGAAGAATATCCGGCATCATGAAGGTGCGATTGGGATATTTACAAATGGTAAAATCTTACGTAAAGATATGTTTGCTCATGTTGTTTCTCTGTTACGTGGGCAAATGGAATATTGGGAAAAAGCGGATTAGTTTGTCGGGTTAGTTTTCCAACTTCACCTGGAAATTAACCACGTGTATCGCTACAAAGCTTATTATAGTTTATATTTAAACAAAATAAGGGGTGAAGGATGGATGAGCCAACCGAATGATGAATTCGAAACGTCACAATACAATTTAATCAACAGTAAAAACCAGGTAATACCTAATTATGATTTAGACAACAAAGTAATTAATATAAGTATCAATATAAGCCGAGCAAAGAAAGTATGTATTATTGGGCAAGTTGATAGTAATTACAGTTGTTGGTGTTCTATTACAAACTTAGAAGATATTGATAAAAATGAAAAGATATTTAACTTTATTGCAACGAATAAGTTTACCATATTTTCACACGAATATTTAGCATTGGGATATGATCAATATGAAGATATAACAGAATGGTATAGATGTAATGTAACGAGATCTAGTCTCGAAGGAAAAGCTTGGAAAACTCCTTTCGGTCATTATTATGGTTCTTTAAATCAGGAAGATCATGGAAGGTTTTTCGCAAGGAACCTTCTCCGTTTTTATGAAGAATTACGGGAAAAATGTATTTATCGAATAGATGACGGTGCATATATCAATACTTTACAAAACTATTTAACAATTTTGACCAAGGAAGTTAGTTATAAAAAAATGGAACCGTTAATTTCTATTTTGGCTTGTGAGGCGTATTTAAGATTAAGCTCTAATGAAACTATAAGAGAGTTATATTTGCAATGCATAGAAAAGAGTAATGAATTATATAATCGTTATATGGATGAGGCGAGAGGTTAAATCCCATGAGATTGAATGAAAGCCAGACAATGTATCGAAAGATTATTGTCTGGCTTCTTTTTTAAAAGGGCTTTAATATTGTTATCTTTTATTCGAAAATATAGCTTAAGACATCCAATGCTTGATCAACTGTTTCCACTGTAACGTTCGCTCTATTAGATAACTCTTTTAGTGGATGGATTAATGATTCAGGTCTGATAATGATCGTAGGCTTATTTAATGTAATGGCAGCACTTGCATCCATCGCTGTATTCCATTGTCTGTATTGCTCTCCAAAAAGGGCAATTACGACATCCGCCTTCTGCAATAGTACTTGTGTACGGAAATTATTAACATCCGAAGCTGCTGAATCCTTATATAAATTGTTTGGCTGTTCCCCTATGATATCTTCCCCAATATTGTCGGAACGATCATGGTTTGTCTGTGGGCCGACAAAGGTTAAAGGCAATTTTTTTTCTTCAGCTTGTTCTTTTAATTGATTCCGCCAATCCGTATGAATTTCTCCCGCTAAATATACTGTTAAATTCATTATACATCCCTCCAATATTTATTATACTTGTTTAAAATTAAAAATGAAATAGTACCTATTTATGGAATTAAAAGTAAAATAGAATGATTACGATTTACATAGAGGACATTGTTTTGTGAAAGTGGAAAATACATAGTATGATAGTAGAGAGTGAAGAATTGTAGGATGGAATTTACTACTATGGAGGAATCTTCAGATGAAAATGACCAGCATTAAGTTAAAACAAATACTTGAAAAAAGATTACAACGTCCAGAATATCGGACTTCTTTTAATCGTGATAAAGATCAATTTCGCATCGAATGGAAAGAATCTAATAAAGGCATTAACGTAAAGCTTCCAAGTGTCATTGCAAAATATAATGAACGTGGTGATGAGGCAATAGATGAGTTAGTAGACCATTTAAACGAAGCGCTTACGATCATGAACAAAGAGCACCACTTAGCTGGAATGGAGAAGAATATTTTTCCAGTTATTCGTGCCACATCTTTTCCGACTACTACAAAAGATGGAAAAAAATTAATTACGAAAGAGCATACAGCTGAAACGAGAATTTTTTATGCGTTGGACTTAGGTAAATCCTATCGACTAATTGATGAAGAAATTATTCAAAAGGAAGGTTGGTCAGAAAAACGGATTCATGAAAATGCACTATTTAATTTACGCTCTTTAAAAACGGAGTATAAAGCGGATCAAGTCCAAGACAATGAATTTTATTTTATTGCAACGCAAGATGGATATGATGCTAGTCGGATTTTAAATGAAGCATTTTTAGACGAGATGAAACAGAAAATTCAAGGTGATATGGCTGTTGCTGTCCCTCATCAAGATGTTTTGATTATATCTGATATAAAAAATGATATTGGCTATGATATTTTAGCACAAATGACGATGAAATTTTTTGCGGAAGGTCGAATTCCTGTTACTTCACTTCCTTTTATTTATGAAGAGAAGAAACTAGAACCTATATTTATTTTAGCTCGGAACAAGCCAAATCATAAAAACAATTCATCTAAAAAAGATAAATAATTGAAGACTTACTACAAAAAAGGAAAAAAACTGCTAAAATAGATAGTAATATGACCACAAAAGCAGGTGAATAAAATGTGGAATAGATGGAAGGAAAAAATAATTGATTTTTTCTTCGATGAAGTAGAGGAAGAGGTTGTCTTGGAAGAAGAGCCTGCAATAAAACGGCAGGATAATAGGGGCCAGGATAATACGAGATCAGTAAATACGAAGGTAACGTATCAATATCCTAAAGAACAAGTAGCCCCATTTCGCTTTCCGGTTATTCCAGATGATGGAAATAAAAATATAAAATCACAGAAAAAACAAGTAACAGATAATCATTTTCCTAAAAAACAACCTAGAAGCAGACGAAATGCTACTTCTAACCGAGTCATAACCGATCCCTTGATTTACGGATATAAAGGGCAAATATTGAAGGATGAGTTAGAGGAAGTTCCAGCATATATGCGAAGAAAGAAAACTGATTATAGTAAAAAAAATATAGAAATAGAAAAACCTACTGTAAAAGTAGAAATACCTAAAGAGACAATCGATCCTTTAGCTGGAACTACCAGACCAGAGGAACTGGACAGAATCTTTCGAAAAAAAGATGGTAAAGAAGAACTTAGTGAAAAGAAAAATGTTGTTGTATCTAAAAGTGAAAAAATGAATATTCCTGAGACTCTACTAGAAAAAAAGCAAGATAAAGTTCAAGCTGATATATTCCAAACACCTTCTTTGAAAGAGAATGTTGAAGAATCTGTAATTAAACAAGAAGAATCTATGCCAGTAGAAGACCAATTTTCAAACCATATTCAAAATTCTATTTTTGAAAAGAAACGAGAGCAGGTAATTCAACGTCCAGCTCAGCTGACGAATGAAGATAATGTATCTTTTGATGTGGATGTTCCAAATCATTTATTAAACGATCCACTTGAGCCAGCATATGACGATACCATTTGGTTACAAGAGCAGCAATCGTTATTGGAGCAAACGCTCACTCACTTTAATATACAGGCGAAAATCGTGAATGTAACACAAGGGCCTTCTGTAACCCGTTTTGAAATACAACCGGCAATGGGAGTGAAAGTGAGTCGGATCCGTAATTTATCAGATGATATAAAACTAAATATGGCTGCAAAAGACATACGAATCGAGGCACCGATCCCAGGTAAAAATACCATTGGAATCGAAGTCCCAAATCAATATCCCCAAGTAGTAACCTTACAAGAAATTATTGAAACGGAAGAATTTGAAACAGAAAGTTCTCCCTTAACAATTGCACTTGGATTAACGATCGAAGGCAAGCCATTAATTACGAATATTGGAAAAATGCCTCACGGTTTGATTGCTGGTGCTACTGGATCAGGAAAAAGTGTATGTATTAATACGATTTTATTAAGTCTTTTATATAAAGCAAAGATGGATGAAGTCAAATTTTTATTAATTGATCCTAAAATGGTAGAACTAACACCGTATAATGGAATACCGCATCTAGTTGCTCCAGTAATTACTGATCCACAAGCTGCAACGATGGCACTTAAGTGGGCAGTTAATGAGATGGAAGAGAGATATGAAAAATTTGTGGAAACAGGCGTTCGAAATATTGAGAAATATAATGAGAAAGTAGCAAAACTTCATTCGAAAGATAAAATGCCTTATCTTGTCATTGTGATTGATGAACTTGCTGATCTCATGATTGTTTCTCCACAGGAAGTAGAGGATGCTATTTGTCGTATCGCTCAAAAAGCAAGGGCATGTGGAATTCACCTATTACTTGCAACACAACGTCCATCCGTTGATGTTATTACAGGATTAATTAAAGCAAATATTCCAACCCGTATCGCATTTAGTGTTTCTTCACAAGTTGACTCCAGAACCATTATAGATACGAATGGTGCTGAAAAATTACTTGGAAGAGGAGATATGTTATTTATTGAAAATGGATCAAATAAAAGAATTAGATTACAAGGTCCGTTCGTTTCTGATGAGGAAATAGATCGTGTAGCTCATTATTTACGCTCTAAAGGAAAGCCTAATTATTTATTTGAACAAGAGCAATTATTAATTGAGGTAGAACATGAAGAAGAGGATGACCTGTTGAGTGAAGTTATCTCATTTGTGGTAACCCAAAATCATGCAAGCACATCCTTATTGCAAAGAAGGTTTAGAATAGGGTATAATCGAGCAGCACGGTTAATTGATACGTTGCAAAATAAAGGAATAGTTTCCGCTCAAAATGGTTCTAAACCAAGAGAAGTATTAGTAACAAAATCGCAAGTTGAAGAATTGGTTTGATTTAAACTGATTAAAATACAAGGAGTTTCTCTTATGAAAGAAATAGAACAAAAGTTACAGGGAAAAATTAGTCGATTAACAAACAAAACGTTTAAGTTTGATAAAAGAATAAAAGAAGGTTGGTTTTCAGCTGTTTATTTTTTGAAAACAAGAGAAATCGTTGAAAAAAAATTACCACATAATATAGTAACGATGCAATTTTTCCAAAAGGATGATGCAGTCTTATGTGGTACCGACGAAGTTATTGCCTTATTACATACATTTGCAGATAAACCTGAAGAACTTGAAATTCATTCATTGAAAGACGGAGATAAAATCAAACCTTTTGAGTCTGTTCTTACCGTAACTGGACCATACCAAAATTTCGGTTATTTAGAAGGTATCATTGATGGTATTTTATCGAGAAGAACCTCGGTTGCGACGAATGTATATAATGTGGTGAAAGCGGCAAGATCTTCCGGAAAACAAAAGCCGGTCATCTTTATGGGAGACCGTGATGACCATTATACACAACAAGCGGGAGATGGTTATGCAGCATTTATTGGTGGATCTACAGCACAAGCTACTCACGCTATGAATGAGTGGTGGGGAAAAGAAGGAATGGGAACGATGCCTCATGCGCTTATTCAAATGTTTAGAGGCGATATTGTTGCTGCATCTAGGGCATACATTGAAATGTTCCCAGAAGATGATTTAATGGCCCTGGTAGATTATAATAATGATGTGATTACTGATTCATTAAAAGTTGCTCGGGAGTTTGGAGAAACGTTAAAAGCTGTACGAATTGATACATCGAGAACATTGGTTGATAAATATTTTTTAAGAAACCATCATTTAATGGGTACGTTTGACCCACGAGGTGTAAATCCGGAATTAATATTTGCACTGAGAAAGGCATTGGATGAGGAAGGCTTCCAATATGTTAAAATTGTCGCAAGTGGCGGGTTCACAGAAGAGAGAATTTTATACTTTGAAAGTCGAGAAGTTCCGGTTGATATGTATGGAATTGGCAGCAGTTTGTTAAAAATAAATATTGGTTTTACAGGGGATAATGTTTTATTAAATGGTACACATTCTGCAAAAGAAGGCAGGAAATACCGTCCGAATCCCCGTTTAGAAAAAGTTGAGTACTATAAAAATCATTAAAATAATACAAAAGAAAGTTGATATAAAAAATAGTGGATGTTAGTTGCTACATTATTTTTTATACGGTGTTGGAGGTTAGTTATGACAAATTACCATTTTATTGGTATTAAAGGAACCGGAATGAGCGCTTTAGCTCAAATTCTCCATGATTCAGGGGAAAAGGTTCAAGGTTCTGATGTAGATAAATATTTTTTTACTCAAGAGGAATTAGAGAAAAAAGGAATTCCAATTTTTCCTTTTTCAATAGATAATATTCAAGAAGGTAGTACAATTATCGCTGGAAATGCATTTTCCGATGATCATATCGAGATTAAAAAAGCACGGGAATTAGGATTGACCTTCTATAAGTATCATGAATTTCTCGGGGAATGGTTAAAACAGTATACAAGTATTGCAGTAACAGGATCTCATGGTAAAACATCAACAACAGGATTACTAGCTCACGTGTTGGAACAAAGTTATCCTACATCCTTTCTAATCGGGGATGGAACTGGAAGAGGACATAAAGATAGTGATTATTTTGTTTTTGAAGCATGTGAATATAAAAGGCATTTTCTACACTATAAGCCAGATTATGCCATAATGACAAATATTGATTTTGACCATCCCGATTATTTCGCAAATATTGATGATGTTTTTGAAGCATTTCAATCGATGGCTGATCAAGTAAAAAAAGGAATTATTGCCTGTGGAGAAGATGAGTATTTACAACACTTACAGACAAAAGTTCCAATCATTTATTACGGATTTTCAGCAACAAATGATTTTCAAGCAAATAATATCCAAGAAACAGAAAATGGCACACAGTTTGATGTATATGTAAGGAACACATATTTTGATACATTTCAAATACCAATGTATGGAAACCATCATATATTAAATTCGTTGGCAGTGATTGCTTTTTGTCATTATGAAGAAATGGATCAAAAGGTAATGCAAGCTTTACGTACATTTGGTGGAGTGAAAAGGCGTTTTTCTGAGAAGGTAATCGCTGATCAAGTCTTAATAGATGACTATGCACATCATCCGATTGAAGTATCTGCTACCATTGAGTCTGCTCGAAAGAAATATCCTAATAAACAAATAGTAGCGATATTTCAACCACATACATTTACAAGGACAAAAACATTTTTAAATGAGTTCGCGGAAAGTTTAAATAATGCAGATCATGTCTTTTTATGTGATATCTTTTCTTCGGCTCGAGAATCATCTGGGGAATTAACTATACAGGATCTTTTAGATAAAGTAGATAATGGAAAGATATTAACAATGGAAAATGTCAAAGATCTTGAAAAGTTTGAAGATGGTGTACTTGTTTTTATGGGTGCAGGAGATATACAAAAATTTCAAGCTGCTTATGAAAATGTATTAAGTAAAGAAGACTGTAAATAAATGACAGATAAACGTATATGAGAGGTGTTTGCATAGTTTATTTATGAGCTATGTAAACACTTTTATATTATGTAAAGTGAACAGGACAAGTTGTTCGAATGGAAAACAAAATTTAGTATAAAATAATTAAGAAAATCAATTATCTTTATAAAACATAAAAAGCTTTTTGATATAAGTTGAAATAAATTGCTATAATAAGCTAGTATAGATATAGAACGACTTATGAATGTTTTATTACATGTCATAAGGGTATAAAAAGAGAAACAGTAGATGTACATACTTAATTATGAAAAAAAGAGGAGTTGAAGTAAATGAGTGCCGCATTATCGATTGCAGCAATAATTGTAGCGTTAGCATTTGCTGTATTAGTCGCCTATTTAGCGCAGACATTAAAAGCAACCCAACGTACGTTAAATAATGTAGCTGATACATTAGAAGGAATGGAAAAACAACTAGAAGGAATTACGACAGAAACAACTCTGTTACTACAAAAAACAAATGATTTAGCTGAAGATGTAAATTATAAAGTAAATAGATTAAACAGTCTATTTGAGGGTATAAAAGAAATAGGAGATACATTTACAAATTTAACACATTCTGTGAAAAAACTATCGACAAATATTTCTAAATCTGCGGATACCGATGTTGATAAAGCAACAGAAGCAGTTAAATGGAGTACAGCAGTAATGAATGTATGGAAAAACAGAAGAAAATAGGTCAGGAGGAGCGATAAAGATGGAAGAGAACAATAATAGCAAAGGTTTTTTATTGGGAACTTTAATCGGAAGTGCTGTTGGAGCGGCATTAGCGTTAGTATTCGCACCTAAGTCTGGAAGAGAATTACGCGACGATATCAATAAAGGAACGAAGGTTGCTCTTGAAAAGGCAGAAGAATGGAAAGATGTTGTTCAGGAAAAAGGTTCTGAATATACAGAGCTTGCAATCGAAAAAGGAACGGAAATGAAAGATAAAGGAACAGAATTGACAAAGAAAGCAGTTGATTCTACAACTAAATTGACAAAAGATGTTTCTGAAAAAACAAAGAATCTTGCGGAAGATGTGTCTTCTAAAACAAAAGAATTTGCGAAAGACGTATCGAAAAAAACGAAACAAAATGCAAATGAGATCACAGATCAAGTAAAAACTGATGCAAAAGATGTAGCAGAGGAAGCACAGAATGAAGCTAAAGAAGTTGCAGACACTGCTGAAAAGCTAAAAGAAGATACTGAAAAGAATTAACTAAAAAAAAGCTTGTAGAGAAGCTGACAAACATCGTTTCTCTGCAAGCTTTTTTATATTACATTTTAAAAGGGAATTACATGTCTATCGTATATGAGAACGAAAATTTGTAAAACAGTTTGCTTCCGAATGAAACTACATTATTATTTTATAGAGAAAGCTCAGATTGGCACGTGACTTTATATGAAAGATTACTCCCAAATAATTTCTAATTGATCCCCTTCGATAATAGGTTCATTAAAGTTTGTCGCCTCGTTATTTCGATATAGTTTATACGTTCCTTTCGTATTTGTTAAGTTAATATCTATATAACGAAAAACATCTTGAAAAATAAACTGCCGCGTCTTTTTCTCAGTAAGGATAAGTTCGTCTCCATTCTTTAATTCGCTTTCTTCATTGAGTTCTTCACCTTGACGCTGAATAATAAGTTGTGGTTGTTTCAACACGACAGGTTCACCGTTAAAAAATATCGTATGTGTCTTCCATAGTTGTTTATCAAGTTGTTCTAATAAAGAGTTAACGGTAACACGTTCAGGATGAACTAATTCCAACTTATCAGCTTCTTTTATAATCTCTAATCCAGTTACTGGTTTGCCGTTCATCATAATAACTGTTTTACCACGAGAAACATCAACTTTACGATTGTTTACGCGGACCGAAAATGAGTCAGAAGAAATTAAAATTTGCTCGTTATTTAAAAATTCATTAATGGTTGTTGGCATCTCAACAATTATATCGTCCTTATCTTGTACTATATAATCTTTTGTTGCTTTTTTTCCGTTAACTATATATTTAGGGGTCAAGCTTACACTTTTTTGATTAAAGAAAAAGTGGACTACCCTCATATCCCCAATAATATCCTCAATCGTAAGTTCAGGATGTTTTCCATCTTGCCCTTTCATAATAGCAATTCGATCACCAGATTTAATAAAGCTTGAAACAGATGCTTCTTCATCATTGACTGTAATTTTTGGAAGTTCACCATATCCGCCGCGAAGAGTTACGGTTTTTTCATTTACTGTTACAATAGATGCAAGTCCAATTCTTCCATAATATTTATTTACATCAATACCTGCTTGAATTAAGGCATCTCCAACTGTAAGTTGTTTTGTTTCAAACATGAACGTTATTTTATCATTTACGTAAACACTCAAATAGTGAAGAGGATTTTGAGTCGCACTGATAGCTATACCAATTGGTGTAACAAATTCTGGCCCTGTTGGAAGTTGCTCATTATGCTGTAAATGTTGAATTGCTTCGATGCTTCTTACAGCAACCCTATTAGACGGTAATTGTAAGTGCTCTGCAATTTTAGTATGTATCTCAGGCGTTAAACTGCCACCGCCAATTAACATGACGGCTTGGGGAGCTTTGCCATTTAGTAATCTAATTTCTTGGGCAAGTAATGAAGCCAATTGATCTATACTATTCTCTATTTTAGGAACTACATCTTCTAAAGTGATTTCCGATTCAAATCCTAAAATATCGTGAATAGTCGCTTGACCCGTGTTCACAAGTTGCTGTTTTGTTTCTTCTGCAACCTTGAAATCAAGTAAATATTCGTCACTAATTGCTTCTGTTATTTCATCTCCTGCAGTCGGTACCATTCCATACGCGATAACAGTTCCGTTATTAGAAATGGCGATATCACTTGTTCCAGCACCAATATCAATTAATGCTACATTTAATCTTCTCATTGATTCAGGTACAAGAACATGAATTGCCGCAATAGGTTCAAGAGTTAAAGCTTCCATTGTTAGATTAGCTCTCTCTAAAGCTGCAATCAATGATTCAACTACGACTTTTGGTAAAAATGTCGCGATGATTTCAACAGTTGCTTTTTCCCCAATCTGGTCAATAAATGAACCGATCTTTTCTCCATCTAATTTATAATGTAATAGAGAATAACCAACACAGTGATAGTGGGAAAATTGATTTTTATTTTGTTCGGTTAAATTTACTAATGCTTGTTGCACAGCGCTTAATTCTAAATGTTTGATTTCTTCTTCCGTTGTGATTGGCTGTTCATTAATATCGATGGTTTTTTCAGTTTGAATTGTTTTTAGCGCTCTTCCTGCAGCCGCTACACAAACTTTGGTTAAAGGACCATTGTTCTTCTCTAATTGTTCTTTAACTTCAGAAATAACATCAGCTACTTGAACAACATTTTGTATTTGACCATCCAACATGGACCGTTCCTGATGGTGTCGGACACAAAAATCTATTATTTTATATTCTTTTTGTACTTTTTCTAGTAGAATACCTGTTACTGATTGAGTACCAATATCTAATGCAAATACATGCTCATTCATCCTATTGTATCCTTTCATCAAGTTGATAATTATATAGATATATAATCTATTATATATATAAATAAGTGACAAAGAAAATTTTTTTAGGTATAATTGTGCTAATTGTTAATAAATTACAAGGAGAGTCGTTTGGAATGAGCAATGGAACCATGCAAGAATTACGTGATCAACTAGATTCGCTTAACTTAGAGCTACTTGATTTAATTAATAAGCGAGCCGAGATCGTTCAGCAGATTGGAGAAATAAAAGGAAAGCAGAGTACAAGACGATTTGACCCGGTTCGTGAAAGAGATATGCTTAATCATATCATCAGCAATAACGATGGTCCGTTTAAAAATGCGACAGTTGAACATATTTTTAAAGAAATCTTCAAAGCAAGCTTAGAAATTCAAGAAGATGATCATCAGAAAGAACTGCTTGTCTCTCGAAAAAGAAAAGCCGAAGATACAATTATCGATATAAGAGGCGTTCAATTCGGTGATGGAGATACGCATTATATTTTTGGACCTTGTGCAGTGGAAAGTTATGAACAAGTAGCAAAGGTTGCGGAAGCTATCAAATCTAAAGGGCTGAAGCTATTAAGAGGTGGAGCATTTAAACCACGTACTTCTCCATATGATTTCCAAGGACTTGGATTAGAAGGATTAAAAATTTTAAAACGAGTTGCAGATGAGTATGACTTAGCGGTAGTTAGTGAAATCGTCAACCCTGCAGATATTGAAGAAGCGCAAGATTATATTGATGTGATTCAAATCGGTGCTCGTAATATGCAAAATTTCGAACTTCTAAAAACAGCTGGAGAAGCAGATAAGCCTGTTATATTAAAAAGAGGATTATCGGCTACCATTTCTGAATTCATTAATGCAGCTGAATACATTATTTCTCGTGGTAATGGAAATATTATTCTTTGTGAGCGTGGGATCAGAACATATGAAACTGCAACTAGAAATACATTAGATATTTCAGCGGTTCCGATATTAAAACAAGAAACTCACTTACCGGTATTAGTGGATGTTACTCATTCAACTGGTAGAAGAGATTTACTAATCCCTACTGCTAAAGCGGCTATCGCAATAGGAGCAGATGGAGTAATGGCTGAAGTTCATCCAGACCCTGCTGTTGCATTATCTGATGCACAACAGCAAATGGATCTAGACATGTTTAATGAATTTTATAATGCAGTAACCAATTACGGTGCTACTGTTAAATAGGCTAAGGTAGAAAAACTGGCAAACAGTAAGGTCATTTATATGTGAAGTTTAGCTGGTTTTTTATGAGATATTAGACAACCATGCAAGATAGTTTACTAATTTTTAAAGAAATATACAGTTTGACCGTTGTGTCAGCTGTATATTTTTTGTGTTTTTATTCAAGCTAGGATATGATAAAGATGACTTACTTCGGCTATACTACTATTCAAGCAAAGTAGATTTTCGCTGAATAAGCGAATAATTTAAAGGATTGTATTATTTTATAATATGTACAATGAAATTTCGGAGGTGGCTAAAAATGAGCGTAACAATTTATGATGTAGCAAGAGAGGCAAATGTATCGATGGCAACCGTTTCTAGAGTTGTGAACGGGAATCCTAATGTGAAACCGACAACGAGAAAAAAGGTTTTAGATACGATTGAACGATTAGGATATCGTCCAAATGCTGTTGCTAGAGGATTAGCGAGCAAAAAAACAACTACAGTGGGTGCAATTATTCCGGATATCTCCAGTAGTTTCTTCTCGGAATTAACAAGAGGAATTGAAGATATTGCAACCATGTATAAATATAATATTATTTTAAGTAACTCAGATCAAAATAAGGAAAAAGAACTTCACTTAATCGATACGATGCTCGAAAAGCAAGTAGATGGAATTGTCTTCATGGGTGGCGAAATTACAGAGGAGCATATAAATCAATTTAAAACATCACGAGTTCCGGTTGTTTTGGCAGCAACACATGATGAGAATAATGAACTTCCTTCAGTAAATATCGATTATGAAACTGCTACATATGAAGCAACAAAACAATTGATCGAGGATACAAATACTCAGCCGGCATTTATTACAGGTGAAGAACATATTCAATCGAATGGTCTGAAATATAACGGGTATGTACGGGCTATACAAGACGCTTCTTATGAGTTGGATGAAAATTTAGTAGTTACGAAAGAATGCACGTATAATGGTGGGATTGAAGCGGTAGAAGAACTATTAGCAAAAACATCTGAACCACCTAAAGCTATTTTTGCATCTACAGATGAAATGGCAGTCGGAGTAATTCACGGGATTCAGGATAAGGGGCTACATGTTCCTAATGATATTGAAGTTTGTGGATTCAACAATACAAGAGTATCTTTAATGGTACGTCCAACATTAACAACTGTTGTCCAACCAATGTATGATATTGGTGCAGTTGCGATGAGATTACTCACTAAATATATGAACAAAGAAGAGGTAGAAGAGAATACAGTTATCCTTCCACACCGAATTATAAAAAGAGATTCAACAAAATAATATTTTTGCCGATATTTAATATAGCAATAATTACACTAGGATTCGGGAGAGATTAACGTATATGAGAAAAAGAGACATACTGACTCCAATAGGTATTACCCTAGGTTTTATTATGATCATGCTTGCTATATTATCAAACGGTGGTAAAGAAGGGGTCAATAATTTTATTGACATTGCCTCTATTTTTATCGTTCTCGGTGGGCTCGTAGGATCATTACTTATCAACTTTAAATATGAGCAAATTAAACTATTCACAACCGTTTTTAAAGAGGCATTTCGAAAAAATGATAGTAAAATCCCAGAATTAATTCACTTGTTTATTCGCTTATCTGATCATGCGAGAAAAGAAGGTCTACTAGCATTAGAAAATGAAATAGAAGATGTAGATGATGAATTTATTAAAAAAGGAATAATGCTAGCGATCGACGGAATTGAACCAGAAGTCATTAATGAGATAATGAATGCAGAAATAACAGCAATGGAAGATAGACATTATAAAGGACGAATTATTATCGAGAAAGCGGGAGAATATGCTCCTGCTTGGGGGATGATTGGAACATTAATCGGTCTAGTATTAATGTTAAGTAGCTTAGATGATCCATCTAGTTTAGGACCCAATATGGCGGTTGCATTATTAACTACACTATATGGAACAGTACTAGCGAATTTAGTTTTTCTTCCAATGGCTAGTAAATTAGAGAATAAAACCGAAGAAGAAATTTTTATAAAACAAATTATTATCGAAGGTATTATCGGTGTTCAATCTGGTCAAAATCCACGTATTTTAGAGGAAAAGTTAAGTGCATTCTTATATGGTGATGAAACTGCTGTCCCTTCAAAAAAAGTGATCTCTGAGGAAAAAGTTCATGAAGCGTAGGCCTAGAAAACAGCATAAAGGTGCACCAAAATGGATGGTTACATATTCAGATTTAGTTACTTTAGTGTTAGTTTTTTTCATTCTGTTATTTTCTATGTCTCAAATAGATTTAGTTAAATTTGAATCTATTACTAATTCATTTCAAAGCAGGGCAATCTTAGACTTTCTACCATCTGCAGTTCCATCGGAAAATATTTCAGGTGATAATGGTCTTGATGTTGGAGGACCCTCAGATGATGAAGAAGATGAAGAAGGCAAGGACGATGCTGAAGAAGAAGTTGATGTAGATGATTTGATCGACCATTTGGAAGAGTGGGAAAAGAAAGCTGACGCGCTTGCAAAACTAATGGAAAGTGTCGATGCTTTTTTAAAGGATGAAAATTTAGGTGACGTTATTTCAGCAAGTCGGACGGAAGAAGGGGTTATCTTAGTTTTACAAGATAGCATTCTTTTTGATTCAGCAGAGGCTCAAATACTAGAGTCTGGTCGTCCATTTTTAGATGAAGTTGGTCATTTGTTAAAAGGAATACCAAACAATGTTCGGGTTGAGGGGCACACGGACAATCGACCAATTTCAACGTATCGTTATCCTTCAAATTGGGAGTTATCTGGTGCAAGAGCGGGTAGTGTTGTTCGTTACTTCATTGAAGAACTTGATCTTGACGAATCACGTTTCTTAATAGCAGGATATGGTGATACACGACCAGTTGTGGAAAATAAAAAGCCAGAAGACTGGAGTAAAAACAGACGAGTTGAAATTGTTATTTTAGATACGAATCATGAATCAAAACCTGAGGATTAATTTCTTCAGGTTTTTTATAACTATCTGAGCAAATATCATTTATTTTATTCTCGTATCAGCTACAATAATAACGGGAACAGAATAAAAGAACTAGTTAATTCTTGACCTTCATTTTTAGAAAGCTTATTTCTTTTGATAGGAGGTAATATTGTGAATTTTCATCAAAAACCAATTACATTTGTACATCAAGTAAATTTAAAAGTCCAAAGTTTAACACATGCATTAGATTTTTATCAACATGTAATCGGATTTAAAATATTAGAAAAGAACGACACATCCGCTCATTTAACTGCAGATGGAAAAACCGTACTATTGTCGATTTACCAACCTGAAAAGGTTGTTCCTAAATCTTCAAGAACAACAGGTTTATATCATTTTGCACTCCTACTGCCTAACCGTTCCGACTTGGCTAGTATTGTTGACCATTTTGCGAAAATAGACTTACAACTTGGAGCGGCAGATCACTTAGTGAGTGAGGCTCTTTACTTATCTGATCCAGATGGTAATGGAATTGAGATATATGTGGATAGGGATTCATCTAACTGGAAATGGAATAACGGTGAAGTAGCAATGACGACAGATCCATTAAATGTAGCTGACCTTCTTTCTAAAGAGAAAGGGTCTTGGAAAGGTTTACCGTCGGGTACAAAGATGGGACATATTCATTTACATGTATCTGATTTGAAGAAGGCAGAAGAATTTTATGTTAAAGGGCTTGGGTTTAATGTCGTTAATCGTTATGGCAATCAGGCATTATTCATATCGGATGGCAAATACCATCATTATATTGGGTTAAACACATGGAATGGAGTTGGAGCACCAGCACCTTCTGCAAATAGTGTGGGACTGGAATCTTATGGACTGTTGGTAGCCAATGAGGAAAAGAGAAATAATATAATCGCTCAGATAAAACAAATAGGCGCACCCGTGTATGAGAAAAATGGCAAAGTGATTACTGTCGATCCTGCTGGGAACCGTATTAGCCTAGATATTTAACTCACAAACTTTTCCAGTTATTGTACATCTATTAGAGTGGACTTTGTTATAGAAGTACTTAGCCATAAGTAGTAAGAAAAAGAGGTACACCTCAAGGGTGACCTCTTTTTTGCAGATAAGAAAGTATAAATCTCATATCTTGATAAATCCAATTAAGGCTTTCGCCAGCCAAGGTTTTCTATGAAATGATTGTTTACTTAATCCTCTTCATCACTGTTTTCTTTTTCATCTTCAGGTTTTTCTTCTTTCTCTTTTTCTTTATCCTTCTCTTTTTCTTTTTCTTTCTCTTTCTCTTTCTCTTTTTCCTTCTCTTCTTTCTCTCTTTCTTTATCTGCCTTTTCTTTTTCTTTATCCTTCTCTTTTTCTTGTTCCTCTTCTTCTTTTTTATTATCAACTTCAACAGTGAATGCCTTAGACGGCTCTGATTCTCTTCCGAAATAATTGACAGCTCGTACATGATAAGAGCCTTCTCCAGAAGGGATAGCATATGAAGGCTTTATCGTATGGCCTATAAGTTTATATGAACCACCTTCGCCGGCTGCATAGTAAATGCGATAACCGACGATTAAATGGCCTTTAGCTCCGGACCAACTAATATGACTGTCGGAAGCTTGTAAAGATCCGGGAGCAGGGGGGGATGCTCCGTTATCATTTTCAATTGCTCCTGCGCTTGAAGCAGAGCCCCCTTTAAAACCAATTTTCTTCCACGGCTCCGGATTTCGTCTCGGGATTAGGACAGACAAGTCACCTAATCGATCGTAGCCCATTCGTTTTAAAAATTCAGGGTTGAAAGAAAATCCGCCAGATTCTCCAGTTGTAAACTCGGATGGAGTATTAGGCCCTGCGATTACTTGCTCCCCATCAATCTCAACAAGAGCCATGTTTCCTCCTACTAAACTGTCATCAGTTTTGTTAGGTACATATTTTGAGTTGTATATGTCAGAGCGCACTAATCCTGCTTGTGAGCATAGATCAGATGCTGCCATTCCAGACGTTGCACAGTAGCTGCGGCTTACAATACCATCTGGTCGTTTATGAGCTTCTTTCGGAGCCAACAATTCTGGATTCACTTCGGTAGCAGCGTTCATTAATTGCGCCCATAAGTTTTGTGTTCGTTGGCTATAACTAAGTGAACAACCGGAACAATAAATGGAGCTAGGGGTATTATATCCAAGCCATACTCCCATCGTTACATTTGGATTAGTGCCGACAAACCAAGCGTCACGATAATCTTGAGACGTACCAGTTTTCCCTGCCCAGTCCACGCCGCCGTACTGTAATCGGGGAGGTAAGTAGGCTGCCGTTCCTTGACGAATTACATCCCGCATCATATCAATCGTTAAATAAGCTGTTTGTGCTGAAAAAACATCCACAGGCTCTGACTCATGTTCGTAAATGACATTGCCATCTGAGTCAGTAATTTTTTCAATCATATAAGACTGATAAAATTTACCCCCATTACTTAATGTTGCAAATGCATTTGTATTTTGTTCGACTGTCACATTATTCGTACCAAGAGCAATTGTAGGATCATCTATCAGTTTTTCTGGTAATGAAATACCCATTTTCTTCAAATATTTTTCTGCGGGATTTTCATGTAATATTTTTTTATAAATTTCTGCTGTGGAAGTGTTATACGAGTATGTTAAAGCTTCTCGTGCAGAAACTAATCCATAATAGGCTCCACCATAGTTCTTTGGTGAATATCCTGAAAGTCCAGGAATATCAGCAATAACTGAACCAGGTTGAATATAACCAAGCTCCATTGCAGGTGCATAAACTGAAAGAGGTTTGAATGTACTACCAGGTTCTCTTCCTTCTGCTCCATATCCCGTAGCATAATTCACTTCACGATCTCCTGCACGAAAATTACGGCCCGGAACGAAACTTAATATTTTCCCGGTCTTATTTTCAATAATGACAGCACCTGTTTCAACTTGCTCTGTTTTTGATTCCTTTGCACCTTTAGGTGTGAAGGTGCGATCGGGACCGTAATACTGATAATCTTTAGCGGCCTTTTGCATCGCATTATACATTTTTTTATCAATCGTAGAATGAATATTGTATCCATTCATTCGGAGTGCACGATCTGCTAATATACTGTATTGTTCTTGCAGTTCTTCACTTTCATTAATTTCTTCAAGTGTATACCCGTCTTCCTCGGCAAGAACTTCAACAATGATTGCTTTTGCTCTTTTTTCTAATTCAAGTACTACCGCTGGGTATTTATCAATTGGTGATTTTACTTTTTCTGTAAAATCCTCAACGATATCATATTCCAACGCTTCATTATATTCTTTTTCTGTAATAAATTCTGCTTGGTACATTCTCTTTAGGACTGTTTTCATCCGGTTAAGCCCTTTTTGTAAATCTTCTTCCTCTTTTAACTCCCCCGAAGTTTGAAAGGGAGTATAGGCATAAGGATTTTGTGGAATTCCTGCTAAAAATGCAGCTTGTGGCAAAGTTAATTCAGATGCATCTACTCCAAATATGCCTTTAGCTGCTGTTTGGATCCCTGCAATATTTTGTCCGGAAGCATCTCTACCATATGGAACAATATTTACATATGCTTCTAAAATTTCATCTTTTTCAAAAAAGTGTTCCAATCTCATGGCAAGTAAAATTTCTTTAGCTTTTCGTTCAAAGGAAACTTCATTGGTTAAAATTTGATTTTTAATCAACTGTTGAGTTAACGTACTCCCACCCGTTTTTGTATCGGAGTTAGAAACTTCTTGGTAGACTGCACGTACAATTGCTTTTGGCACAACTCCATTATGTTCGTAAAACAGCTCATCTTCTGTTGCAATTACCGCTTGGGTCAATTGTTCGGAAATATCCTTTAACTCGACTTCTTCTCGGTGTAAGTCTGCACGGATATCACCGATATATTTATTATCGGCAAAATATAGTTTGGATGTCTCTTCATAATTGTAAATATCTTTTCTCATTTCATCATAGTCACGAATTGGTTCGTCTTTTACAAGAGATGCAAAATAACCTGCTCCAACTCCACCCGCAAAAATGACTGTCATAGTACCTACAATGATAAAAAATAAGATAATATTCCAAACGACATCATATGTAATTCGAGACGTTTTTTGAATTTGGCCTTTATTCCATAACCCTTTTAATCTATCTCCAACCTGTTGGAAAAATTGTTTAAAATCCATTCTGAAACCTCCTAAATTCAACTACATATTATATCATAGATTAAGAGAATTGTGGCTATAGTTTTATAGTTGTTTTGAAGTATTTTCCAATTTTATTTTCTATTGTATACTGTATATATAAAAGGTAAAAAGTGGAAATGGATACATGAATATTTGTCAGAAATGTTCCAACGATATTCCAACAAAAATGTGTAAGTTATATTAGAAGTTGCCACGTACGTTTTAGAAAAGTGTGCTATAAAATATATTTGGGCATTTCGAGGTAATTATTAGAGACGTATTTTAGTATAGAAAGTTTTATATTGAATATAACCCATCAAATAGACTGCGTGAATAGTACAGTTTATCCTCTAATGAGAAAACATGATTTAATTAATCTTGATGAGGCTTCAAAATTTATAATGGTTATAATTTGCATTTTGTAAAATGATCATTACAATATAGATTATATTATGAATTTCGCAGTGAATGATCGAAGTAGTGAGCGAATCCCTTTTACAGAGAGCTGACGGTTGGTGGGAGTCAGTAAATATTTGCAAACGAATTACAGTCAGGAGCGATCTTATTTGGTTATTCAAATAAGACGGTGAGAACCATCGTTAACAATACCAAGTGGTAAATGGATATTCATTTACAACAAGGGTGGTACCGCGAGAATATGCTTCGTCCCTTTTTAGGAACGGGGCTTTTTTGTGTTTAAAAATTAATAAAATATGAAAGAGTGATGAATATGGATATTTTACATGACCTTGAAAGCAGAGGTTTAATTCAACAGACAACAGATGAGGCGGGATTAAGCAACCATCTTGCTGAAAATCAAGTGACTCTTTACTGTGGGTTTGACCCAACTGCAGATAGTTTGCATATCGGACACTTATTACCGATTACGATATTAAAACGATTCCAGCAGGCCGGCCATCGACCAATTGCTTTAATTGGCGGTGGAACGGGAATGATCGGTGATCCTAGTGGGAGATCGAGTGAAAGGTCTTTAAATGAAGAAAGTGTCGTTCATGGTTTTACGGATAGTATCCGAAATCAGTTAGCAGGATTGCTTAATTTCGATGAAGGTGAAAATGCTGCAGTTGCTAGAAACAATCATGATTGGCTGTCAAAAATTACGATTATTGATTTTCTAAGAGATGCTGGAAAACATTTTACAGTGAACTATATGCTTGCTAAAGATGCGGTGGCTTCACGGATTGAGCACGGGATTTCCTATACAGAATTTAGCTATATGTTACTGCAATCCTATGATTTTATGAAATTACATGAAGAAGAAAACTGTACTCTTCAAATCGGTGGAAGTGATCAGTGGGGAAATATTACAGCAGGAATGGAATTTATTCGTCGTACACAAGGAGACGAGGAAATTAAAGTATTCGGTTTAACTGTCCCGTTGATTACGAAAGCAGATGGTACGAAGTTTGGAAAAACAGCTGGCGGCGCTGTATGGCTTGATGCGAAAAAGACAAGTCCATATGAGTTTTACCAATTCTGGTATAACACGGATGATCGTGATGTAATTAAGTTTTTAAACTATTTCACTTTTTTAAACCAAGATGAGATTGCCGAGTTACAAAAAGCTGTTGAAGAAAATCCTGGAGCACGTGAGGCACAGAAACGTTTAGCAGAAGAAATGACGAAAATGGTGCATGGGGAAGCGGCGTTAAACCAAGCAATTAAAATTTCTGCAGCCTTGTTTAGTGGAGATGTTAAGGAATTAACGAAAGACGAGATTGAACAAGGATTTAAAGATGTTCCAACATATGAATTGGAAAAACAAGATGTGAACTTAGTCGACTTACTAGTTGATGCAAAAATTTCGTCATCAAAACGTCAAGCAAGAGAAGATATTAATAGTGGTGCAATATATATTAATGGTGAACGGAATCAGGACGTCCAGCATATCGTGACAGTGGATGATCGATTAGAAGATACGTTTACAGTGATTAGACGTGGAAGAAGAAAATATTTCTTAGTTTATTTTAAATAAGTATTAGAAGTGGGGCAGCTTGCAGAAAGCTAGAGTTCTGTCGCATCCCTGATCTTGGGTAGCAATAGATGAGAAGAATTTCGCAGCGCTCTTACGCTTCCCTATCCACGGTGGAAATATGTGAGAGGGCCCCGTGACACTGCTCTGATACAGTTAATTAGATAGAACATTTAAGTATTTGTCGTAATAAAAAACAAGAACATTTCGTATTTCAAATTGAAGTACGAAGTGTTTTTTTAAAATGCAGGAGTCCTACATCGCAAAAGAGAAATGTGTAGATACAAAATATATTGATGTTAGGAATGAATGTGAATGATAAAATATCCTATTTTAAAAGATAATGCAACAATAGGGGTAACTGCTCCATCATCGGGTGTAGAAGCCGAACTACACGAACTTGTTCACTCAGCGTGTAAACAATTAAATATAAAAGGGTTTAAAACGGTTTGTGGAAATACGGTTTGGAATCAGAAAAAAGCAAAATCAGCTCCGAAAGAAGAACGTGCATTGGAATTCAATCAAATGGTGGTCGATGATAAGATTGACATCATTATTCCACCATGGGGCGGTGAATTACTTATCGAAATGCTTGAAGATGTTGACTTTGAGAACATGAAAAACAAGTGGGTTTTAGGTTATTCCGATACGAGTGTCCTGCTACTTGCAATTACGTTAAAAACAGGAATAGCTACCGCTCACGGTACAAATTTGGTCGATTTACGTGAAGCAAATTTAGACGAAACAACGGCGATGTGGGAATCTGTTTTGGCAACTGAAATGGGAGAATCGATAGTTCAATATTCTTCCTCATTGTATCAAAAGGAATGGCAATTTGATCATCCACTTCCTGCCTCTGTTTTTAACTTAACTGAAAAAACAATCTGGAAAACAGTAACTCAAGCTACAGTAAAAATGGAGGGGCGTTTACTTGGAGGCTGTATCGATGTTATCAGGCATTTAATTGGAACACCATTTGGTGATGTCCGCCAATTTAGAAAAGAATATATTAATGAGCCTATTGTATGGTATTTTGAAAACTGTGAATTAAAAACGACAGATCTACAAAGAACACTTGTGCAAATGAGACTAGCAGGTTGGTTTGAAAATTGTTCAGGCATATTATTTGGACGCAGTGCTGCTAATATGCCTGTGGAAGATTATCTCATAGAAGATGTGTATCAAGATCTTTTTGAAGAATTAAACATACCGATTGTCTACGACATTGATTGTGGGCATCAACCCCCTCAAATAACATTTATTAATGGTGCATATGCGAAAGTTCACGTTGAAAATGGGAAAGGTACGGTTATCCAGGAGTTTAAACCGTAATCTTTTTATAGGTTAAACTACTGAAACGTTAGTTTTTGCTAGTAATGTACTAAAAAAGCCTTTTTCGTAAAGGCTTTTTTGATTATAATCTTTTAACTTAATTTAAGTTTTTCTAACTAACTCTATGTTAATTGTTGTTCAGCAAAATCTCGATATAATGGATGAGCATTTATTAGTTCCTCATGTGTTCCTTCCCCAGTTAACCTTCCATTTTCAATAAATAAAATTTTGTCTGCATCGACTATTGTTGATAAACGATGAGCAATTACAAAGGTTGTACGTCCTTTCATTAATCGAACTAATGCATCTTGAACGACTTGCTCTGACTGGCTGTCTAAACTTGCCGTTGCCTCATCCAACATTAAAATCTTAGGGTCTCTTAAAAAAGCACGAGCAATATTAATTCGTTGTCTTTGTCCGCCAGATAATTTTACTCCTCGTTCCCCAACCTCTGTATCTAATCCATCTTTAAAATTTTTAATGAATGTATCTGCATAGGCCATTTTTGCAACGTCCCACAATTGTTCATCTGTAATAGTAGTTGGTTCATGTAAACCGTATGTTAAATTTTCTCGAATAGTACCAGCCATCATGGCACTTTCCTGGGAAACATATCCGATCTGAGTACGCCAACAATCTAAAGCTAACAGATTTATTGGTGTGTCTCCAATAAGGACTTCCCCAGCTGTAGGTTCATAAAAACGTTCTAACAAACTGAAGATGGTTGTTTTTCCGCCACCGCTTGGCCCGACAAAAGCAATCATTTCACCGGGATTTGCTTCAAAAGAGATGTCTTTAAGTACAGGTTCATTCTGATTATAAGAAAAAGAAAGCTGAGAAACACGTAAGGTTTGATTAGAAATATTTGTTTCTTTGCCATTTTGTCCAGATTCCTCTTGCATATTTAAAATATCAATAATTCTTTCTGTTGCTCCTTGTGCTTTTTGTAATTGAGTAAAGAACATGGCAAATGAAGTAATCGGGAAAACAATTTGGAATAAATAGAGCAGAAATGCTACAAGAGCACCTGTCGACATAGAACCTTCGGCAACGCGGATTCCACCATAACCGATAATCACCACAATGACAATCATGACAATTAAATACATTAGTGGACCGACCATAGCGATAATACGTGCCTCTTTTAATCCAAAACGAAACATTCGTTCAATACCTTTATTACCTTTTGATTTTTCAACATCTTCAGCTGTAGATGATTTCATTAATCGATTTTCATTAATTGCTTGTTGAATGACACTTGTGAAAGCAGCTGTCTCATCTTGCAGTCCTCGTGAAATGTTGGCCATTTTTCTCCCAAGTGGGATCATGAATAAAATTGTTAAAGGCACAGAAAGTAACATGAGCAACGTCATTTTCCAATCCATGATGAAAAGGATCGTCACAGCACCGATAATAGAGACAATTCCTCCGATAAATTGAGGGAAATGCTGTGAAATTAAGTCTTTTAAAATTCCAGTATCATTGACAACCCGGCTAACTGTGTTACCACTTTTAGTTTTATCAAAATAAGGAACGGGTAATCTAACAATCTTTTTCCATAAGGTTTCTCGTAAGCGTGCAATAACTTTTTGTCCTACCGCACCTAATAAGTAGGTAGAAAATCCATCCATAACAGCTTGGAAAAGAAAAGCGATGACAATAGCAATAATGACTCCCACACTCAACGTTTCAATGGAAAAGCCATCAACGATTTCACCTGCAAGTATTGGAATTGCGAGACTCGCGAGTGTAGAAATAATAGTCCCAATTAAGCCAAATGTTAACGCCAATTTCGGAATATTCATTGATAATATGAGGGATATAAAAGGTTTTAGTCCTTTTTGCTGTTGCTTTGGCATGATATTACTCCTCTCTTTAGCAGACAATAAGGTTTGAGCCATTCTATCTGCATAATTGCAACTTAGGCTTACACCATTAGAGCAATGGTGATAAGCCTATTTTAATAAAAAGAATTCTTTCTCATTATATCGTAACGTGTAGATTTACAACTTGTTTTTATAAAAATTTAATAAATGTGGTAATATCATGCCCAATGTCCACCGATTTTTTTGCTGCGATCAAGCGTAATTCCCGCATCTGTATAACTAGAAGCACGTAAAATAGCTGTTGCTCCAAAACGATCCCTAATAGTATCCATTACATAACCAATATCTTTCTGTTTCGATCGTTCCTCAAATAAATCGAGCTGTGTATCTTGATCATCCGATAAATTGGTTAATGTGACATAGACCCGTCTGATTTTACTATGTCCATCGTAAAACGTATTAAAAAGCCGGATACACACTTGATGCATTTCCATTGTAATATTTGTCGGTGTATAAAGAGAAGTTGAACGGCTGAATCCTCCTCCACCAGTTTCAGTTGAGTATCCAATTCCCAAATGAATGGTTTTTCCAACTTTTTGTGCCGTACGTGCTCTTCGACAAACTTCTTCACAGAGATCAAGCAGACAGATAAGCAACTCTTCTTTTGTATAATCTCGTAATAAGGAAATCCCGTGCCCGAAACTTTCTTGTGTTGTTTTGGTAAAATCGCCGAATATGGGACTTAAATCAATACCCCATGCATGCCAGTATAATTGCTCTCCCATTACGCCAAAATGTTTTTTTAATTGATCAAGAGGAAATTGTGCAATTTGTCCAAGAGTAGTAATTCCTAATCGATGTAAATTTCTTTTCATTCGGCTTCCAATACCCCAAATTTTTTCTACTGAAAAAGGCCACAGCTTTTCCGCTACGTCTTCATATTTACATTCTGCGATCCCAGATTCTATTTTTTTTGCATGAAGATCCATCACTACTTTCGCTAGAAATTTATTGTCACCAATTCCAATTGCACTTGTAATTCTGTGTTCGTTTAAAATAGCATCTCTAATTAGAATAGCGATTTCCTGACGAGTTCCAAACAATTTTTCTAACCCATTAACAGTAACCCATACTTCATCGACAGAATATTGATGGATCGCCTCTTTAGGAGCAAAATGATTAAGTAATTTTGTAATTTGGATGGATACATGCAAATAATCTGCCATATTTGCTTGCACAATATGAATTGCTGGATCATTTGGAAGCTCAAAAAAACGGCTTACGTTGCTAATACCATGTTTCTCTTTTAACGCAGGCGAAGCAGCGAGGACAATACTTCCAGGACGAGATATATCCCCAATTACTGCCAATAACGTTTTCATTGGATCGAGTCCCAGCTTTACAGCCTCTACACTTGCGTAAAAAGAGCGCATATCAATGCAAAGGATATCATTTCTTGGATAAAGCGAATAATCCATATAATAACCTCCAATAATGGGAACGTACGTTTTATTATATGCAAGAGAATCACGAAAAACAATAAAGATACGAATGTTTGTTCTTGTAAATTGTTGGAAGTCATGTTAAAATGAGAACAAACGTTCAGGAGGGTTAGAGAAAATGATGGGTTGTATAAATAAAGCAGTACAAACTGGAAGTAAGGTCAACATAATTTATGTATCCCAATCAAATTCTATTTCGAAGCGAACTATTCAAATTTTTTCGTACACAGATGAGCATATTATTGCTTTCTGTTATATGCGTCGCCAATTAAGAACGTTTAAAATGACTAATATTTTAGCAATAGAGCAGATCAATCAGAAAATGGAGGCATATGCATGACGAGAGTACATGATCGTGGAACAATGAAATGGGTATCTTTGATGCTACCTGAACATGTGGAAATGTTAAAAGAAGTTTTTATTGAATATAAAGAAAAACCAATTCTTGATGAACAGAAAATGACAGAGATTGACCAACTGTTAAAACATGCATTAAAACATCAAGTAACAATTGAAATGACTTATTTTCATGATGGTGATCATTTAACATTACGTGGAAAACTTGCGAAGATCGACCAATGGAAAGGATATATCGTATTGAAAAATGAAGATGGAAATCAACTATCACTCTCTAGCGTTATTGATGTCGAAATAATCGAAAATTAAATATATATAGTCAGATGGGGTAAGAGTATTGCCAATTAAAAGTGCTTTTTTCAGTTTATTATTACTGAAAGAAGCACTTAATTTTATCGGTTAATTGTGAGCATTTTTTCCGATAAATAAATGCTGTGGTTAAGTCAATCATTAATAGTACTCTTTCTGATGCAAGGAGATTAAATGTGTTTATTGCTATTTTTGCTGGTGTGGTATCACCTAGCTTTTCGGGATTGTTGATTAGTCTTCATCTTGAATAGCGGCATCGTCCCTAGGCTTGTCATTATTCCCCTAGCTCATCCCAGTTTTCCTCCATGATAAAGTATAAATTCCAATATCAATATAAAGAAAGTATAAAACCTGCCTTCATTAAAATACAATAGTTTATAATTAAGTTAATTTTCCGTAAAACATAGAGAAGTGGGGGAAATGCATGAATTTTCGTCGTTTAACATTAGTAGCGTGTATTGGAGCTATCATTTATGTATGTATGGTATTTTTTAATGACTCAGTAGAGTATCCATTGCCAGATTACTCTAAATCGGATGTATTTAATCAGATCGAGCATGCAACGAAACAATTAGACATACCTTCGATGAATGAAATAGATATACAGTACTTCGATGCAGTCGCAAATAGTAGTATTGGACGATATGTGGAAGCGAACCATTTAAATGAACAAGAATTAAAAGGGCTTAGTGAGGAAGTTCCTCTTTACATCATTGAAATTGAAAATTTAAAACAGACTTATCAGATTAATCCGCAGAACGGGCAATTAACAAAAGCGACTAATATAAGTATTTTTACAGAAGATATCGATCATTTTATAAAAACTAATTTTGGAGAAGGATATGAATTAATATCAGAAGATAGTAAGGATGGTACTCTGACGGAATGGGATGTGAAGTGGACTTATCAAGCGAAAACAAAATTTAATAATGTTGTCAAAATAGTAGACATCTACACTATTGACAATTATATTATTCAATTTGATCATTACGGATTCGCAACAAAATATTCTTTTCAATCGGAATCGGCTGGACAATACCTTTTATACTTTGGCATTTTTGTATTTTTAATTACATTAGTTGTGATCGTAACTATACAGCTTATTAAACGGTTAATTAAAAAGCAGATCGAAGGGTTTATAGGACCACTCATTTTAACTATTGCAGCAGGATTTGGCTGGATTTTCGTTACAAAAGCAATGAACGGAACTGTTACAGGTATAGCAATGTTGGATCCAGTGTTGATGACATATCTAACATTTGCAGTTTTATTAATACGATGGAAAAAAGTAAATCGCAATATTGGTGAAAGGGTTAGAGCTCTACAACCACATATAAAACAAGGGTTTTTCACGGCTATAATTGGAATAACTCTAGGTGAACTATACTTTTTCTTTGCCGGATTTTTTGATGTATGGGTATCTCCTGTCTTAAATCATAGTTTGCTCATACTGAATAGTCCGTGGGTGCTTCCTGTCTTTACCTTATTTGTTGGTTTAAGTGCAGCAGTGACGGAGGAAGCGATATTTAGAAACTATATGGGACCATTTTTCGAACGGTTTGGTGTAGTCACTGCAGTAATTGCTACATCTCTCTTATGGGGAATACTCCATATCGGGTATGATATGTATCCGTGGTATTTATATGTGATTGAATTTATTTTGTTTACAGGACCATTATTTTATTTCGTTTTTAAGAATTATGGGTTTTCAACCGTAATCTTTCTTCACTTTTTCTATAATGCATGGGTGTCTACTTTATTCTTATTTTCAATCGACATGAAACTCGGACTTCTATCTTTGGTCGTTATGTTTAGTCCTTTCTGTTTGTTTTTTTACCGTCGCCCTTTTCATATAAAAAGCTAGCACACTCCCCCTAGAGAGGTAGAGCATCTCTAGGGTTAAACTTTTATCATCCATTATATGGGTGTTAAATAGTAGATGTTTTTACAATAACAATTTAGTCAAAATAAAAAAGGGAGCTGTAAAGCACCCTTATACATGAACCATTATTTGTATATACGTTTGTACAATGATGTAAAAGACAATGGCATATTTCCAGTTAAATTTTATCCCATTTGTAAACATGCTTAGGCCATTTGAGGCACTAAGAGCAATGACAGGCATGATAACTGGTGAGATCAAAATCGAAATGACGCTTCCCGATGTAATGGAAAGAACGATTAGCTCAGGGGAATATGGTAGCTCCATACCACTTAATATACCTGCAACTAATACCATTACTGTTAGTGGTCCCAACCCAAAAAAACCTAAAATAATTACAATGAAAGGTAATAAGAAAAGTGGATTGATGAACGGAATCGTATCTTGCAAGAAATGAAGGCTGTTAACAATCGTCGGTGCAAACCCTGTTTGTCTTAAAGCAAAAATAAGTACTCCAACTGATAACATAATATTTAATTGATACGATTGATTAATCATATCTTTCCTTACATATTCTTTCGCTACCCTTGTAAGTTTATATCCTCTTCTTTTAAACAAGAAAAATGCACAGATCCATCCAACAATAACAAGAGGAATGATAAGCATTAATGGTATTCTAAAAACACCGTGGATCAAAAAGATCGATCCAAATAACGAAATAAATAATAAGAAAAACTCAATTACTTTCTTTTTCCTAATTTCTTTAGGAGAGGCATTTACAAGGACAAGTTTAATATTTTGTTGTAATGTAGGCGTGATTGAAAAACCCGATCTTTTTTCCGAGAAAAAAGCAAAAGTAACGGCCAAAATGGTACCAATGATGGCAATACCAAGCCCCTGTAGGATCGCTAACCAAAGCGAAGCACCTAATGCTTCGACTGCAAAAATAAAACTTGGAATACTAACAACCCACAAAGTGGAAAGTGCAAACCCACGTAACAAAGCAGTCCCTTTATATTTTTCCCAAAATTCCGTATGATGATCTTTTAAAATAATATTAACAAATTGGTACATCATAGGGATCGATCCGAACAATAAAAAATAAGCAATTATTTGGGTAAAAGTAATCAAGCTAAGGTAAAACTTTTGACTCGTATTAATGAATGTATAAAATACACTCATAATATCTTCAATATATGGTTCTTCTCTAAGGACCCAACCGATTAAAGGCACGATAATTAATAACCCAATCATATCTTTCATTAAAATAAGCCCTTGTAAAATTCCATTGAGAACAGAATGGTCAGAAAAGAGTAAGATTAAAATTCCGCATATAAAAATAGTAAACGGTAATTTAAATTTCTGAATTGAAAGATATAATAGCGAAAAGAAAAAGAGAGCAAGGCCAGCAATTGCCAAAGCGGAAAGTGCAAATTTATTGTTAAAAAATGCCGTAAAAAAATGCAATAAAGTGTAGAGGGTAATCGATAAACGTAACCCCCATGTACTAAAAACTTTCATATATAATCCCTTCTCGATGTGTTCTCTTTCTTTATCTTAACATATTAGCAACAATTTATGTTCACGACTCAAGTGGAGAACACTGAATAACAATGGGAGGAATCAGAGGGGAAAATTAACTGAAAGCAGTGTACACCTGGCCGTTACTATGCTCAAGTATTTTTTTATGCTCCCGAGGATAAATTAGAATCCCAGCGAAGGTCACATATCTAAGGTTTATGCTCCCGAGAATACATTATCATCCCTGTGAGGGTATCATATCTAAGAGTTATGTTCCCGATAATACGTATAATCCAAGTGAGGGTACTCTATTTAAGAGTTATGTGCCCGAGAATTGAGCAGAATCCCTGTGAAGTAACATAGACATCCGAAAGTAGGGGGAATGTACTTCGAAGTGCAACGATCAATTCGTTCTAGGTTAAAACAACTCCAACATAGCCTTATCCATTGAAACAACAAAAAGTCCGAAATTCATTCAACATCGATTGAATCATCTCTTCGGACTTTTCTTCATATATTACTGGGTGGAATCATCCGACTCATTTTCATCTTCATCCGGATATGTTTCTTCCTCTGAATCTGTATTGTGAGCGATGAGCTCCTGTACCATTTCTTCTTTTTCCTTTGTGCTCATATCGGAAACTTTATCTAAAATACTTTCGAGATCCAGGCCAGTCATCTGAGTGACACTTTCTTGTAAATTAGCTAATGTATTCGTAACTATTTTAGGAATTCCACTAACTTGTTCACCGGTTCCACCATCAAGAATTCGGATCGACTCTACTTTTGCTAATGGATCCGCAACTGCAGCAGCATATTCAGGTAGCATTTTAATAATCATTTCTGTCAGCATGACTTCTTTATGCTTGTTTAATGCTTCAGCCCGTTTTTCGATCGCTTCAATTTCAGCGGCACTCTTTAATCGAATCACTTCTGCTTCTGCCTTTCCGGCTTCACGTCTTGCCGCAGCTTCTGCTTCAGCTTCACGTAATTTTTCATAGTATGCAGCGTCTGCTTTTTCTTTTCTGACTTTCACTTTTTCTTGCTCGAGCATTACTTGTCTTTCTTCTTCTAGTTGTTGAATTTTCAAGTTTTCTTCTCTATCTTGTCTAATGATTTTTAAACGTTCTTTTTCAATTTCTAAATTTCTTTCTTCTTGTTCTAAAATGTAAGCAGCTTCTGATTTCGCTTTCTCACGTTCAGTAATAGCTAAATTTTGCGCATCCTTTATTTCTTTTTCTTTTCTTGCTTCAGCAATAATTATCTCTCTCGCATATTCCTCTTTGGCTATTTCCTCATTCATTTGAGCAACATGAACCTTTGTTTGACGATTATTCGTACTTTCAGCAATTTCTGCTTCTTTCTTGATTTCAGAAATTTTAGGTCGACCGAGATTTTCTAGATATCCTTCGTCATCCTTTATGTTTGTCAGTCCTAAGGAAGTAATTTTAAAACCCATATTATCGAGCTGGCCTTGGGCAACCTCACGTACTTGTTCGTTAAAACTTTCTCTATCGCTATTTATTTGTTCTACTGTCATTTTTGATAAGATTGCTCGTAAATTGGATCCTAGAACTTCGGAAACCTCAAACTCAATATCTTTTTGTTTTTTCCCTAAAAATTGTTCAGCATATTTTACAATCCCTTCCAATGTATCGGAAACTTTCACAGTTGCAACGGCTTCTCCAAAAATACCAACGCCCTGAAGTGTATATACTTTTGGCGTTTTTATTTGTAGCTGGAATGAGGTAAGGGAAACAGGTGTATGTGTTTGGAATAATCTTAGCCGATGTCCGCCACCCCTGATTACTTTCATGGAACGCCCTTGTTCATCATGGAAAATATTCGTTTCTTTCTTTGGATCTCCCAGTTTAGGTCCAGTAATAATTAATGCCATGTTTGAAGGAACCGTTTTATATCTTAATTTCATATAGATCAACCAAACAATTCCTCCGATGGCTGCAATAATGAGTAACACAAAAAGGAATATAGTTGCTTTTACCATCTTTCTCGCCTCCCTGATACTTATCCTTATTATTATAGTTCGCTTAATATTCATATAATCCTGCATTAATTTCGAAGAAATTCAATTATATTAGACAAAAAAGGACAAAATATATGCAATTGATAAAAAGAGGAGGATAAAAGTGGAAAAGAGTCAAGATCGGAAAGAAGAGTTGAAGGATAGAAGTATTGTGGAAAAAGAAATGAAAGAAAATATTACAGAAGAAACGATTAAATCGGAGAAACTTAAATTTAAACATTCTGATGAAATATATGAGTAATGTCATATACATGTAATGATTGTCATGATAATTGAATAAGTATGTTTCAAAGTGTACAAACCTCTGTATGAAAACTGTGTACATTAAGAGGAGGGCCTATTTTAATGAAAACAGGCATTCAAAAAGGTGGACTAGTTCTATTAGGCGGGATCTTTCAAGGGCTCGGAATGGGATTATTTCTTTTTCCGCAATCGATACCTTCTGGAGGGGCCGGTGGTCTAGCCATTTTACTCAATTATTATTTTTATATTCCAATGGGTCCCTCTCTCTGGATTGTCAATTTTGTTCTACTTTTAGCTGGAATAAATTATCTTGGGAAGCGTTTTGCAGTTTGGACTGTAGTTGGAATGACAGTAGCCTCCCTCACAATTGATGTAGTAGAAAGTTTTATTTATATTACAAACCGAAATCTAATTATTGATCTTATTTTTGGTTCCTTTTTTTTAGGAATTGGGGTAGGATTATTAATGCGCCAAGGTGTCTCAAATGGTGGCATGGGTGTCATGGCATATATGATTGCACATCGAGCAAATATTTTACCCGGTAAACCTCTATTTATTTTTAATTGTTCTATCTTCTTTATTACAGCAGCTGTAATTAGCTGGAGAATAATGATTCTCGCTTTTATCAGCCAATGGATATCAACTAAACTTGTTGACTTCATTTGTAATTACGACCCATATGAAACGTATACGATTGAGTGATTACGTATATTTATACCGAAACGTTGTATTTTTGTTTTCTTTTCCGTCCTTTCCTTTCACGCGAATGAATAAAAGAACAAGAAGACCTACAATCAGAGCAAGAATTGCAATGGATAAGAACATTCCTGTACGTGACCAATCCATTAAACGAGCAAATATAGGCGGACCGATTGCAACTCCTATAAATCTGACAGAACCATATAATGAAGTGACAAAGCCTCGCCGCTCTTTCCCAACTGATCCAGTTATTAAGCTATTCACACATGGTAAAATGAGCCCGGCACCTATACTGCTTAGAGCAAGAATGGCTAGAAAAGATACGAGCTTTTCAAATAATGTTAACAAAGCAAAGGATATTGTCATAAAGGAAAACCCAAGTAACATGAGTTTTTTCATTTTCTCCATATCTTTTCCAATTTTACTTCCAGTTATATATGAGGTTGTCACCATGAAAAGTAAGGGAATCGCTAATATAAGGCCTTTGACAACCCCATCAATATCATGTTTTTCTTCTAACACATCAGATAAGTAAAATAAGATGCCGAACAAAGTAAATAAGCAAGTTCCACCGGCAAGATAGGTGACAAACAACCAGCGACCTTCCAATTTAAAAACACTTAAAAGACCAAGCATATATTTTCTAAAAGGGGGTGGATCTTGACGAAAGCTTTTTTCTTTTATAAAAATCCATGTCAATAATATAGAGATCAGACATATTGCAGGAAAAGCGAAAAATACTGAATACCAAACAATAAGACCAAGCAAGGAACCGAGTATTGGTGACAAAACCTTTCCTAATCCATTAGACGCCTCCACTATACCTAACACACGACTTCGCTCTCCACCTCTAAATAAATCTCCAGTTAGTGCCATGGCAATTGGAGCTGTACCTGCAGCCCCAATCCCCTGAAGTGTTCTCCCAATTAAAATCCATACGTAAGAATTTGAGAATATAGCAGCCCCTAAGCCTGCCACTACACCACCCAAACCAAATAAAATTAAGGAAGGAACAATAATAATTTTCCTTGAATATCGATCAGATAGGTAACCAAAAATTGGGATAAAAATAGCTGCTGCAATAGAAAATACTGTGATAGTTAAGCTAACTTGCATTTGAGAAAGCTTTAAAGCAGACTTCATGGCAGGAAATATTGGGATAAGCATCGAATTCCCAAGTGTCATGATTAGTGGAATTGAACCAATAGCCATAATAGTCATCGTATTATTCTTGGATGCCATTTGTATGAACGCTCCTTGGCGATTATTTAATATTTATTGGTGGCGAGACGACCCAGCCTTTTTCTTTTCTAATCTTGGCTAACTTTACATCGTATTCTTCTTTCAAAGTATGAAATTCACCAAAGAGATTTTTAATATCTTCATGAACGCAAATCCCCATTATATAGCTGCAGATCATTTTCCCTGTTAGTAATTCTTTTTGAACTAAACTGGCAATCTCAGGGTCATTAAAACGTGCACCTGCAGGAATGTCCTCTACTTCTACATTTGGACGATCAGGAGGAGCTGGAGGTAATCGAATGCCAGCATTGCTTAAAATACTTTCAACTTGTTCTTCTTCAGGTGTAAAACCATTTTCAGTAAGATCATCTAGAAAATCTTTTAAGTCTTGATCTCCTGCATGATTATTAAGTACTTGAAGTGTTACTAAATATTCTTTAGTAGTTAATAAAAAATCCCAGAGATGATAAATCTCCCCGGAATGATATGGCTCCGCTTGTTGTTTTTGGTCAAGCATAGGATACATAGCCTCCTCGAAAATTAGTTAGTTTAGTTTTCCTAAAATATTAGAAATTATGTTAAAAATATCATGAGGACAGGAACCTACTAGTCATTCATACATAGGCTAAATCAGTACCCTCTTTATTAATTAATCAAGGAGGAGTTAAGGAATTGAAAAAGAGTTTACTGTTGTTAGTAAGTTTTTTAATGTTATTAATAGCGGTTTTATCCGCGTGCGGTACTAATCAAGAAGAACTTTCCGCTGATGTAGAAGAGGAAAAGATTGTTCGCATAGGGTATCAAAAAATTGTCCATTTGTCATTTTGAAAGGACTTGGAACATTGGAGGAGAGCTTAGAACCATTAGGATATGAAGTGGAATGGCATGAGTTCCAAGCTGGTCCAGCTTTAATTGAGGCGTTAAACGCGGGTAGCATTGATGTAGGCAGAACAGGGAATACTCCCGTAATTTTTGCTCAAGCTGCCGGAACTCCTTTTGTAACATTGGCAGCCGGTAAACCTAAATTTGAGGGAAGTGGAATAGTAGTACCAAAAAATTCAACCATCCAATCACTCGAAGATTTAAAGGGCAAGAAAATTAGCTTTGCAAAAGGGTCTAGTTCCCATTATTTACTTGTCAAAGCATTGGAAGAGGCAGGGATTGAGTACTCTGACATTACACCAGCATATCTCCAGCCTGGTGATGCTAGGGTTGCTTTTGAGCAAGGGAATATAGATGCCATGGTTGTATGGGATCCGTTTACAGCTTCAACAGAACTCTATTCAGACGGGGTGTTACTGACTAATGGAAAAGGTCTCACAACAGATAGGGATTTTTTTATTGCAACGGAAAAATTTGCGGAAAAACATGAAAAAGTAGGAGACTTAATTATTGAAGAAGTAGCGAAATCCTCTGATTGGGCAAACGCAAACCATGAGGAATTGGTATCGATGCTTGCTCCATTATTAAATCTAGAGGAAGATGCCATCAGACTTGCTGTTGAAAGACGCCATTATGGAGTGGATCAGATCAACGAGGAAATTATCGAAGAGCAACAACATATTGCCAATTTATTTTATGAATTAAATATTATCCCGAAGAAAATTGATGTAAATGAAGTAATGAAATAATAGGAGGTAGATAAAATGATGCCACGTATAAAAGGGTCAAGTAAACAACTTATACCGTGGCTTATACCAGGGCTTATTTTAGTAGGATGGCAATTCCTATCATGGCTTGGTTTTATTCCTCAACGAATTTTACCAGCACCTCTTGAAGTACTACAGGCAGCTATAACCCTTTTGTCAACGGGAGAATTATATGAACATATTTTGGTTAGCTTAGGTAGGGCATTGGCTGGATTTTTAATCGGAGGCAGTATTGGATTTCTATTAGGGTTATTTAATGGAATATCCAAGTACTCTGAATTACTTCTTGATACATCGATTCAGATGTTAAGGAATATTCCACATTTAGCTTTAATACCTCTAGTTATCTTATGGTTTGGTATAGATGAAACATCCAAGATTTTCCTCGTAGCTCTTGGGGTTTTATTTCCTATATATATTAACACGTATCACGGAATTAGGTCGGTTGATAGGGATTTAATCGAGATGGGTAGAGCTTATGGATTAAAAGGGAAATCTTTATTTTTTACTGTAATACTTCCTGGAGCTATGTCATCCATATTAGTCGGTGTGAGGTTTTCATTAGGCGTTATGTGGTTAACGCTTATTGTTGCAGAAACAATTTCAACTCATGTAGGTATTGGATACATGGCAATGAACGCAAGAGAATTTATGCAGATGGATGTCATTGTATTAAGTATCGTTTTGTATGCACTGTTTGGAAAATTATCTGATATCATTGCGAAGTATTTTGAGGGGAGATTATTAAAATGGAACAATTAGAACAACAACTCAAAAGAAAAAAACATATATCTTTGCAAGGAGTCAGTAAAAGTTTTGGTGACCATATGGTCTTACAAGAAATAGATCTTGAAATTGAAAAAGGGGAATTTGTCGCTATAGTTGGAAAGAGTGGATGCGGAAAAAGTACCCTTCTTAGACTGATTGCAGGTCTTGAACAAGTGAACAAAGGTACTATCATTATGAATGGGGAAGCTTTAACTCAATTAAATAAATATGCCAGAATGATGTTTCAAGATGGTCGGCTACTTCCATGGAAACGTGTCATTGATAATATCCAAATAGCCTTATCGAAAGAAAAGGAAGTAAAAGCAATTGAAACACTTTATCATGTAGGTTTAGCAGATCGACGTCATGACTGGCCTAGAAATTTATCGGGAGGACAAAAACAACGGGTTGCATTAGCTCGAGCACTTGTTCATGATCCAGAATTATTATTACTGGATGAACCTCTTGGTGCATTAGATGCGTTGACTCGGATCGATATGCAAGAATTGATTGAAGCATTATGGAACGATAGAGGATTTACCGCTATCTTAGTTACCCACGATGTAGAGGAAGCAGTAGCAATTGCGGACCGTGTCCTATTAATTGAAGAAGGCAGGATTTCACTTGATCAAAAGATTAATCTACCTCGACCAAGAAGACGTACGCAAATAGAATTTTCTTTGTACGTGGAAGAGATTTTAGCACGGATTATGAACCGAAAGCCGTATAAAGAGCATATAGTGAAAAAGCCTATTCAAACAGTAAGTGTTTAACAATAGAATAAATACATTGATTTATAATAGAAATCTTTATATACCCTAGAATTCGTATCTAGGGTTTTTGTTTTGGAAATTAGGAAATAGCTATAGAATATTGACTCTATTGGAAATAAGAGTATATAATTACTTTATTCATTAGGAAAAGGAGAAAAAAGATGAAAAAGAGGCAAATGGCGTTACCAATTTTACTTACCAATTTATTTATCGCCTTTTTAGGAATTGGACTTGTCATTCCAGTAATCCCAACGATCATGAATGAATTGCACCTATCCGGGTCAGTCGTTGGGAATCTCGTAGCGGCATTTGCACTTGCCCAACTATTAGTATCTCCACTTGCAGGAAAATGGGTGGATAGGTTTGGGCGTAAAAATATGATCGTATTCGGATTATTGATCTTCAGTTTCTCTGAACTGTTATTCGGCCTCGGTAAGACCGTTGAAGTCCTTTTTATCTCTCGAGTTCTCGGCGGGATAAGCGCTGCCTTTATCATGCCAGCTGTAACAGCTTTTATTGCTGATATAACAACAATGGAGACTAGATCAAAAGCGCTCGGATATATGTCCGCTTCCATTTCGACGGGATTTATTATTGGACCAGGAATTGGTGGGTTCCTTGCTGAAATTGGTTCTCGCTTTCCATTCTTTTTTGCCGCGGGATTGGCACTTGTCGCTGCTGTTCTGTCCTTTTTTACTCTTCGAGAGCCTGAACGCCAAAAATATGAAAAGGAAATGAATGAAAATATATCTGGATTCAAGCGGATTTTTGTACCAATGTATTTTATTGCTTTTTTAATAATTTTCATTTCTTCCTTTAGTTTAGCAGCTTTTGAATCATTATTTTCACTGTTTGTTGATCATAAATTTGCATTTACACCAAAAGATATTGCAATAGTAATAACTGGAGGTGCAATTGTAGGAGCAATTGCACAAGTGGCATTATTTGATCGGTTAACAAAGCGGTTTGGAGAAATTATTTTAATCCGCTACTGCTTACTAGTTTCTGTATTTCTTGTATTTTTAATGACCTTGGTAAACACGTATGCGACCATTCTTATTGTAACAGTCGTATTATTTGTTGGCTTTGATTTAATTCGCCCTGCAGTCACATCCTACTTATCAAAAATAGCCGAAGATGAACAAGGATTTGTAGGAGGAATGAACTCAATGTTTACTAGTATTGGAAATGTCTTAGGGCCAGTTATCGGTGGGGTATTATTCGATGTTAATTTAGATTATCCATTTTATTTTTCGTCTCTCTTTTTAGCTATAGGAGTAGGAATTTCGATCGCATGGAAAAAGCCGGCACGTATGCAATAAAAAATAACTAAACTACTTTTGAACAAAAAAACTCCCCGAGTCCTAAAAGGCTAGGAGCTTTAAGTGGTTACTAATTTGAAACAATTAATAACGAAATATATATTCTTGAGTCAACTATTAAAACCTCGGAGGAGTGCCAGTTGGCGTTACAAGCTAGTTCATATCTAATGTTATACTCGTTGGTCTTTATTGCTAAGTACCCGTTTGGCAGGCATTAAACGCCAATAATTTAACTAAACCCGTTCTTTACATCCTTGATAATTAGACACATTAACGATGGAAAAGAGCCTAATTAATTTCATCAATTATTTGAATCTAATTTTACTTTTTTAAGTTCACCTTTTAATTCATTTATTTGTTTTTGCAAGGAATCGATCATTTGTTGCTGATCGACTTGATCCTCCTGATCGGCTTGAGGTTCTTCTTCTGTTGCAAGTATTTCCTCCAAGGCCAACGCAGCGGCTATAGTTGATATAGCATCTCCGAGTGTAGTGATGGCCGAACCTAGCAATGTAAGTTTTGCAATGGTTGTAGCTGATGAAGCGGTATCTTGGTTAAAATCAGTTTCTTGCCTATTCAAAAAAAATCTCCCCCCTGATCGTAAGTACTTGTTCTTATTAACGTATGAGCGAAATCATCTTAATGGACTTTGTCCCAAGTAAGTAAAGAAGTTTCGGAATCAGTTTAAAAACTAATCCCATACAACCTTACTTAGAGAGGATTTTTTAATTGGAAAGAATATAAGAAATCTACAAGTGATTAGCACGAATGCTCTAACTTCATTTTATATAGGTCTTATGATTATCAACTAGGATAGTTGAGGTAGAAGAATGCTTTTCTTTTCAAGATTTACTTTTAAATCAGCGTTTTGCTTACTCAAATTGTATGAGTATTCATATATTGATAGTAAACTATTTAGGTAATAAAAAGAGGAGTGAAACTTTTGGGTTGCAGGAGTGAAACCGTGTCTGGTAAACAAGATTGGGAGAGAAGCACAGGACACGACAGATTTGTTTGCGGGTGTCGGAAAGAAAATGACGAAAGGGATGAAAGCTTTCGTCATTGTGGATGCCTTGATTGCAGACGACGAAGAAATGGAGAAGCTTATATGTACTAGGGATAGTAAAAACATCATTACGTGTCTAGTTTAAACAACTAAAATAGTATTACAGTATTACTGCTAAGCCGCTATATCCGATGGAAAAGGAAGTGGCTTATTTTTATTAATAGGAGAGCAAATTTGCTTTTATAATAATCTGGTTAAGATTCAAAGCATTAAAGACCAATAGTCTCAGTCTTTTATTAACAAGTCTTTCTCTTTAATAGGAAAATAAAGATCCATGTGGATGTAGTTGGGACCTAGTTTGTCTGATACACTAGAGTAAATTTCTAATCCATAGTCAGCTGCAATCTCATAATCCGATTGATTAATCCAAGTATAAAGAGCATCATAGATAGATCCAGCCTCGCCTTTTGGGCCCTCGTATGTCGTTATAGCATATAATTGCTTAGGAAATTCAAAACTTTTCATTTCTTTAGGGGGATCGGAGATGTCCTCAACCTCTACGCCTGCAATCCATGTAAAGGGATCAGAATTAGGATTATAGTTCGGTGGATCAATAAAAATTCCGTATTCCTTCAACGGCTCAATTCGATTTTTGATTTCGTGTATTCGTTCACTAAAATTATCATGCAAAGCTGTAATTAGTTTTTTCTCGCGTTCTTCAGATAATATTACAGACAAAGTCATCCCAATAACCTTAAAGGGATCTTTTTTCTCTATCCGAATATCCAAGTTCCTCATCCTTTCAGTTATTTCTTTTCATATTCATTTTGATATTGTATTTCAACAACTCAGTAATAAAATCCTTTCATTTTCTTAAGAAAATCAATTAATATTTTTAAAGAATGCATTATAATGGGCCGAAGTAGAATTAAAAAAGTTAGGTATTTGTCCATATTGTCATATTCGATAAGAATAAAATCTGATAATTTTTTGGGGTAATTATTTATGTTAGAGAAAAGGTATTAAATGTAAAAAAACAGGGGACTCGTATGGATGTTTATGCTATTATTTAATTAGCTATCGAGTATGAAGTCTGTAGTTCAATTTTGTATGGAAAAATGTGAACTCTTAGATTCCTGTCTTAGGCAATGATCCAGAAATCGATATGACAGTAAAGATTCACTTGAAAAAATCTAGCAAATATTTATTCTCAAACTATTTGTATGCGTTTTCTTTAAGGGGAGGAGGTGTTAATTTGGAACCGAAAGTTATAAAAAAGGCTGCCTTTAAAATAGTAGGATATCGATTTGAAGTAAATTTACTAGAAATAAAAAGCGAAGATATCGTTAAACATGCGATTGCAAAATTGAAAGAGCATGCTAATCAATTTTCAAACAGAGTTGGAGAACATATTTATTTATTACAAATTTATCCTATGATCGAAAACTTTGATCCCATGGTAGATCGTTTCACTTCTATTGTTGGATATGAGGTATCTAATGCTGAAAATCTACCTGCTGGAACTATTGTTCATTCCGTTCCTGAAAATTTGTACTCCTTTTTTACTCATTATGGCTTGGAATCAGAATTGCATCAGTCATATGATTATTTATATGGCAAGTGGATGGAGGAAAATGGCTATGAATCATTAGGCTATGATCTGGAACGATGGGATGAACGTTATAAACCAGAAGACCCGGATAATGAAATTGATATGTATATTGCAATCCAAAAACAATAACATATTTATCTTATTAGTATTAGGAGGGAAATAAAATGAAAATAATTAAATTAGATGTAAAAATTATTGGAATAAAGCATACTGCCTCTTTTGAAACATACCCTCAAATTATTCCACATAAGGTGCAACAAACAAAGAAACGGATGCAGGAACTCGGAATGGATAGAAGTGAGCGGTACATTATTTATGAGCCAAAAAAAGGGAGTAATCATGATGATGGTTTTTTCATTACTGGCGTAGCCGTGGAAAATGAAGATAAACAGGTGACTCCAGATATGGAAATGGTTCATTTACTAGGGAGTTATGCAGTATTGGAAACGATGTTTGATCCAAGTCGTATGGGAGAATTTTATACACAGCTGGATCAATTAATATATGAAAGTGAATATAAACATTCTCAGGATCATTACATAGTTGAATTATATAAGGAGCGTCCTGAAGGATCTCAAGAGTTGATTATTTTCATGCCCGTGTATGATCAGAATGAAAGTAAAGATTAAATAGTGATGCGATTACCATAAGTTATTAATTTACGCGCAAGGAGTCGTATGATACTTCACCAGCATTTAAGATAATGATTCCTGTTTTACTATAAAGGGGCAACCCCCAAATGTTAGTCTACTATTTAATTATGTACATATTTCAAATACTTTATCATAAAATTTGAGAATAAAGAATTAACTTTTAAATCAGTTCATATATGGATTGGAGTAATGTGAATGGAAAGAATTATTCGTCCATCTGAGAAGCTCTTACTATTTGGTTACACTTTAATATTAGTATTTATGATCGTGCAAGACTTGATTCCTTTGGGAAATTTAAATGATATTAAAGCTATTGCTTCAGTTCATTCTACTAATGAGATAATTTTTATTACGCTGATTGGTGTAGTTCAGATTTTATTATTAATCGGAGGCATTCTCTTTTTTATAGGGAAAAAGTATCCAATCTGGGTAAGAATTTGGTTGATCATTCATCCTGCTTTTATTTTTATAGGGGCACTTTTCTCGTGGTGGATCCCGTATTTATTTGGGATTGGTGCAGAAGAAAAAATGGAAATATACAATACCATGTTTGGGAATACACATGCCTTTCTACCCGAAATGAATGGAATCGTACCCAATACACTTCATACTATTTTCCATTCGACACTATTTGCCTGTATTCTTATAACTATATACATCTGTTTAACTATGCAAGATAAGAAAAAGGGAGTAATAGATTGAGGATAACTTACTTACATATGGTGTAAAAGAATGTACTTTAGCGACCTAAACAGGGTTATTGAACCCATAAAAAGCTAGGACTAGATCAAGAGAAAAAAGTGCTTCTAGATTTTGAACTTGACGTTGATAAAATGTTAGATGCAAGTCAATTTTGCAATTTTGACTCCAATGTGGCTTTACCCCCATTCATGGGTATAATGAGCATGCCTTCGGAAGAAGACCATAATTCTACCTTCGTTCCTAGAAGTAAATGAAAGAATATCCAAGGAGATGAGTAAATGGAATTATCGGTAAAACGAATTGAACTTAATGGAAATATCTTTCAGTACAGGGAAAGTGGCCATTCTTTAGCACCACCAATAGTTGCACTACATTCACTGGGAACTAGTTCAGAGTCTTGGAATGAAGTAGCGACTAAATTAGGAGAAAATTATCGTTTTATTGCCTTAGATCAGAGAGGACATGGAGAAAGTGCAAGAACTGATACTTATTCCTTTGAGGAAATGTGTGAGGACTTATTCCATTTTGTTAACGCATTAAATTTGAAGCGTTTTATTTTAATTGGTCATTCTATGGGCGGAACAGTATCTTATCTTTTTTCACAACAATATTCTTCGAGATTAGAAAAATTAATTGTTGTCGATACTCCCCCACCATTTCCAGATAAACTAAAGGAAATACCACCGGAGCCAAATCAACCTTTGCCGTTTGATTGGAATGTTGTTCAATCAATTTTAAAGCAATTAAATAAACCAAACCCAGAATGGTGGGGAAAAGTTCCAACCATTTCTACACCTACACTTGTTATTGGAGGTGGCTCTAGTAATATACCTCAAGACAAATTATGTGAAGTATCCGAGCTTATTCCCAATTGTAAATTAGTTACAATTGATGGAGCTGGTCATCATGTACATCTGGATAATTTATCAGAATTTCTCTTCAATATAATTGAATTTCTAAAAAAGTAAATTAGAAAGGTGCTTTATTTCTCAATCAAATATTTTCCAAATCTATCCTTATAAGATAAATCTAAGTAAATATTGTCTTAACGAGTGCAAGGACCTTTGGTAAAAGGTATAATAATCTTGTACCTTTATTAAATAACTATTGATGGTAGGAGGTAGAAAGTGAAAAAAACTCTTCATCTCTTTTTATTTTGTATTTTATTTAACTTAGTTTTACATGGGCAAATAAACACGATGAATATAAATCTGAGTGAAGAAGTTGAAGACACTACGATCTCTGCCATTAATCATCCTTCAAGCTTTACAGCAGCTCACTTGTCAAAGCCGACAACTTTTTCACATGAAAATTATTCAAAAGACTTAGTATTGCTTTCCAGTCTATGTATACTATTCTTCTTAGATCACATTATTAACTATAGATTGAATAGTTCATTAATCAGAATGCAATTAAAAGGCTTTTTATTTGCTGTGAAGTATAAATCAAATTATCTCCCCAGAAGTATAAATAGTTTTTAGTAAAACATTTAAAGGGGAGTATTTAATGAAAAAAAATAATAAAACTGAATATAAAAAACTAATTGAGTGTTATATATATATTTTTTTAATAACAATTATGTTTTTTGGATTTATGATTGCTGTTGGTATATTCACCCAAGCAGGATGGATCTTCTATATTAAGGAACTGATCTTGAATGCAATAAAAGGTGACGAGCTATATGGAAAAGATTATATTGGAGAAAATATATGGAATTAGTTAAATTTATTATCAGTTTTATTTTGCATATTGATGAGCATCTCGTAGAAATAATATCGTTGTTTGACCATTGGACCTATATCGTGTTGTTTTTGATCGTATTTATTGAAACAGGAGTGGTGATATTTCCATTCTTACCTGGTGACTCTTTATTATTTGCCAGTGGTACATTTGCTTCAATGGGTTCGCTTAGTCTATCCATACTGATACTCACTTTTATTAGCGCGGCAATATTAGGAGATGCGGTCAATTATTATATTGGACAAAAAGTAGGAAAATCTGTAATAGAGAAAAATCGTTTCAGTAGGATGATCAATAGAGAAAAAATGATAGTGGCTGAAGGATTTTTTAATAGACATGGAGGAAAGACTATTATAATTGCCCGTTTTATGCCATTCATTAGAACCTTCGTACCTTTTGTAGCAGGTGCAAGTGGCATGAACTATAGACTGTTTACTTTTTATAATATTGTAGGAGCAGTTTTATGGGTATTAATCTGTACACTTGCCGGTTATCTCTTTGGTAATCTTAGGTTTGTGGAAGAAAATTTTTCCGTAGTAATTTTGATAATCATATTTCTGTCTATCTTGCCAGCCATATTTTCTTTTTTCAAGAATAGATAGAAAATTATGTTGTAGTAATATTTATTAAGTCACTAGCCTAGAAAAGCTAGTGACAATTTTTTTGCATAAAAAAGTAAACATCAATATAGTTTAATTGCATTTCTTCGCAATGTTTTTAATTATAGTCTATATAGAAGGAATCCATCTAATCGATAAAACTCGAGTAGTGCCCTAATTCATTTTACTGGCATCAGAATATCGGGTATCACTAAACACAGTAGAATCATCCGAAAAGATATTGCTACTAATAATTATCTGTCTATTGGACGAAGTGCCAACAAGCGTTTTAGGTTGTTGTCAATAAATTTATTATCGACACTGTTGATTCCACGACCGGCAAAGTGGCCCCAGATTGACTCGATAGGATTAAAAACAGCATTAGGTATTAGCTTAGCCTCGTATTCGTTCTCGTCTGCAGTACAGAAGAGATCCGTACTTCCTGGCATGATGGAGGCAAGTGCATTAATGCTTCTAAGAGCCTCATCGAAATCTCCGTTATAAGCGTGGTTTGCACTAATATCGGCATATTGGCCAGTCCATAACATAGCTAGGAAATTATGCGGACCCATTTTCATAAAGCTATTTTCATAGATGCCAGACACAAAATCTTCCAATGAATCAAATCCCATTTCTCGATAAAGTTCCTCTCTATAATAGGCTTGTGATAAGCCCCATCCCGCATAGACACGGCCAACAGCGCGCATGTCCTCAGAAGTCAATTGGTTTAGTTTACTTGAATCGAAGCCAATTGTAGCCATGAGGGCAGCTTTCATTCCATCCAGGACCACATATGTTTGTGGCCAAGTCTTTGCACCTCCGCAGAAAGGTGCAATTCGTTCCACCATGTCGGGATAACTTGCCCCCCATTGGAAAGATTGAATTCCTCCCATTGACCATCCAACAACTAGTGCAATCTTTTCAATGCCAAATTTTTCAGTCACCAGCCGATATTGAAATTTCACATTATCATAGATGGTTACCCGTGGAAAATTCGCCTTGTCAAATGGAGCAGGTGTGTTACTAGGCGAGGAAGATAATCCGTTTCCCAGCAGATTTGGAATGATAATGAAATATTTTCTCGGATCTAGTGCCCTGCCGTTTCCAATCAACCATTCATTTTGAATATGCTGGTCGCCAAAAGCAGTTGGATAGATGACAACATTGTCTTTCTTTTTATTTAATTCTCCATAAGTCTTATAAGCAAGAAAAGCGTTCGGTAACGTCACTCCTGATTGTAAGGTTACGTCACCTAAATCAAAAATCTCGTAATCCACAGTATTTTCTCTCCCTTCAAAATGAACACAAACATTTAGAATGTATTTCTTGTTATTAAGTATAAAGCTGTGATACCCTCAATAAAAGTGAAGAAAAATCAAAGTAGTATTCAATAATATTGAAAGTAAGGGTGAAACATTATGGAATTGCGTCAACTTATTACGTTCCGCACGGTTGCATCAACTTTAAATTTCAGTCGTGCTGCGGAAGTGCTAAACTACGTCCCTTCCAACGTCACGATGCAAATAAAAGCATTGGAGGAAGAACTTGGTGTTCGACTTTTTGATCGCTTGGGTAAACAACTCGTTATCACAACTGCGGGTAAACGTTTTTTAACTCATATCCAAAGCGCTCTAGACAAATTGGACGAAGCCCGCGATGTCGTTCATGACAATGAAAATCTTAGCGGCACCTTAACGATAAGTGCCAACGAGGTTCTTTGTGCCTATCGGCTTCCAGCTGTTTTTCGGCTATTTCGTTCGCGCCATCCTGGAGTTCGTCTTATCTTCCGTTCGGTTCCAAATCAGCAACTCAAGCAAACGCTCTTTGATGGAACTGCAGATGTTGTCTTTATGCTGGACGAATCCATTCTATCAACGGGGCTAAATGTCGAACCGTTGATAGAAGAAACTTATCATCTTTTCGTCTCTCCAGACCATCATCTAGCAAAACAAACAGTACTACAGCTAGATGACTTTCACAGAGAAGTGTTCCTGGTAAATGAAAAAGGTTGTACCTATCGAACCATGTTTGACCGATCATTTGAGAGAAAGGGCATTGATAGTATTACTTATTTGGAGTTTCATAATGCCGAAGCTATTAAACAATGTGCAATTACGGGAATAGGTATTGCCTTTCTACCTGAAATAACAGTGGAAGCCGAAGTGGAACGAGGTGAACTTGTTGCTCTTCCATGGCAAGTTCCCGACTTGCATGTATATACACAGATGTTATGGCATAAAGACAAGTGGCTTTCACCAATCATATTATCTTTCATAGAAGTAGCAAGGGAGGTTATAGTGGAGAATAAAACCGTTTAGCCATTAGCAATATTTTTTTAACTTCTGTTTATTTAATTAATTTAATACTTATATAGATTAGTAAGGCATCTTGGTGTGATAACTAAGATGCCTTAATTATTGGGAAAGCCTCAAATGTAAGAATCGAAATAATGCATATCTAAACAGTCCTTAGCGGCTAGCGATTGTTTAGTGACAATAAAGTTCTTTAAAAGCCCCTTATTTCTTTTTTTAACAATTGGGCAGATTGTTGAAGATCATTTTAAATAAAGAGTTTTCATTCCCATCTAATTAGATTATAATCTAATTAGATGGGAGGAATAATTATGCAATTAGATCGAGTCGTTAATTTTCATAAAACATTAGGAGACAAAACTCGAATTCGCATTATTAGCTTGTTGAAAGCAGGACCACTTAATGGTCAAGCGATCGCAGGTAAATTAGGGTTAAAGCCACCAACAATTTCACATCATTTAACAAAATTAAAAGAGATCGATGTTGTTTACCAACGACGTGATAAAAATATGATTTATTTTTATTTAAACGAAGATAAGCTTGAACGAATGGCATTAGCAATTACTCGGAACGGTGGTGCAGGGATGCTCGAAAAGTTTGATGTAACAAATGAAGAAAAAGCAAAAGTAATCGGAAACTTCATAGATAATACAGGAAAACTACAGCTTTTGCCAGCACAAAGAAAGAAGAAGTTGATTCTCCTAGAATATATGTTACGTGGTTTAGATCATGGAAAAACGTATAATGAACAAGAAATTAATGAACATATTCAGCAATATCATGAAGACTATGCAACCGTTAGACGTGAATTTGTAATGGCGCAATTTATGTATCGTCAAAACGGGAGTTATGAACTTAATCCAGTAGAGATGTGGCCTGTATAATCAGGTTCTTTTTTTACACGCCTAATTAGATGTTCGTCTAATTAGTTAGGAGGATGGAGTATTTGGGGTATAAACTATTGAAGATAGAGTCAAATTACCAAATCATATTTTGGAGTTCAGTCTTGAATGGTATTGGAGGGCGATTCGCTCAAGTCGGATCTTTTTCCCTACTTTACTTATTAACAGAGTCAGGGGTTTCTCTAGGTATATTAATGGCTCTACGTGTCTTACCAACAATTTTGTTTGCACCTATTAGTGGTTACTTAGGTGATCGTTTTCATAAGGCAAAGCTATTATTTTGGGCAGATTTTTTGAGAGTTCCGTTTGCATTACTTCCATTATTGGTAGCATTTACAGGGCAGTTGTGGTTGTTGTATCTAAGTACGTTCGTTATTGCTAGTGGGGAGGCAGTGTATAGACCAGTACGATTTGCGATTATCCCAGACATTGTACAAAAGAAAAACATAGTTGCTGTTAATGGGTTGGAGCAAAATGTTGTAGGTATTACACTAGTGTTTGGCTCTCTACTTGGAGGGATCATAGCTTTTTTGACTGATGTCCATATTTTATTTTTCTTTCATGCAGTATTTCTTTTATGGGCGGCAATCTTAATAACACGTTTAAAAAGTATTGATATAAATCAAAATTCTGAAATGAAAGTTGCAGAGTCTTCATGGAAAGAAAGTGGATTTCTCATAATAAGAGTTGCGTTATTACGTGTATTTTTGCTGATTATGCTACTTATGCCACTTGCAAATGGTGTTGATAATGTAATATTTAACTTAATTGCACTTGATGTTTTTGATAAAGGAGACCTAGGAGTTGGTTTAATCTATGCAGCCCTAGGAATGGGTTTTGTCTTAAGCTCAATGATAGCAAAGTGGATTCGTGGGAAATACATTACGGTAGGAGTTTGGATGATTTTATTGGAGGGTGTAGGTCATCTATTACTTAGTCAATCATCCTTTTTTGTGCAAGCTTTATTACTAGCCTTATCAATAACTTTTGTAGGTGGAATAAGTGACATATGTCTTGATACTGTTTTGATGAGAATACTTCCTTCTTCTAAACGGGGATTTTTATTTGGTACTTTATCCATGTTTCAGAGTAGTTCAATGGGCATAGCTATGATTGGAGCGGGGTTTCTTACAGAATGGCTTTCTCCTTTGCAAAGTGCTTTTCTCGTTGGTGCTACGTATATTTTATTTGCATTCATTTTTATGGTGGCATTCAAAACTGTGAATTTCCGTGATTCTCTACTAAAATTAAAAAATTAAATGTTATTTTAAAGATGATTCATATTAAAGGGAGAGTTCATGTAAATCATTGACAGTAATCTAAAACTCGCCAAAAATTTCAGAAAAAATACTAAGGGAAATAACCGAATTTTTTATGAAAACACCTATACCTAGAATACTAGAACAAAAAGGAAAAGAGCGAGAAGATGAAAAGAAAGAATTGATTGAGGTACTGGATGAACATTACATTGAAGAAACATAACGTAAAGAATTAAAAAAAACGGTTAGATGAGTTGCAATCACAGGAAGTATTTTGGGGTATGACAAGATTAAGTGAAAAGACCAAAATCTCAGTTGGTATCATAAAGGATACTTTTTTCTATGAAGAATCTCCGTGGATTGAGGATATGTCAGGAAGTTTGCTAAATCAGAATCAAAAATATAGGTAAGTTTTGATGTACCAGGAAAGATGCAAATAAATGCTCTCGATAGTAGTGGTGGAACTTTAGGGGCAAGAGTTTCAAGAAGGAAACACAGGAATTCAGTGATGTGACATAAAAGGGTACAATCCTCAAAGAAGGATAAGCACCCTTTCTTGTTGAACCTATTTAAGGGACGGGGTACGACTGTAGTTCAGGGGGGGAAGAAAGTTGAAATCGAGAAGTATATGGTCGTTTATTCTTATATTATTGGGATTACTTTTCTTTGGATTAAATTGGATGGTGGGTTATTTTGAACTCATTGTACTTATTGGAGCTATTTTTATATGCACAGGGGCCCTTTTTAGTTTTATTGCTATTTTAAAAAACGAAAAAGGAAGTATGAAATATATTTTGCTTGTTTCTTTCTTTGTGATCTTGTTTTTTATTACTTGGTTTGAACCACATCAAGTTCTCCGTATAATAACTTGGCTTAAAAATATTGTTTAACCAAAGGGTGATTTATTTAAGAAGGATAAGCGCCATTTTTTGTTGAATATGTATAATTAGTGTAATTAACTTAACAAGTGTTAGGTAAATAGGAGTTGGTTTTTCTTGGATAAGAAAAAAGTTGGAAATATAATTGGAGTCGGATCTATGTTAACTGTAATAATAAGTATCATCTTATTCTATATTGAAAGAGGACCAAATGCCGATATTTACTTTATTATTATCGCTTTTAGTATTTTGTCGGTTATTGGTGTTCTGTTTGCAATTATCTCTTGGAAAATGTCTAAACACCTTATTTTTTTAATTGTCGGGTTAATAGGGAATGGATTAGTTTTAGTTATAGCTTATTTCTTACTTTTAGCAATGGGGATTAGTGAACCATGAGTAATAGTTATTAAAGGGTGCAATAATTGAACACAGTTGTACAAGAAGCCACTATTTTATCTATGAAGAACTTTAAAATGAAATATCTAATCTTTATTTATTAAGAATATCGTTACCGTGGAAGATTACATAAATTGCGGTAATTTGGACAGATAGGGGAATAGCATTTGGAATCTAAGTTAATTATCATCCGAGGAAACTCTGGGAGTGGATAAACTACTACTACGAAAACACTTTAAAATGATTTGGAATATGGAGCGCTTTTAGTTTCTCAGGATACCGTTCGCTGTGACATGTTAAAGGTTCATGATAGGGAAGGGAACCTTTCTATTGACTTGATTCGCCAAATCGCAGAATATGGTGATCAATGTGATGATTTTGCTGAATTTGAAATTTTAAAGTTTGAACGGTTATAATGAAATCAACAATTGAGAAACAGATCTCATAAAATTGTTAATATAAATAACATACCCATCCCCCTACATGCACCATTTACTGGAAAACAATCCAGCCCCAAACTATTACTTTTTAATGCATTATCTTGCATTTTTGATAAAGTGAAAAAAGCCCTGAACACTTGATATAACAAGGGTCAAAGGCTTTAAATACAATAGATTGCAAAGTAATTTTATTAACGTGAGTAGAACTCAACGATAAGTGCTTCGTTAATCTCAGCAGGTAATTCAGAACGCTCAGGTAGACGAGTATATACGCCTTCCATTTTGTCTTGATCAAATGTTAAGTAATCAGGAACAAAGTTGTTCACTTCGATTGCTTCTTTGATGATATCAAGATTACGTGCTTTTTCACGAACACTAATTACTTGGTTAGGACGAACGCGGTAAGATGGAATATCGACGCGACGACCATCAACAGTAATATGACCATGGTTAACAAGCTGACGTGCTTGACGACGTGTACGTGCTAAACCAAGGCGATAAACAAGGTTATCTAGGCGAGATTCAAGAAGAATCATGAAGTTCTCCCCGTGAATACCTTTCATTTTACCAGCTTTGTCGAAAAGATTACGGTATTGACGTTCGTTTAAACCGTACATAAAGCGTAGTTTTTGTTTTTCCTGTTGCTGCAAACCGTATTCAGAGATTTTACGACGTTGGTTTGCGCCATGTTGACCTGGTGCATAAGGGCGTTTAGCTAGTTCCTTACCAGTACCTGTTAATGAAATGCCGTAACGACGAGATTTTTTCCAAATGGAACCTGTATATCGTGACATAGACATTTCCTCCTTTATATTTTACTTGCATAAAATAAATCGTGTGTACCGAATGTTGTCCATTATGTTTTCATGTACCATCGCTCCAGCAGCAGAGAGTTACACGATACACCTCAACTTCGAGGAACAAAATGGGGTCAACCATTAGTGCACAAAAGCTACCTAATTATTTTACACAAAGAACAGTATATAATTTTTTTTATATAAAGTCAATCAAAGTTCACGTATAGCATAAAAATAAGGATATTTCCCATCTATCTCAAATAAAATCCATACTCATAAATTAACGTGTTTATTTCTCTTACAATGTATTGCTGGATTTTTAGATATGTTAACATGACCTACTATGTAGTATTACATTGTGGAAAATATACAATCAATCACCATTAAACTTGTGGCAGTTACATGTTGAAAGCGTATTCTTTCGTGAGTAAAATAAATTTAATGCATAAACATACATAACTTTGATAATAAACAATATTTAATATGTGAATTTTAAATAACTTAATAGAAGGAGGAATCTTAAAATTCGTCAGAAAATGTTAAAAAAGCGTAAAGGAGGAAAGAATAATGAATAAAAAAGAAAGAAGAAAAATTTTAACAGCAAGCTTAGTAGGAAGTTCCATTGAATGGTTTGATTATTTCTTATACGGGACGGTATCTGCACTCGTATTTAATCAATTATTTTTTGTGACAGAAGATCCAACTGTCGGGCTTTTATTAGCTTATGCATCATTTGCTTTAGCATTTTTTATTCGACCATTAGGAGGAGTAATTTTTAGTCATATAGGTGACAGAATAGGGCGGAAAAAAACTCTAGTTTTAACTCTAAGTTTAATGGGAGCAGCCACCTTTGCAATGGGTCTGTTACCGACTTATGCTGCAATAGGGGTTGCCGCTCCAATAATTCTTATTACTTTACGTCTCATACAAGGTCTAGGGCTTGGGGGCGAATGGGGTGGAGCGCTACTGTTAGCTGTGGAGTATGCACCAAAAGAACAAAGGGGCTTCTTTGGAAGTGTTCCTCAAATGGGTGTAACAATTGGTTTGGTACTTGGAACATTTGCTTTATCTGTTATGACATTATTACCTGAGGGTTCCTTTATGACATGGGGGTGGCGAGTACCATTTTTACTTAGTGGACTATTAGTTGTTTTTGGATTATGGATTCGTAAAGGTATTGATGAAACCCCGTCCTTTAAAAAGATACAAGAATCTGGAGAAATACCTAAATTACCAATTGCTGATACTTTTCGCTACCATTGGAAAGAAGTTCTTATAGCGGTTGGAGGAAAAGTTGTAGAAACAGCTCCTTTTTATATTTTTGGAACATTTATTGTATCGTACGCAACGAACAACTTAAAATTTAGTCAGACTGTTACATTAAATGCAGTTATGGTTGCAACAATCATTACAACAATTCTAATCCCAGTAATGGGTAAGCTTTCCGATAAAATAGGAAGAAAACCTTTATATATAGGTGGTACTATTTTAATGGTTTTGTATGCATTTCCTTATTTTTGGATGTTACACCAAGGTTCAGTTTTCTTCCTATATTTAGCTACAGTTATTGGAATAGGGGTGATTTGGGCTCCTATAACAGCTGTACTGGGAACAATGTTTTCGGAAATTTTTTCGGCACAAGTACGGTACACTGGAGTTTCCCTTGGATATCAAATTGGAGCTGCAGTAGCTGGTGGAACAGCTCCACTCATCGCGACAGCCTTACTTTTACGTTTTAATGATTCATATGTACCAGTGGCAATTTACATGATCTTTACATCAATTATATCACTTGTCGCAATTTGGTCAGTCAAAGATAGAACAAACGTAGAGTTAGACGAATCAGAAGTAGGATAAAAATTATATAATAAATATTCTTTTTTGTTCATTTGAGGCTTCCAGGTTTAACTAGTATTCTCATATTAAAATAGTTAGGAAATAGGCATCGAAAAATTCTTATTACAAAGAATCTTTCGATGCCTGTTTTATTTTTTAAGTCAATTATATTTATAAGTAATCAAAAAATTTCCTTAATTAGCATGATATAAGTTTAAGATATTTTTTCCACCATCTAAAATCCTACTGCAATAATCCTCGCGAGTGCAAACGAGATAATAAATTTCCATAAGCTCGTACTTTTTTAAGAAGGTTTTAACGCATTGACCATCCTTTTTGTTTATCAAGTTGTAATTAGCAAAGACAACTGTTGTTAATTCTAGTCACAGATTGAATTGGCGTTTCGTGTTAAATAATATTTTTTAATTAAAAAAATGTAGGAAGCTATTTTTTGCATATTTAAAACTAATTTTTTATTAATTTCGAACGCTATATAATACTTTTTTACCTAGGTAATAGTGCTATTTGTTGAATGTTACCAATTTTGTCAAAAAGATATTAAAGATCATAAATATAGTATTGAAAATCGAAACAGGTGCCTTACTAATTTCCTATAAACTTGGCTTCAAAGCAAGCAGAAATTTGTTCGTCAAGTGAAAATGAAGGGAGGAAATTAGTTGAATAAGGCGAAAGTGTTTTCGTTAATTGCGACTACTCTATTAATTTTGCAATTATTTAGTCCTAATTTGGGGCTAATGGCCGAATCACAAGGTGAAAATGAAGTGGGCGATGAAACAGTCGCTCATGCAACTGCGTTAGAAACGGAAAAGGTGGAAGAAATTATTGAGATTGAAGAACCAAAGAAAGTGAAACCTGTTGAAACAGAAGAGCCGAAGGAACAAACAAACTCAAGTGAGTCCAATAAAGATGATAAAAAAGACGATGATCCTAAGCAAACAGAAGAAGAAAATAAAGTAGATAAGAGACAAAAGGTAAAAGTAGAAAGCAAGAAAGAGATAGAAAACCTTGTTAATGAAGATGACAAAGATACTAATCAAGAAGAAACAACAGAAATATCACCAATGGCAATTGGAACACCAGGGCATTATACAATTGATCCAAACTCTATTGTCGTACCAGCGAAAATAGAAGGAGTATCTACAAACGCACATACGCTGACAGAGATGTTATGGGCGAATGGAGATACGGTTTATTTTGCAGTAAAGGCAACCCATAATATTCAATATATGGAATTAAACGGTGTTAGGTCAACAGTGTTTGATGTATATAATCCATGGATTTCCATATTCGTAGATGGGACTGAATATGAACCTCAAGGTTTATCTGGAAATACAAAAGACGCTCATTGGACAGTTTTCAAATTTAATTTAGCTGATTTAAATTTGGATGAAAGTGGAAGGTATACTTTCTTCATTAAAGGAATCGGCGGAGGGCATGATGTTGGTGGTCACATCCTAATCGAACTTCCTAAGACGGATGTGGAAGGGAAAAAAGTTTGGATTGGTGGAACTGTACGACCGGCAATTACTTTACAACTAATGGGGCAAGTATCTGGTGAAGAAAAACATGTGCTTGCAACAGGAGTAGTGGATGGAAAAGAGACACCAGCATGGACATATAACTGGACTAAAATCCCTACACACGACCCATATGGAAGACAGTATACGTTTACAGTCGATGAAGAAACGGTTCCGGTAAATTATGAAAAGTCAATAGACGGATTAACGGTAACAAACACGTATAATCCAAAACAAATTAATATTGATGTTAATAAAAAGTGGATTGGTCCAGCAACAGAGTCAGTAACGATTAAACTATTGGCTAATGAAGTTGAAAGCGATAAGACGCTTGTACTAAATGAAGCAAATAAGTGGTCAGGTTCATTTACTGAACTGAATAAGTACGATGATACAACTGGAGACTTAATTGTTTACACGGTAGAAGAACTTGATATCCCAGGATACACAAGTAAATTATCTGGATCTGTTGAGGGTGGATTTACATTTACAAACATAAATGATGAGAAAACAAGCGTTCATGTACAAAAAGTATGGGAAGGACCAGAAAAAGGCCCTATAACAATTAAATTATTAGCAAATGGTGAAGAAACTGATAAAGAAATTGAATTAAAAGCACCAAATTGGTCTGGAGACTTTGTTGACTTAAGAAAATATGATTCGGTTACAGGGGAACTAATCAAATACACAGTTGAAGAAGTAGATATTCCATATGGATATGAAGTGAAGTACAGTATTGGACCAGATGGAATAATTATTGTCACAAACAATGCACTTAAAGGTGCAAAAGTAACAGCAACTTATGTTGACGAAGATGGAAATGAAATTGCAGATCCAATTATCCTTGAAGGATATATCGGAGAAACATATACAACGGAACAAAAAGAAATTACTGGTTATGAATTTAAAGAGGTTCACCAAGATAGTGATCCAGTTTCGGGGGAGTTTACGGAAGAAGAACAAACTGTCATCTATGTATATACGAAAAGTTTAGGTTCATTAACCGTTGAAAAAGTAGATGAAAAAGGAAAAACATTGGCAGGAGCAACATTTAAACTATATGATTCAAAAAATATTGAAGTTGGCACATTTACTACTAATCAAGATGGAATAATTAAGTTCGAAAACCTTGAGTGGGGTACATATACACTTGTAGAAACGAAAGCACCAGAGGGATACCGTTTACTTACAAATAAAATTACGGTAGAAATTACAAAAGAAAATTTACATGTGGAAAAGACGGTAGAAAACTCATTGCAAGACTGGTCCATTCCAAAAACGGGTGGCATTGGAACACTTGGATTTTATGGAGTAGGACTGCTATTTATGGTAGCGGGTGTATGGACCGTCTTAAGAAGACGTTACGTATAAAAAATAACAGGAGGGAAATACGAATGAAGAAAAAGTTTTCAGTATATCATTTTTTAGTTGCAATCATGATGTTCAGCCTCATCTTACCGGGAGTTGCAAGTGCAGAAGCACAAAAAGATGATGGTAAACTAACGATTCATAAATATGAAAGAGAACCAGGTTTACCAGATGGTGAAGCCGGGGACGGTACTGCTGGTCAAAAACAAAATGTACCAGAAGATGCAAAAGAATTAGAAGGTGTTACATTTAAAATTACTCAAACACACGCTTATGATGCAGTGAATGATAGATGGTCCGAGATTCAGAATGGAGCTTCATTTGAAAAAACTACAGGGGCAGAAGGTCAAGCAATATTTGATAACTTAGCATATGGACGTTATACAGTAGAAGAAATTGCGGGCCCACCACATGTTAATTTGAATCCAAATGTATATTCTGTTGATATTCCGATGACAAATAAAGAAGGTACAGAGTTAAATTATGACGTACACATATATCCAAAGAATGAAAAAATTCTTGGTGCGGTAAAGCTAAAGAAAATAGATGGAGATACAAATAAGCCGTTGGCTGGAGTTGTTTTTCAACTATATGATGAAAATGGGTTGGTTCAAGAAGGATTAACTACTGGAGCAAATGGCACAATTACTGTTGATAATTTAGTATATGGGGATTACTATTTCAAAGAAGTTTCAACGCTTGATGGATATGTGTTGGGGAATCAAAAAGTAGATTTTAAAATCGAAAGTAGTACTAAAACTGTGAATTTAAAAGTGAAGAACTATAAATCACCAGATATTGAAAAGTCAGTTGATGAAAGTGCGGTTAACCGAGGGGAAACAGTTACGTATACATTAACAAATAAGTTTCCGGGGGATATCCACGAATATAAAAATTATGTAATTACAGATGAGCTGGATGGCAGGCTGTCGTATGTAGATGGAACTTGGAAAGTAGAGGGTGTGGATGCATCTGCCTTATCATTTACACAAAATGAACAAAAACTTACTTGGAGCATTAATGATTTTGCAGCTTTTGAAGGAGTAGAGGAAATCAAGATTACATTTGATGCAAAGATTGCTGAGGACGCACCAGCGAATGAGATTATTAATAACAAAGCGGTAATTGATTTTGAAAACAAGCACGGTAACGGTGGAGATAAGGAAACGCCCGAGATTCCTGTTACTCCAACTGCTGGGACATTAATAGTTATTAAACAAGATGGTGATAAGAAGAGCCAGAAACTTAAAGGAGCAGAATTTGAGCTTCGTACATTAGATGGAAAAGTTGTTAAGTCAGGTACTACTAATGATGATGGGGTAATTGACTTTGGTGAACTAGATTATGGTAAGTATCAGTTAGTCGAGACAAAAGCTCCAGAAGGATACAACAAATTAAGAAATCCAATTGATGTAATTGTTGATTCTGATCACTCTGAACAAACAATTAAAGTTGACAACTACAAATTCGGCTGGGAGCTTCCTAAAACAGGTGGGATTGGTACAATTCTCTTCACATTTGTCGGTTTAACATTAATGGGAGCTGCAATTTACTTGTTTATCCGTCGGAGAAAAGGGGACGTAGCATAAGCGACTTTTCAAATGAATAGAGGAAGAAGGGGAGCATTTCGCTCTCTTTCTTTTTACTAAATTTCGCCTTAAACAGTGTATTAAGGTAATAAAAAACGTTTTCCCTAGATAAGAAATATAAACTTGAATATTCCTGATTAAAGGATGAAGGTTATGATACGAAAATTGGTCATTCCAGCTGTATTTTTGACTGGATTACTCATTTTTTTTTACCCAATTATCAGCAATTGGCTTAGTACGAAAGACCATTATACCGTAATGAGTAAGCATAATGAAGCACTTCAACAAATGACGGAAAAGGAAAAAGCAAAAGAAAAGGAAAAAGCACAGAAGTATAATGAAACGCTTAATGAAACTGAGATACCAATAGAAGATCCTTTTTCCGAAGGGGCGACGGAAACAGCCGTGACAGGTTATTTCAATGTATTGGATATAGGTGAGACAATGGGAAGTTTAGAAATCCCAAGTATCCAGGTGAAGTTGCCGATCTATCACGGAGTTAGTGAGGATGTGTTACAACAAGGTATCGGCCATATGTCAAATTCCTCCTTTCCAATCGGAGGTGTTGGGACACATACAGCACTAACAGGGCATCGTGGATTACCGAGCTCTAAATTATTTCGTGATTTAGACAAAGTAAAACTGAATGAGCATTTTTTTATTCATACATTGGATGAGACATTAGCGTATAAAGTGAATGATATACAAGTTGTACTGCCAAGTGAGACGACTTGGCTACAGATTGATGAGACGAAAGACTATGTTACGTTAATTACATGTGAACCTTATATGATTAATACCCACCGTTTATTGGTAAGAGGGGAAAGAGTACCATACGAGGAAGAGATATCGTTAAATAAATCGCTTGACCCAATGCAAAAGGATCAAAACCGAGAAACATGGTTATTAATTAGTAGTATTGTGACTATACTTGGAATAATAGCTTTTTATTTAATTAGAAAAAGACAAATAAGAGAGTGATCGCGATGAAGAAAAATAAAGGAATTGTTCTATTGTTCATCGTTGGTTTAATCATTATGTCCTATCCGCATATTGCGCAATATATCAATAATCTAATTTACAAATCTCAAGTAGAGCAATTTAAAAATGAAACTGAAATTATGGATCCTAATAAAATATCTGAAAAAATAACGTCAACAAAAAAATGTAATCAAGCAATCTATTCTAATGAGGGAAGCTTACATGACCCATTTACCGAGGAATATAACCGAAATACATTCGAGGAATGTAAGACGGCCCCTAATGGAGAACACATCGCTTCCATCGAAATTCCAAAACTGCAATTAGAAATTCCAATTTATTTGGGAGCAACCGAAAATGAATTATCTAAAGGTATAGGGCAAGTAGAAGGTTCATCCCTTCCTATAGGAGGAGCAAATACACATACTGTGTTGGCTGGTCATCGAGGAATGGGAACAAAAGCGATGTTTCGGAATTTGGATCAATTAGAGCCTGGAGATGTATTTTACATTTACACATTAGATGAAAAATTGGAATATAAGATTTACGACATAGACGTTATTTTACCTTCCGAAACAGAGAGTTTAATTATAACGGAAGGAAAAGATTTAGCGTCGTTAATAACGTGTCACCCATATAGGGCTAACAGTCATAGACTTGTTGTTTATGGGGAACGTTACATGCCGAAAAAATAAATGAAATGGAAGTGTTCAAATGAGTGAAATGAAGATTACTATCGCGCTAATAGATCGTCAACAACTTTTCCGTGAAGGGGTTAAAAAGGTACTTGAAGCAGAATCTTCTTTCAATGTACTAGTAAGCAGCGATGATTATTCAGCCATAAAATCATTACTGCCAATACAGAATATTGATGTCATATTAATAGATGTTTCTATTTTAATAGAAAATCAAGAAAGTATAAGCAAGGATATTATTCTTAACAGTAAGGCAAAAATAATTGTGATGGCAACCGAGGGAGAAAAGACTTTTGTAACAGAGGCGATAAAATTAGGAGCGTATGGATACTTACTGAAAGACATGGATATCTATTCTTTTGTAGATGCAATCAAAACGGTTGAAACAGGAGTTGCGTATATTCACCCTCAAGCTACTCATGAATTAGTAGAGGAATATCGCAATTTAACACTTACAGAGGGTAATGAAGTATCGGCAAAATTGAATAGCCCCCCCGACTTATATACTAAACGTGAAGGGGAAGTGTTACAGCTTCTTACTGACGGGAAGAGCAATCGCCATATTGCCGATTTATTAAATATAAGTGAAAAAACAGTCAAAAATCATGTTAGCAGCCTCTTTAAAAAGATGAATGTACATGATCGAACACAAGCAGTGGTGATGGCAATCAGAAATAATTGGGTTAACTATAAATAAACACACGTTTAAAAACTAGTTTTAAATAGAACTAGTTTTTTTACTTTTTTATCCATTTAAATAGGGTATTTACCACATATACATAAAGTTGACAAACCTTTTTTAAAAGCTATAATAAATTTCATGTGATAATTATTATTTTTTTATGAATTGTCAGAAAAAATACAGATTTTAACAAAACAATAAAATGTGTAAAGTCTGAATATACTGGTAAAAGGTGGTGTGCTATTTCCGATCTAAAAAAATAATAATGAAAATCAATTATAAAAAGATAATTTAAGGGGGATATCAATGTCATTTAGGCATATATTTAATGGTTTATTGATAATGGCATTATCTATTTTATTAATAGCTTGTTCTTCTGGGTCTTCAGGAAACGGGACTTCAGACGGAGAAAAAGGTGAAAAAGAAACAGAAGCAGCCTCAGGTGGAGAAATTAGAGTCGCATATTCTGCACAGCCTCCAGTACTAGATCCTCAAGTAGGCACAGCAATTATTACAGCTGAAGTAATGGGACATGTCTTCGAATCACTTCTTACTACGGACTCCGATTATAATATAAAACCAATGTTAGCTGAATCGTGGGAACAAAGTGACGATGGTTTAACAATAACGTTTCATTTAAGAGAAGGTGTGCTTTTCCACAATGGAGAGGAAATGAAAGCGGAAGATGTTGTCGCATCTATGAACCGTTGGAAAGATGGTCCAGGTGGAAGAGGACAATTTGAAAAGGCAGAGTTTGAAGAAATAGATGAGTACACAGTTGAATTAAAAATGGAAGTGCCAATATCTACAGCACTTGTTGGAATTGCTCAAGGTACATCTTCTTTTTCGGCAATTATGCCAAAAGAAGTAATTGAGGGAGCGGATCCGACATCTGTTGAGGAATTTATTGGGACAGGGCCATTTGAATTTGTGGAGTGGAAACAAGATCAGTATGTTCATTTAAAGAAGTTTGATGATTACCAAGGAATCGATGAACCAGCGGACGGTTTATATGGCAAGAAAGAAGCATTAGTTGATGATTTGTTCTTCCAATTCGTTCTAGATTCATCTACTAGAGTTGCTGGAATCCAATCAGGTGAATATGATATTGCTCACGAAGTTCCTTATGACAGTGTAGAGCAGTTAGAGAATGATGAGAATATAGAAAATCAGATTTTGCCTGGAGCAGGTACATTAATTATGTTTACGAATAAAAAAGAAGGCAGACTCTTCCACGATGTAAAGGCAAGGGAAGCATTAGCAACATTAATTAATGCTGATGAAATTATGACTGGTGCATTTACCGATGAACGATTCTACACGCTTAACCATAATATGATGATGCCACATCAAGAAGAACAGTGGTATAGTGAAATCGGAAAAGATAAATACAATGTTAATGATCATGAAAAAGCGAAAGAACTATTTGCTGAAGCTGGATATAACGGGGAAACAGTTAAAATAATGACGTCACGTGATTATGAATTTATGTATAATGCTTCTGTTGTTTTACAACAGGAATTGGAAGAAGTCGGACTAGATGTTGAACTTGAAGTTTTTGACTGGCCGACATTGCTAGATAAAATGGTTGATGAAAATGAGTATGATTATGATATTAATATGGTATGGATTGGCTATAAACCTGAGCCAACTTCCCATCATTTCTTAGCAACTGGTATCTCTGGATGGACAGACAGTCCAGAATTAACAGAATTGGTTGAGAAGTTTAGAAGTCAGCCGACATTGGAAGATGCCATTCCGGTTTACGATGAGTTACAGGACTGGTTCTGGACTTATATGCCAGCTGCTAAAATCGGTGATTATAACCGTATTGATGCAACAAGAACATCAATTGATAACTATCAGTATTCAGATCGGATGATTCTTTGGAATGTTACGAACGATAAATAATTTTTTGCTTTACTAATTTATTAATTTACTAGATGAAAGGAGTACTGCAATGACATTTTCAATTGTCGCACGTTGTAAAAAAACAGGCATGCTTGGAATGGCTGTCAGCACAGCGAGACCTGCTGTTGGAAGTCTTGCTGTTTATGTAAAAGCACGGGTTGGTGCAATAGCAACTCAAGCTGCAGTTAATCCATACTTTGGAATAAATGGTTTAACTTATCTAGAGCAAGGTTTGTCTGCAGAAGAAGTAATGGAAAAAGTTAAAAGTGAAGATCTCGAATTTGAGAAAAGGCAGCTTGCTATTGTCGATAATGAAGGAAGAACAGCAGGATATACAGGAACGGAAACAGTACCGTGGGCAGGGCATTATTTTGGAGATGAATTTGTTGTTGTTGGGAACATGCTTGTAGGAGAACAAGTAATAAAAGCAATGGCGGAAACCTATGAGACTAGTAAAATAGATTATTTACCACTTCGTTTACTCGCAACAATAAAAGCCGGTCAAGAAGCAGGTGGCGATAAGCGTGGAAAACAATCTGCGGCTTTAAAAGTTTGTGATACACAATCATATCCAATTGTAGATATTCGTGCGGACGAACATGAAAACCCGATTGATGAACTGGAAAGAATTTATGAAGCGGCAAATATTAATTTATTCCCTTATATAGAAAACCTACCAGTTTATGACCAAGATAAGAAAATATAATTAATAATGAATTTTCATCTAAAGTGCCATTAGTATAAGTGGCACTTTAGATGTTTTAAAAGTACGGACACATAAACAGTTTTAAAACTCTAATTTGATACATTGTCTAAAAAGCAAAATTATAAACAATTGCAGAATTGCTGAAGCAACATTTATGTGTGACCGGTAAGTAGGGGTTGAATACAGAACTCTATCTGCTGGTTGATTTTTTATGACTTAATAACATGTGAAGGAGGTTTTGGTTTGATTAACTATATTGTAAAAAGAGTGTTTTCTCTTATCCCTGTATTATTCGTAGTTTCAATTGCTATCTTCTTATTAGTACATCTTACTCCAGGTGATCCGGCATCAGTAATGCTTGGAGTAGAAGCCACAGAAGAACAATTGAAAGAATTAAGAAAAGAGATGGGATTAGATTTACCAATTTATCAGCAATATTTGAATTGGATCGGAGGAGTGTTACAAGGTGATTTTGGAACATCTTATTTTATGAAGGAACCTGTAACACATTCAATTGCAGAACATGTGAAACCGACTCTTTCTTTAGCAATTATTGCTCAAATTATTACGATATTAATCGCAGTCCCATTAGGTATTGCTGCAGCGAATCGCCGTGGAACGATTGCGGATCAATCGATAATGGGAGTATCTTTACTCGGAATGTCCATTCCAAGTTTTTTATTAGGCTTATTTTTAATTTTGTTAATCGGAGTGAAGCTAGGTTGGTTACCGGTAGCAGGGTATCAACCATTAAGCAATGGATTATGGAATCATATTAAATATCTCATTATGCCTGCTATTTCATTAGGTGCAATTCAGGCAGCGCTCGTTGCTAGAATGACCCGTACATCTATGTTGGAAGTTTTAAATACAAACTTTATAAAAACTGCTCAGGCTAAAGGAGTTAAAAAGCGAGCGATTATCTATAAACATGCGCTTCGTAATGCATTTTTACCAATTTTAACTGTAATTGGGCAAACATTCGGAGTATTAGTTGCTGGTGCAGTTGTTACGGAAACGATATTTAATATACCGGGTATTGGACAATTAATTATTAACTCAGTTGAACGTAGAGATTATGCGGTTATCCAAGGAGTCGTCTTATTTGTGACATTGTCCTATGTGTTTATAAATTTAGTTATAGATTTATTATACGGTTTTGTTGATCCAAGAGTACGGCTAGATAGAGATTAAAACATAGGAGGGGGAAGGCGTGGAAACAGCGGAGAAAGAAGTACGACAACTTTCTGATATTAAACAACAATTAAAGAAAGAACAGAGACAGCTTTTTATCAAGCGGTTTTTTTCAAATAAATTAATGGTAACTGGTTCTGTAACAATGTTATTTTTATTACTCGTTACATTATTTGGTCCATTTTTAGTGTCACAGGATCCATACGAAATGGTAGTCCAAGATAGACTTTTAAATCCTAGCAGTGAGCATTTGCTAGGGACAGATGAATTTGGAAGAGATTTACTTTCAAGAATTGTACATGGATCGAAAGTTACAATGGGAGTTGGCCTGTTAGTTGCGGCGATTGCATCGTTTTCAGGAATGGTAATTGGGTTATATGCCAGTTATTATCGAATACTTGATCATATATTAATGCGTATTTGTGATGGTTTAATGTCAATTCCAGCTATTTTACTTGCGATTGCTTTAATGGCTGCGTTAGGTCCAAATACGAGGAACGTCATAATAGCATTAAGTATCGTCTTTACTCCACATATTGCTCGGGTCATTCGATCGGCAGCCTTAGTTGTGCGAGAACAGACGTATATTGAGGCGATGGAAGCTCAAGGTGCAAGTGCAACACGCATTATTTGGTTACATATTATGCCAAACACAGTTTCTCCACTCGTCGTCCAAGCAACTTTTATTTTTGCAGAAGCGATAATTGTAGAAGCCGCGCTCAGTTTTTTGGGTGCCGGTGTGCCGGCGCCCGATCCAAGTTGGGGAAATATTTTATATGATGGAAAACTTGTCATTTTTAATGCGTGGTGGATGACTGTATTTCCAGGAATCATGATCGTTCTTTCAGTACTTGGATTGAATTTACTTGGTGATGGTCTAAGAGATTTAATTGATCCTCATACAAATCACGGAAAAAAATAAGTAAGAGAGGAGGATTCAAATGGTAAAAGAAGAACAGCCTTTATTACAAGTAAAGGAATTACAAACTCATTTTTATACGGAAAGAGGAAAGGTAACTGCCGTAGACGGGGTTACTTTTCATGTAGAGGAAGGAGAAATATTAGGAGTTGTCGGCGAATCTGGCTGTGGTAAAAGTGTTACATCCCAATCTATATTACGTTTATTTGATGAGAAGAGACTAGTAGAATATGACGGTGAAATAAGTTTTAAAGGAGAAAATCTTCTCGATTTACCAGATAAAAAGATGGAGAAGATCCGCGGAAATGACATCGCGATGATTTTCCAAGATCCATTAAGTTCATTGAATCCAGTATTTACAATTGGTCATCAAATTGCGGAATCGATTATGTTGCACCAGAAGGTTTCAAAAAAAGAGGCGTATGAAAAGGCATTAGAAATGTTAAAGTTGACCGGTATACCGGCGCCTGAAAAACGAATAAATGAGTACCCACATGAATTATCAGGAGGAATGAGGCAACGAGTAATGATTGCAATTGCATTATCATGTGAACCTAAATTACTCATTGCTGATGAACCTACTACAGCATTGGATGTTACCATTCAAGCCCAAATACTTGAACTCATAGAAATTTTGAATAAAAAATTAAATATGGGTGTTATCTTTATTACTCATGACTTAGGTGTTGTAGCGGAAATTTGTACGCGGGTTGTTGTCATGTATTTAGGACAAATTGTAGAAGAGGCTACTATTGATGATATATTTGAAACGCCAATGCACCCGTATACAAAAGGATTAATGAAATCAGTTCCTCAATTAGATGGCGATCGTTCTAAAGAGCTACATGTTATTGAGGGGACCGTTCCTGCTCTGAATAATGTTCCTAAAGGATGCCGCTTTGCAACTCGATGTCCGTTTGCAGATGAACTTTGTATTAAAAAAGCACCGGAATTAAAAGAATTTAAAAATGGACAAAAAGCAAGATGTTGGCATGCTGAAAGAATTGCTTTAGAAGAGGAGGGGCAATATGCTTAATACTCAAAATAAGACTGATAAAGAGGTCGAACTACTTACACCAACGCCAATTCTTGATGTCCAAGGGTTGAAAAAACATTTTCCTATGACAGGACCTTTGGGGAGATTCGGAAAAAACAAAGGGGTTGTAAAAGCAGTTGATGATGTTTCTTTCCAATTATATGAAGGGGAAACATACGGTCTAGTAGGTGAGTCAGGTTGCGGGAAAAGTACAACGGGTAGAACAATCCTTCGTCTTATTGAACCAACCGACGGAAAAGTATTATATAATGGGACGGATATTGTCCGTCCTACTAAAAGTGAATATAAAAGAATGAGACAAGAATTACAAATGGTTTTTCAAGATCCTTATTCCTCTTTAAATCCTAGAAAACGAATTGGAGATACGATTGAAGAACCATTAATCATTCACGGAATAGGAAAAGATGCAAACGAACGTACAGAGTTGGTTATGGATATATTAGAAAAAGTGGGAATGAGGGCAGATCATTATTATCGTTATCCGCATGAATTATCTGGAGGACAAAGGCAACGAATTGGTTTAGCAAGAGCTTTAATTGTAAATCCTAAAATTGTTATAGCAGATGAACCAGTCTCAGCATTAGATGTATCAATTCAGTCACAGGTAATAAATTTATTACAAAAAATACAAAAAGATTTAGGATTAACCTATTTATTTATTGCCCACGATATTAGTGTTGTTCGTCATATTTCTGATCGGATAGGGGTTATGTATCTTGGAAATCTTGTGGAAGAAGCTTTTACCGACCAATTGATAGAGTCACCACTTCATCCATATACAAAAGCATTATTGACTTCCGTTCCTATCCCTAATCCAAAGCATAAAAAAGAACGAATTATTTTAAAGGGAGAAATACCTTCCCCATTAAATCCACCTTCTGGATGTGTGTTCCATACACGATGTCCTCTAGCAATGGATATATGTAAAGAGAAAAAACCGGTAATGAAAGAGAAGGATAGCGGTCATAAAGTCGCATGTTTTCTTTATGAGAGTGAATAAAAAAGAATCTGCTTGATATGCAGATTCTTTTTTATTTTAATTGCCTATTGAAATAGAAATTGGAAATTAACTAGTAATAAAGTATGATTAATAGTATAATAAAAGGAGAGAGACAATATAAAAAGTAGGTGTTTAGTATGATGGGGGAACAGATATCTAATAATTTGAAGGCAAGTCTCTTTGATTTAACCTACATTATTGAAAATTTTAAACGCAAACAAATTATGGATATGCTTTGTTTGCGGATTAGAAAAACTTTAGAAGCTTCCCGAGTTGTTTTTTATATGTATAATAAATGGCAGTTGGAACAACAAATGACTTATTATTCATGTACATATCCAATTACAGGAACTGAAAACTTTTCTTTACCTACGTTTATTAAATATTATAAGGAAAAACAACCCATATCAATGTTGAATACTAGTTGTCCAGTATTAATTGAACAAAAGGGCTGTTCTAATTTCTTGCTCAAATTTAAATGCCAAGAAAACTGTTACGGTTTTATCGTAATTTCTTTTGATAAAGAAAAAGTATTAACGATGAAAGATCTTGAACAATCACGAATTGTTATCGAACAATTTTTGTGTATTCTTTATACAAATAGACACCATAAAACATTACAAGATCGAAACCATTTGATGTTTCAACTCTCAACTAGACTGCATTCTGTTCATCGTACTGAAGAAGTCTTAGAAAAAATTTATGATACTATCCAAATACTATATCCATCATTTACTTATAACTTGTTATTGTCTCAGGAATTTGATTATTGTGATGTCCCAATTAAGTTAATCGAGTATTCAAAAGAAACATCTTTATCTCCAGGTTTAATTTCATTTATGAATAATAAATTGCAAATTGATCAAAAACCGGAACTTAATGAAACAAATATTTATTCCCCACTTAGTGGAAAACAAGGAGTATATGGTGTTCTTCATGTAACAATTCCACTTATGATACAATTATTAGATGAAGAAATTGAATTTATTCAAAATTTTACAAACATGGCGGGGAGAGCAATTGAACGTACAACACTGTATCAATCGTCAAATCAATTGGTTTCGAACCTTCAAACAATTAATAATGCTTCACAAGAATTAAATACGAATTTAGAACTACATGATATTACTAAAATTGTGCAAAAACATATTTTGAATTCTACTTTTGCTGAAGAAAATGCAGTTGTACTCTTTCACGAAGAGTCATCAAGCGGTTATGAGATATTAAAAGGAAGTACAAACTATTTTACTTCAATAGAAGGTCACGAATTTGCACAATTTGTTAAAAAGAAACTTTTAGCTAATCCGCGGCCGTGTTTAACAGGTGACTTCCATTCTAACAATATTCAAATTCCATTTAAATCATTAATGATGATTCCAATGAGTTCTTCAGAGAATGTTTATGGAGCTATTATCATTGCCCATCGTTCGGCCTATTATTTTAACTTCGAAAAGTATAAATTTGTTCAATCTATTGTTCAGCATGCATCCTTAGCATTTTATAATTCAATTTTAAAAGAAAAATTAAAACAAATTGCAATTACAGATTATTTAACAAATTTATATTCCAGAAATCATCTCGATAAAATTATTAAACAGCAATTGAAAGCTGGCGACTATGGAGCATTTATTTTGTTTGATGTGGATGATTTTAAACAAATAAATGATACTTATGGTCACTATATCGGTGATAAAGTACTCATCCAAGTTGCTAATATAATTAAGTCAGAGATGAATTCAGGAGAAATTGCAGCGAGGTGGGGAGGAGAAGAATTTGCTATATACCTTCCACACTATGAGTTAAAATTAGCAACAGAAAAGGCCAATACGATTAGAAAGAAAGTGTTAAACAAAACAAAGCCCCAAGTCTCTCTATCCTGTGGTGTCTCCATCTGGACAAACCAACAAGAAGAATCAGTTGAAGACCTGTTTATACGAGCGGATGAAGCACTTTATGAAGCAAAAACGTCTGGTAAAAATAAAGTAGTCAAAAAAGTATATATACCAGCAAATTAATTACTAATTTCATTGGGACAAGCTCAATAATGTTGTAGACAACTATTAACCGATTAAATTCAAAATATTTGAATTTAATCGGTTTTTTGTTACTTAATAATAAAGATTAGATTTCATACTAATGGAGATTTTGAAGAAGTTTAATTAAGATCTACTCAGCGTATTTGAAAGTAGCTCATCTTTAAGCAGAACTCGCTCATGTTATATGAAACTTGATCATCTTCAGCATTTCTACTATCGAGACTGAATCCAGTGAACTTAACACAAAGCTTTTTTAAAAAAATTAAAAAACCTAAATTTAAAATAAATTCACCCTAAAACCAATTTAATATTAATATTCGTCTTTAAAGAAAAGTACTTAATTAATTAAAATCACTTTTTATGGTTAATTTTAAAGGGTTTTTACTCTTTCTGTCGTAATAAATAAGGGAGAGGGTGTGTAATCGGTGAAAAATAATCAAACAAAACAAAAAGTAGTTGATGCGGCATCAATGCTTTTTTTTCAAAAGGGCTTTCATGGGACTTCTGTAAGAGATATTGCAAGTCGTGCATCTGTAAATGTTTCTTTGATTAGTTATTATTTTAATAGTAAGCAAGGATTGTTAGAATATGCGGTAACAAATTATTTCGAAATGTATTTAAATCGTTTAGAAGATGTATTGGAATCGAATAGATCATTAAATGAAATAGAAAAACTTAAAAAAATAATTAATGCAGTTATTGAATACAAAACTGATCATTTTCAATTGACTTCCTTTATTCACAGAGAATTATCATTAGATTCTACATTTGTAAGAGAAATGACCGTAACTTATTTAGCGAAAGAGAATTATATTATAAGTACTCTTTTCTTAACTATTTTGAGTGAACAGGAAAAACTGCAACAACCATATTTGTATATGCAATTAAAAGGGATGATTATGTCACCTTTCATATTACAGCACGAATGGAAAAATCAATTATTAGATACTCAAGCACGCAAAAATTTTATAAAAATGCATACAGAATCAATTAATAAATGGTTGCAATTTGTCGCATTCTATAGTAAAAGCAAACAACTCAGTTAGAGGATTTTCGACAACAATGTAGAAAATCAATATTTTTTTGTTTTTTTTAGCAAAAATACTCGCAAACATGGTATCATATGTATAAGAATGTACATAGATTTTAAAATATCTATATCCTTCTATAAAACCGTTTAGGAGGTAAAAGATGGAATATGTTATCGGCTTAATCTTATTAATTATCGTAGTTATTATTGTAGGACTCCTCTTAAGGAAGCGACTGTATGATTCTGTGGACTATTATGAAAGCTGGAAATTGGATATAATGAATCGAAATGTTGCGCTGGAATTGTCGAAGGTAAAGGAATTAAATCTTGAAGGAGATACAAAAGAACATTTTGAAGAGTGGAAAGATCAGTGGGACTCTATTTTAACTGAAGAATTAGCTGATGTGGAAGAATTACTGTACGATACTGAGCATGCGGCAGATCGATATAATTTTCCGGCTGCGAAAAAGAGTCTTAATAAAATAGAAGAAACATTAGTAAAAATTGAAAAGAAGATTGAAGGAATTTTATCTGAATTGAATGTACTTCTTGAAACCGAAGCGGAGAATCGTAAAGAAATTGCTGAGCTAGAACCTTTACTTCATGAGCTTCGTAAAGAGTTATCACATAATCGTTTTAAATATGATCGAGCGGAAATAAGGTTTGAAGTTGAGTTTGATGAGATTGATCATGAATTTAAAAATTATAGTGAACTCGTTGAGGAAGGAAATTATATTCAAGCAAAAGATATTGTAGCAAATGTCAAAAAACGTTTAGAAGAATTGCAAACAGAAATGGAAGAATTCCCTTCTCTCTATAAAAAATCAAAGCAAGAACTTCCATCGCAGTTAGATGATTTATCCAGAGGCTTAAGGGAAATGAAAGATGAAGGCTATTTTATTGATCATTTAGATTTCGCAAGAGAGATTAACGAATATCAATCACGTCTTCTTGATATAGTTGCATCGTTACAAAAAGAAGGTACTGAAGAAGCAAAAAAAGCATTGCCTGAGATGGAAGACCGAATTGCTGAAATGTATGAGCTGCTTGAAAAAGAAGCTATCGCCAAAAACTTCGTTGAAACGAAAATGCCTAATTATGAAAAAGGGTTAGACAATTTGGAAACCCATTTTTTAAATACTAAATTAGAAGTAGAACAACTAAGAGAAACATATTACTTTGAAGATTCAGATCTTGAAAAATATATGTCACTTGAGAAAATGGTCACACAACTTAAAGGTAAATTAGTTGAATTTACGACTAAAGTTGAAGCTAATAATTATGCGCATTCCAAATTACGAGCAGAATTAGAAGAAGCATTTCAACAACTTGATATAATTGAGGAAGAGCATGAGCAATTTAAACAACGGATTCAAACGTTACGTAAAGAAGAAATAGAAGCAAGAGAACAATTAAAAACAATTCATGACACTTTATTTAAAACAACTCGTAAATTGAGAACTAGTAATTTACCAGGTGTACCTGACTATATTTGGACAATGATGGAGGATGCAAGTGCTAAAAGTGATCGCGTGTTGGAAGCACTTGATGAACAGCCACTTGATATCCAGCGAGTCCAAAAAAATCTTTCTGAAGCTCAATCATCCGTAGAAACTGCAATTGATCAAACGAATACAATGTTAGATCATGCTTCACTTACGGAACAAGTCATTCAATATGCAAATAGATACAGAAGTACAAACCAGAGCTTAGCACAGAAACTTGCTGAGGCAGAACGGTTATTTAGAAAAGCAGAGTATGAGCACGCTTTGGAAACTGCAGCTAATGCAATTGAAGAAGTAGAGCCCGGTGCATTGAATAGAATTGAAAAACAGCAAGAAATGATCGTATCATAAATGAAAGACTGTCTAATAGATACTCATCTATTTAGCCAGTCTCTTTATTTGTTATTTTGAAAATAGAAAGGACTTTCTTATGATTTATTTAGATAATAGTGCAACAACTGAGACGAATTCAACAGTAATATCAAGTTTTAAAAAAGTTGCCGAGCAATATTTCGGAAATCCGTCTTCTATCCACGAACTAGGTGGAGAGGTTGAGAAATTGCACAACCAAGCAAGAAAACAAGCTGCACAATTATTGCAAGTAGAGCAAAAAGAAATTATTTTTACTTCGGGTGGGACAGAAGGAAATAATTTAGCAATAAAAGGAATAGCATTGAAACATCAGAAACGTGGGAAACATATTATTACAAGTAGCATTGAGCATGCATCTGTATATGAAACGTGTAAAAGTTTAGAGGAATTGGGCTTTCGAATCACATATCTTCCTGTAAATGAAGAAGGAAAGATAGACCTTGGACAATTAAAAAGAGCAATCACGGAAGAGACGATTCTTGTTTCCATTATGCACGTAAATAATGAAATCGGAACGGTTCAGCCTATCGATGATATTGGCAATATTTTAAGCGATTATCCGAAAGTATTTTTCCATGTGGATGCAGTTCAGGGAATTGGTAAAGTACCACTTTCATTAAAGAATAGTCAAGTTGATCTTTGTACAATTTCCGGTCATAAAATACATGGATTAAAAGGTACTGGATTGTTGTATGTAAAAGAAGGAACAACATTATTTCCTTTATTTCATGGAGGAAATCAGGAATTTGGGATACGTTCTGGTACAGAAAATGTGGCAGGTAATGTTTCTATTGTACGGGCTCTTCGATTAATTAAAGAAAAAGAACAAAGTCAGTCAGAGCAGCTAATGAATTTACATGATCAATTATATGAAGAACTCAGGAATATAGATGGTGTCTTTATAAATTCACCTAAGAATGGAGCGCCACATATTATTAATGTTTCTGTTTTAGGGCTTAAACCGGAAGTTGTTATTCATGCACTATATGAAAAGGAAATTATTATTTCTACACAGTCTGCCTGTTCATCTAAGCAGTCAGATAAAAGCCGTGTCTTAAGTTCATGTGGCTTTTCTGATGAACGATCGATATCTGGTTTACGCATTAGTTTATCATATGATACAACAGAAAATGAGATAAAGAATTTTATAATAAAGTTTCGTGAAACCATCGAGCAATTAAAAGAGATATTGGAGTAGATAGATATGAATTATGACCATATATTAATACGTTATGGAGAACTAGGATTAAAAGGAAAAAACATTAAACAATTTATTTTACAATTACAAAAAAATATACAACAAGCTTTAATTGATTTTCCAAAGGTTCGTGTGACTAGAAGTCAAGGTAGAATGTTTATAGTTTTAAATGGAGAATCTCCTGAACCTATTATAGATAAATGTAAAAATGTTTTTGGAATTTACAGCATGAGTTTAGCAATTAAAGTGGAAAATAACGAGGAAGCTATTAAAGAAGGAGCATTATCTGCGTTAACACAGAGTAAAGAGGCCAAAACATTTAAAGTTTCTGTTCGTAGAGCGAATAAACGTTTTCTTATTCGTTCACAAGAGCTTAATCGGATTTTGGGTGCTCATTTATTAAAAAATTCATCCGATTATACAGTTGATGTACATCACCCAGATGTTGAAGTTAAAGTCGAAATCAGAGAAAAAGCTACCTATATTACGTCAACCGTTATTCGTGGGGCAGGTGGATTACCGGTAGGAACTGGTGGAAAATCATTATTACTTTTGTCGGGAGGAATTGACTCTCCTGTCGCCGGATACTTAATGATGAAACGTGGAGTAAAATTAGAAATGATCCATTTTCACTCTCCTCCTTTCACAAGTGAACGAGCAAAACAGAAAGTGTTGGACCTAACTAAAGTATTAACTGAATTTGGTGGTACAATTAATATTCATCTCGTACCTTTTACAAAATTACAGCAAGAAATTTTTAAAGTAATCCCAGAACGATATGCGATGACTGTAATGCGTCGTGTCATGCTGCAAATTAGTGAAAGAGTTTGTGAGAAGAAAAAAATACTTGCAATGTCAACTGGTGAAAGCTTAGGACAGGTTGCAAGCCAGACGTTAGCCAGCATGAACGTTATTAATGAAGTGACCAATTTACCAGTACTTAGACCTTTAGTAGGTTTTGATAAAGAAGAAATTATTAATTACTCTAAACGAATTGGAACATATGATATTTCTGTCCGTCCATATGAAGATTGTTGTACCATATTTGTCCCTAAGTCTCCAGTTACAAACCCGACAAGAGAAAAAGTAAATTATTTAGAAAAGGATACAGATTTTAGCGAATTAATCCATGAAGCAGTTGAAAAAATACAACTAATAAAGGTCGATAATAAACCGGAGTCACAGGACAACTTTGATGAGTTGCTATAAAAACATGTTTAACAATTTATCCTTAAAATAACAACAACTACCAGTTGTATTTATGTATGATCAACCTCCAACGTGCGCATGATAATTGTACCAAGGAGGTGAAGAACATGCCAAATAGCAGCAGAAATAACTCAAACCAATTGCTAGTTCCTGGTGCAGAACAAGCGTTAAACCAAATGAAAACTGAGATTGCACAGGAATTTGGCGTACAACTTGGTGCAGATACTACATCTCGAGCTAACGGATCCGTTGGAGGAGAAATTACAAAACGCCTAGTTCACATGGCGCAACAACAAATGGGTGGAACTCAATAACAAATAAATATTGAAAACAAAAAAGAGTCATTCCTATTAGCTTAGGATTGACTCTTTTTTAAGTTACATTTTCTTAATTTTAAAAGTATTAGTGCAAGGATACTCTTCTATATAGTTTTTTAAATACTCTTTTTCTCCCTATCTTGATATTTTTAATATCAGCCCATTGAATCATTCAAAGAATTTCAAGGAAATATGTTTACCTTATATTTTTAAGGTTGACATAATGAAAATATATGATAACCTACTTTATGTGTAAACTACAAAAAATATAAGTGAACATAAAGGGGGGTGAAAAATATGAAACCTCAGAGTAAGACTTTGAAATTAACACTAGGAGCAATGTTCGTAGCACTAACTGCTATTGGAGCTAATTTTAGTTTTTTAGTAGTGGGCGGAGTTCCAATTACATTACAAACATTTTTTGCGGTGTTAGCAGGCCTTGTATTAGGGAGCCGATTAGGTGCATTTTCAATGTTCGTTTATATGATGTTAGGGTTAGTAGGAGCACCTGTTTTTGCACAGTTTAAAAGTGGATTTGGCATGATTATATTTCCGACTTTTGGTTTTATTTTATCGTTTATTCTTGTCGCATATGTCGCTGGAAAAATTGGAGAATTAAATGCGAGTTTTCCTTCTTATATAGCAGCAGCGTTAATAGCTATGGCAATTAACTATATCTTTGGTACAAATTGGATGTATGCTGCTTATAAACTTTGGTTTGAAGCTCCACCGGCATTTTCATATAAAGTTGCTTGGTTATGGATGCTCGCGCCACTTCCAAAAGATATTATACTATCCGTCTTAGCAGGTGTTTTTGCTTTTCGATTAGAAAAATACGGAATCACAATAAGAAAACCAATTACTGAACATAGCATTTAAAGTTGCATACATTCTATTATTTAACCAGGAGGGTTTTCATGTACAATTGGAGTGCAATCGCAAACAAAGTTATAAATGGGTATGAAATTAACAAAGAAGAAGCACTAGCTATATTAGAATCGTCTGATGATGATATTCTGCAATTAATGGATGCTGCTTTCAAAATTAGGAAATACTATTATGGAAAAAAAGTTAAGCTAAATATGATCATTAGTACAAAAACCGGTTACTGTCCAGAAAATTGCGGATATTGTTCACAATCCATTGATTCAAAAGCGCCGATTCAAAAATATACGATGATGACAAAAGAGGAAATTCTTCAAGGGGCCAGACGGGCACATGATCTAAATTCAGGAACGTATTGTATCGTTGCAAGTGGAAGAGGGCCAACAAATCGTGAACTTGATATCGTAACAAGTGCAGTAAAAGAAATTAAAGATCAATTTAAAGATATGCGAGTATGTGCTTGCCTTGGAATATTAAGAGAAGGGCAGGCAGAGAAATTAAAAGAAGCGGGTGTTGATCGCTATAATCATAATTTAAATACATCTAAGGAGCATCATTCTAACATTACGACAAGTCATACATATGATGATCGTGTTTCTACTGTCGGCAAAGTAAAAAACGCTGGGATATCTCCTTGTTCAGGCGTTATCGTTGGAATGAAAGAAACGTTAGAAGATGTATATGAAATGGGAAGAGCGCTTAAAGAATTAAATGCTGATTCAATTCCTGTGAATTTTTTACATGCAATTGATGGAACAGCTTTAGAAGGAACGGATGAGCTTAATCCGCTCTATTGCTTAAAAGTACTAGCTTTGTTTCGTTTTATGAATCCAACAAAAGAAATTCGAATTTCAGGCGGTCGTGAAGTGAATCTTAGAACATTGCAACCGTTAGGTTTATTTGCAGCAAATTCCATTTTTATTGGTGATTATTTAACAACGGATGGTCAAGAAAGAAATAGCGACTATCAAATGTTAAAAGATTTAGGATTCGAAATTGATTATGAAAATATAGAAGATAGAGAAAAAATAGAGGTTTAAAATTCATAACGCGAAATGATGGACAATCCAACTTAGCTTATTCATAATGTAAAGTAAATAATAATGGAAAGGTTGAGCTTTTATGGTAAAAGTCACTTTTAAAGATAGTCCCGTTACATTATTAGGTACAGAAATTCAAGTAGGAAATGATGCTCCAAACTTTACTGTTGTAGCTAACGACTTAAGTGATCGTTCTTTAGATGATTACAAAGGTAAAGTTAAATTGATAAGCATTGTTCCATCCTTAGATACTGGTGTTTGTGCACAGCAAACAAAGCGTTTTAATGAAGAAGCTGATAAATTGGACAATGTGCAACTTATTACTATCAGTATGGATTTACCTTTTGCACAAACTCGTTGGTGTAGTGCAGAGGGCGTCAAAAATATTGATATATTATCAGACCATCGTGATGCGGATTTTGGTAAAAAATACGGAGTGTTAATAAAAGAATTAAGACTGCTTGCAAGATCTATTTTCGTTATAGATAGCAATGATAAAGTCACGTACTTAGAATATGTTTCAGAGGTTACAAACCATCCAGATTACGATAAAGCATTAGAAGCGGCAAAAAATGCACAATAAACGTTTAAATGAAGATTCTTTTTATTTTTGCGGACACAATTAAATTTGTGTCCGTTTCCTTTTTCATTGACATTATAAGTAAATCAAATACAATGATATAGTTAAGACTTTTACTTTAAAACTGTAATACAGCTAAAAAGACAAGTAAACCATAAAAAAGTACAATTCAAACTTTCTTTTCGTATTTAATATTATTTTTGAGAAATTTTGCTACAATAATAAGTAATTTATTAAATGGCTAACTCAAGGAGAAGTGGAGGGGGCTAAATGAATAATTCAAAAGTAGTTGAATTATATGATTGGATAGAAGAAACTAGCGAGTTAGTTCAAGTACAAGTTGATGAACCTTTTTTAGATAGTTTAGCAATAACATTAGAAGCACTCTTCTATGGTGATATACACGAAGATAACTATGAAGGCTTAAAAGCTCAAATTCAAGAATCATTAAGAAAGGTTAATTTATCTGACTATACAACAGAAGATATTAGGAAGGCCATTCAGCTTGCGGTTTTAAAGGGGATGAAGAAAGCGACACAACATCACCATACAATGACTCCAGAAGCGATAGCATTATTTATCGGATACTTAGCAGATAAGTTAACAAACAACATGGAAGAAGTGAGAGTTTTTGATCTGGCTAGTGGTACTGCAAACTTGTTATTAATTGTAATGAGTCATTTATCGAAGCCTATAAAGGCATTTGCAAGTGAAATTGATCCTACATTACTAAAAATATCTCTACTAAATGCTAACTTGCAGAAAAAACGGGTTGAATATTTTCACCAGGATAGTTTGAGACCATTCTTACTTGATCCTGTTGATTTAGTCGTTGCGGATTTACCTGTCGGTTACTATCCTGACGATGTGCAGGCAAGTAATTTTGAGTTAAAAGCGGAAAAGGGACATTCTTATTCACATCATTTATTCATAGAACAAAGTTTGACATATACAAAAGCTGGCGGATTTTTAATATTTATTATCCCGGAGACTTTATTTGAAAGTGACCAAGCCGAACAATTACATCGTTTTATACAACAAAATGCACATATTATTGGACTTTTACAGTTACCGGATACAGCTTTTACATCAAAAGAAAACAAGAAAAGTATCTTTATTCTTCAAAAAAAAGGAGAACATACAAAAGATATAAAACAACCGTTACTAGCAGTACTTCCATCTTTTAATAATACAAAAGCTATGGAAGATATTTTGACACAGATAAATAATTGGTTCCAAAAGGAAGAAATTCACTAACCTATAAATAGATATTGGGTGACGCCTTGTTCCATTAAACAAGGCGAATTATTCTTCTTTAGTGACAACGGAAAGCAAACGTCTTATTAATTATCATGAATTCTGACTATTTCAAATATAGGTATTTCTTATTGGACAACATAAAGGAGGAGAAATAGTTGAGTAAGATTTTGGCGATTAATGCAGGGAGTTCATCTTTAAAATTTCAGTTGTTTAAAATGCCAGAGGAAGATGTTTTAGCGAAAGGGTTGATTGAAAGAATTGGTTCGAAGGGTTCTTCATTCACTCTTGAAACCGATTCCAAAAGTAATGATATAGTAAAAGACATAGCTGATCATGAAGAGGCAGTAAAACTCTTATTAAATCAATTGATTGAATCTGGTATCATTCAATCCTATAAAGAAATTGATGCTGTTGGACATCGGGTAGTTCATGGAGGAGAATATTTTAATAAGTCAATTAAAATTAACGATAATGTAATCGCTAAAATTGAAGCAGTTTCTGATTTGGCACCTTTGCATAATCCACCAAACTTAACCGGAATTCATGCATTTAAAGAGATATTACCTAATGTTCCGATGGTTGCAGTATTTGATACAGCATTTCATCAGACAATGCCAGAAAAATCCTATTTATATAGTCTACCTTATGAATATTATGAAAAATATGGAGTCAGAAAATATGGATTTCATGGTACTTCCCATCAATATGTTTCTCAGCGAACAGCGGAAATATTAGATCGTCCTTTAAATCAGTTAAGATTAATAACATGTCACTTAGGGAATGGTGCAAGTATTACTGCAGTTGAAAAAGGGAAATCCATTGACACGTCCATGGGATTCACGCCTCTAGCAGGAGTGACGATGGGTACGAGGTCAGGTGATATTGATCCTGCAATTATTCCTTATCTAATAGAGAAAACAGGAATGAATGCTTCGGAAGTTATTGATGTTTTAAACAAAAAGAGTGGTTTACTAGCGCTTTCCGGAATTTCGAATGATTTGAGAGATATACAAGCGGAAGCTGCCGCTACAAATAAACGTGCCGAATTAGCTTTGGAGATTTTTGCAGCACGCATTCACCAATACATTGGATCTTACGCTGCAAGAATGGCTGGAGTAGATGCGATTATTTTTACAGCCGGAGTGGGAGAGAATAGTAAAATTGTACGCAGCAAAATTTTAACTGGTCTTGAATTTATGGGAGTTTATTGGGATCCTGTATTAAATGATAATATTAAAGGAGAAGGATTCATTAATTATGATCATTCACCAGTTAAAGTATTAGTTGTACCGACTAATGAAGAAGTAATGATTGCAAGGGATACGATGAAATATGCGGAGGGAAAAATAAAGGTAACCGTTTGAAAAGATCAAAAGAAAGAAAAATAAGTGGAGAATACTAAAGAAAGCAACGGAGAAACAGCGTTGCTTTTTTTTACGTAATGTTCTAACGGTATATATTAAAAAATGTGTCCACGGACTCTGAACTGTCACTTATATGTAGCCAGCAATTGATTGCGCTCTAGCTCAATTTAGTGTATTAGATTTAGCTATAAGTGCAACATTATATCGTTTCATACATCCGGGATACCTTAGTCTGCTCATGATTTCATTATTCATTGTTTTGAATTCTGTCTTCTAATTCGTCGAAAATTTCGTCAGAAGTTTTCACTAATTCCTGTTGCATTTGTCTGAAAACAGCATCTTCTTGATCGTTCTGTGCTAAATTTTGATAGGCAATTTCTTGCTGATTTAGACGTGGATCTTGTCGCTGTACAAAGCTGTTCTCATTTTCACCGCGGTTATAATGATATTTAACTCCTCGGTCATGGTGAGATTTATTGTCTTTTTTCGCCAAAATACTCGCTCCTTTTTAACCTGTAATTAAGTTTTAGCATCGCCCAATTATTGAATGTTATACTGTCGCAATAGATTTTATAATTACACCTTTCGCGGGTAAATCTGATTTATTACGAAAGCTTGAAATATCTATTTACTCTACGACAGGCTTTATGTAATTCAAAAGGACTAGTGCTAATGAATTGATTATGGTAATATCAATTGTTGTATAAGTAGTTATGCTTACAACAGTTCATTGAAAACGTAGGAGGATATTTTTATGGTGAAATTGAAAAATGTAGGTTTGGGGAAAGATGTAGTAGTTGATGAAAATCCTGTTTCAAGATGGTTATTTACGAATACCACTTCAGCTTGGATTTGGTTGATTTTACGACTATATCTTGGGTATTCGTGGTTAACTGCAGGTATAAACAAAGTTACTTCGGATGTTTGGACAGGCTCTAATGCTGGTACGGCTATTAAAGGTTTTATGGAAGGTGCACTTGGAAAAGTGGAAGCTGGTGATGTCGCTAGCTGGTATGCTTGGTTTCTAGAAAACATCGTCATTCCAAACGCAGTACCTTTTTCTTATATGGTCGCTTGGGGAGAAATATTAGTAGGTCTTGGTTTAATCGTAGGAATTTTGACAGGAATTTCTGCTTTTTTTGGCGCACTTATGAATATGTCATTCCTTCTTGCTGGAACAGTTAGTACGAATCCAGTCATGTTTATGATCGCGATGTTACTTATCATGGCCTGGAAGGTAGCAGGTTGGTATGGACTTGATCGATGGGTATTGCCACGCTTAGGAACTCCATGGTCGATTAAAGATAAAGTATGACATTTAATAATTCATTATACATTTGTGTATTATCATTAAATTGGCTATCGTATAGATAAAAGAAATGGGGTTGATATGCGTGCATCGTGTTAAGAAACGGTCTGTTCATTGTTTGATTGTAACGGTAAGTGATACGAGAACGGTTGACACGGATAAAAGCGGGAAATTAATACGAGAGTTACTAGAACAAAATGAGCATAAATGTGTAAATCACGTAATTGTTCCTGATGACATGGATACAATCGAACAAATTATTCAGCAAGGCTTAATAAATGAACAGGTGGAAGCGATTCTCCTTACAGGGGGGACCGGTATCTCAGTGCGTGATGTTACCATTGAGGTTGTGGAAAAAATTATTGAAAAAGAAATTCCGGGATTTGGAGAGATTTTCCGTATGTTAAGTTATACAGAAGACATCGGTTCTGCAGCGATGATGTCTCGTGCAATTGCGGGGGTAAAAAATAGTAAAGTAATTATTGCTATGCCAGGGTCTTCGGGAGCAGTTAAATTAGCAATGGGGAAACTAATCTTGCCAGAAATCTCTCACATTATCTATGAGTTAAATAAGGATAAAATATAATTAATAGAAAACTGGATTATCGTAAAGCTTTTATGGCGAAAGTAAGACAGGACGTAGCATCGTTAGCCAGTGAGCAGTGAAGAGTTATATTTTCTTATCCGCAAATAAAAGTACCGCCTTGTCATAAGGCGGTACAGTCTGTTTTTCTAAACGTTTAACTAGCGGACAATAAGTACATCGCATTTTGCGTATCTGGCAACACTTTCAGAGACACTTCCAATTAGGAATCGCTCTACAGCATTAAGACCAGTTGCCCCAACGATGATTAAATCTGCATCATTTTCTGGAGCGATTTCTTTTGCAATTGCTACTTTCGGAGACCCATACTTAATAACTAGTTCTACATTCTCTACACCAGCTTCTTTTGCATTAGCGACATATTCATTCATTAGATCTTTAGCATATTTTTCAGCTCGTTCTGATAATGATTTGTCATAAGCTTCGGCAGTTGCAAACGTACGCGTATCTACAATGTGAGATAGGACTAGAGATGCATTATTTGCTTTAGCGATTTCAACAGATTTTTTGAAAGCTTTTTCAGAAGCTTTTGATCCGTCAACTGCAATGACAATTTTTTCATAGTTATTATTCATTTTGTTGTCCTCCTTTATTATTCTGTTTCCCTATTACACTTTAATTATAACGTAATAAAAAGCAAAATGATAAAAAATAACAGGCTATTTTTAACAAAATTAAGACAATTTTGATATAAAGAGTTACTCGTCACCTATTTGGTATAATAAAAAAGAGGATTATGTAAATAATATAATGCAATTTAAATATATCTTTGATAAAATGTAAATGATTTAAATTTTTAAAATTTACTAAGAGGTGTAAGATCGATGAAAATAGGAATTCCTAAAGAGATTTTAAATAATGAAAATAGAGTGGCTCTTAATCCTGCGGGAGTATTAACCTTAATAAATGCTGGACATGACGTGTATGTTCAGGCGGGAGCAGGGGAAGGAGCAAGTTTTACGGACTCTGAATATGCCGATGCAGGAGCGACAATTGTAGAAACTGCAAAAGAAGCATGGGCACAGGAAATGATTATGAAAGTTAAAGAACCTTTAGAAGAGGAATATGAATTTTTATATGAAGGACAAATAATTTTTACATATTTACATTTAGCATCTCATCCAGAATTAACTCAAACTTTGCTTGATAAAAAAGTGATTGGAATTGCCTATGAAACAGTTCAGTTACCAGACCGCTCATTACCATTACTTACACCAATGAGTGAAGTTGCTGGATATATGGCGACCCAAATTGGTGCGCAATATTTAGAAAAAACGAGAGGTGGTAAAGGAATTTTACTATCTGGAATATCTGGAGTAAAACGCGGAAAAGTAGCGATCATCGGTGGAGGAGTAGTCGGAATGAACGCCGCTAAAATGGCCGTCGGACTTGGTGCAAATGTTACTATGTTTGATTTGAACCCTGTACGATTGAGAGAATTGAATGATTATTTCGGAAATGCTGTCAATGTTTTAATGTCAAATCCGCTTGATATTTCCCGGGCAATCGCAGAAGCGGATCTTGCTATTGGTTCCGTCCTTATTCCAGGTGCTAAAGCTCCGGTATTAGTTTCAGAGGAAATGGTTCAATCGATGGAAGAAGGTTCTGTCATCGTAGACGTTGCAATTGATCAAGGCGGGAACTTCGCTACTAGTGATAGAGTAACAAATCATGATGAACCTACATTTGTAAAACATGGAGTTCTTCACTATACGGTGCCAAATATGCCCGGTGCTGTACCACAAACATCAACAACTGGTTTAACAAATGCTACCGTTCCATATGCTTTACAAATTGCAAATAAAGGGTATGAAAAAGCAATGAGGGAAAATGAGACGTTGTTAAAAGGTTTAAATACAATGAATGGAAAAGTTACAAACCAAGGAGTTGCAGAAGCATTAGGATATGATTATATAGAGGCATCAACAATGATTAAATAATATCATTTTCATCCCTAAAAATTCCGAACATTCCTACGTAAAATGGTCGATCCTAAATTGTTAAAATTTATCAGTGAGAAACGAATAAAATTGTTACAATCAATAATCACGTTCATGATCTAATTTTTAGCGAAAAATTCTATATCAAAAGGTTGCTCTAATGAGTTTATTCAACTTTCGTACCAAAAAAATTAAGTTTAAACAGATACGTGGATTAACTCAAAAATGCTTCTATTTGATATCTTGATAACCTTATCAATGCTGAAAATTTAAGAATGAACTAAACAACCGCTTCGGAAATATGTTTCGCTTTCCATGGGCGGCTGCCCGGCCTCCTATGTGCTACGCACTGCGTAGTCTCACCTAGGCCTATGCTCCCATAGGAGTCTCCACATATTTCCTCCGCTGGGATGGTCACTGTTTGACTGACAACAACAATGCTTTCTATTAAATACATTCGTGCTAGCGTAGGAAAAATACGAAGACTCCTGTAGGAATAGCAAATGGTTCTCGATGGGACGAACGATAGTGGCAGTCCCACGAGCCCGAAGATCCCTGTAGGTTCTCGTTAACGAGAATCTACAGAAGCTGAGGCCGTGCCTGCGGTAAAGGAGACACTGTAAAAGCAAACGATAGTGCAGCTTGAACAGATGTCGCTCTTATGCCTGTGGTGAAAGCGAAGTATTTTTCCGAAGCGGCTTCCAAAAAATAATTTGATGCATCTACTGCGCAGTTTATAGCAACTGCAATGATGAAATATCTCGGAATATAGTTGTATTTTCATGCAACCAGTAAATTTAAAATACAACTAAGGAAGTGAATCTCTAAACCTCCTAATACTACCAAGGTTTATTTATCTGCTTTCACTTAGCGAAAGTTGAGTGAGTTTATTAATAAAAAAGTACATTCTCTAACTATGAGGTGTACTTTTTTTATGAAAAATTTTGTATTTCATTTTTCTATGTTAAAATAGAATGCAATAAAATTATGCGAGGAGAGATATGTATGAAAGTATCGTATCATGGACATTCGTGTGTTCGTGTCGAAACAGATTCGCACAAAATTTTAATTGACCCATTCATAACTGGCAATGAATTAAGTAATCTCGATCCAGAAACAGTAGAAGCGGATGTGATTTTATTAACGCACGGACATGGGGATCATGTTGGTGACACGATGGCTATTGCAAAACGGACTGGCGCAAATATTGTAGCAATTAATGAGCTTGCTGTTTACTTAGGTCAAAAAGGTTTGAACGCTCATGGCATGAATATTGGTGGTGCCTATGATTTTGACTTTGGCAGAGTTAAATACACACAAGCCTTTCATAGTTCTTCTTATGAGGAAGAAGATGGAACATTTATTTATACAGGAATGCCAGCTGGTCTCTTGCTCACTATAAATGATAAAACGATATATCATATGGGTGATACGGGATTATTTTCCGATTTGAAATTGATTGGTGACATGAATACAATAGACCTTGCATTTGTTCCAATCGGAGACAACTTTACAATGGGACCAGAAGATGCGTTGATTGCTTGTGATTGGATTAAAGCAAAAAATGTTGTTCCGGTGCATTATAATACGTTTCCAGTTATCAAACAAGATGCAGAATTATTTGCTAATAAAGTGAAAACTGGTAAAGGTATTGCGCTTAAGGTTGGCGAGTCTTTACAAGTATAAATTTTTGAAGAGAGGAGTTATCAAATAAACTCCTTATCAATGAAAGATATGAAAATTGTTGGAAAAGACAACGCAAGACAGAATTAGAAGAAGAAAATCGTACTAATTATTTTGAATAACCTTCCTAAAGTACGAAAAGGTATTTGTGTGTCATTCCAACAATTTTTCCTCAAGTAACTACTCTCATTATTTTTATTTTAACTTCACTATTCCTTCTATTAAACTATTTTTGAATTTATTCCTTCATTCTCTTTTATCCAAAACCCTATAATTAATGAATAGCTTTTCGTGTAAGGAGATAGAAAAATGGTTATGTATTGGATAGGTATGTTTTTTTTATTTGGTATTGTACTAGGTTCGTTTTTTAATGTGGTCGGTATACGTGTGCCTAAAAGAATTTCTTTCCATCAGGATCGTTCATTTTGTCCAACATGCAACAACCAGTTATGTTGGTATGAATTGATTCCGATTTTATCGTATTTGATTCAGCGAGGAAAGTGTAGAAACTGTAAGGAAACAATTTCTCCAATTTATCCAATTATTGAAATATTTACGGGTCTATTATTTGCATTTAGCTATGTGCAAATAGGTTTGAAACTTGAGCTTATTACTGCATTACTTTTGATTAGTATGCTAATGATTCTTTTTGTTTCTGATCTAGTCTATATGGTCATACCGAATAAAATACTAGTGTTTTTTTTACCTTATTTCATTATAATGCGAATTATTTCACCTTTAGTTCCTTGGTATGATGCGATCCTCGGGTCAGTTGTCGGGTATCTCTTAATTGCGATCATTATACTAGTTAGTCAAGGGGGGATGGGGGCTGGTGATATGAAACTTTTTGGAGTATTAGGAATTATTCTAGGCTGGAAGCAAGTGTTACTCACTTTTTTTCTAGCAGCGTCTCTTGGTGCTATAATAGGCGGAATTTTACTTATGTTAAATAAAGTAAAAAAGAAACAACCTATACCGTTTGGTCCTTACATAGTAGTTGGTGCATTGATTAGTTATTTTTATGGTGAAGAGATTTTGATATTTTATTTGTCTTTTTTTGAAAAATTATAATTTCATAAATTACAATATTGACATACATTCTGCACATTGGTAATGGTTCTTTTTATTCAAAAACAGCAAATATTACTTTGGGGAATAATGGAGTTTTAATGGGGAATATTTTCTCTGGTGGAACAGAAATACTTTTTGAAAACAACGCGGCGGTGTCTTCACAGTTAATTTTTGCACCTAATGCGGAGGCTATTTTGAATAACGGTACGTCAATAAATGGGATCATTATGTCGGAAAGTTTAATCCTTCAAAATAATGCGCATCTATCCTATGATATTCCATTTATTCTTGACGGGCCAATTTCGTTCGCTGCTCTTGGAGGTGTAGAAGAAAATGGGGAAGAATACGATGAAGCACCGTCTATAATAAAAACACCAATAAAAGAAGTTAATAAGTAAACAGGTTCTCTTATTACATGGCGTACATAGAATAGTATAAAAGGTATGAATAGGAGGGCTTGTTTTGCATTACACAATTCTTAGGATATTACTAGCAATTTTTTTAATTTATTTTGCTTGGCCATATATTCCAGAAGCAGTTACACAAATTGAGCGGATATTTTGGGGTGCTTGGCTATTATTTTTAATTTTAGTTATAGGAGGAAATCTTGCAACACTCTTAAAAATGTCATCTCCTCCTGTGATGGAACAAAAGAAAAAAATAGTGGAAGAAGTGAAACAGCGAGCGAGAAATTATTAATCTGTTTCATAGATAAATGTATAATTGTATTGAATATGCCGATACTTCAGTTAAACATTGAGCTTATAAAGGAACGACTGTATAATATAGTTTATATTACAGACTAGTACAGTTGAAAGCTAGGTGAAGAAATTGGCAACTAAACACGAGCAAATTATACGTCATATTACGTCATTAGATGTTGGACATAAAATATCAGTGCGTCAAATTGCGAAAGAATTAAATGTAAGTGATGGAACCGCTTACCGAGCAATTAAAGAAGCGGAAAATCAAGGATTAGTAAGTACGATTGAACGAGTAGGAACGATACGAATTGAGCGCAAAGAGAAAGAGCATTTTAAACATTTAACATTTGCAGAAGTAATCAATGTTGTAGATGGACAAGTGTTAGGTGGTCGTGGTGGATTACATAAGACATTAAATAAATTTGTAATAGGTGCAATGCAGTTAGATGCGATGATGCGCTATACAGAAGCAGATTCTCTTTTAATTGTAGGTAATCGGGTAAAAGCGCATGAATTAGCTTTAAAAGCAGGTGCTGCTGTCTTAATTACCGGGGGATTTGATACAAAGGAACATATTAAAAAGCTAGCCGATGAAAAGAATTTACCAATCATGTCAACGAGTTACGACACGTTTACCGTTGCTGAGATGATTAACCGAGCAATTTATGACCAGATGATTAAAAAAGAAATTGTTTTCGTAAGCGATATTTATACACCTTACGATGAGGTTCATCACTTATACAATACAGATACGGTAGATGATTGGTATAAATTAAATGAGCTTACAAAACATACCCGTTTCCCGGTCATTGACGATACTGGAAAAGTTAGTGGAATGGTTACGTCTAAGGATGTCGTCGGAAAAGATGGGGAAACATTAATTGAAAAAGTAATGACTAGGAATCCATTTGTAGTTCAAGCGAAAACCTCCCTTGCTTATGTCGCTCACTTAATGGTGTGGGAAGGAATCGAAGTTGTTCCAATTGTTGATCAATCAAATGAATTAGAAGGACTCGTTTCTCGTCAAGATGTTTTAAAAGCACTTAATGAGATGCAACGTCAACCACAAGTAGGAGAAACGATCCATGATGTTATTTCTAGAGGATTAGATGTTGTGGAAGGGGATCCGACCTCCTTTGAAACAACAGTTACGCCACAAATGACAAACCAATTAGGAACATTATCTAATGGAGTATTAACAACATTAGTGACAGAAGCAAGTGCCAGATTGCTACTTCATTTGAAAAAAGGAAATATGGTAGTAGAAAGTTTAAATGTATACTTTATTGAGCCAGTACAGATGGATAGTAATCTTGTGATTAAGCCAGAGTTACTTGATGCCGGTCGACTATATGCAAAAATAAATATTGAGATTTATAATGGTCGAAAATTGGTATGTAAAGGCATGTTAATGGCCCAATTAATGGACAGGTAAGAAAAGGAGAAACAGTTACTTAAATGATTTGGATGGAGATATGTCGATGGAAAGTGATCTCTATCATTCCAAAGGAGAAGTATAACAGTGGCTCTAATCCCGGCGCGAAATGTAACAAATAGCATTATTTAGTCGTTTTGTAACTTAAGGTAACGATTAGCATTAATTGTACCCTAGAATCGAATTTTTGTAGCTCAAGCTCTATAAATTGAACAGGAAATAAAATTGCACATTAATTGGGTGAATAAAAAAGCGGCTGAGACTGTAGTTACCTATCGTCCCAGCCGTTTTTATAGAAGCTTAAGCAATTTAACTATCTGGATTCAGACGTTTCCACTCATTGCGATAATGTTTTGCTTCTTTAAACCCGTCGATTGTTTGTAGACTTCCTAAAATTAAAAATACGATGCTAATAAATAAGGTTAATTTTGTTTGATAAGCTATGTATTGATTTATTCCAAAAAAGATTAAAAATGCACCTAAAAATATTCTAGATTTAGCATTTATATATTTTTGAGACAGTTTATCTTTTGTTTTTAAAATTGCTACCTTATAATAAACGTACATTACAATAGAAATCATAATTAATATGGCGAATATAAACATGTTATCGTCTCCTGTATGTGGGCTACTTTCATTTCTATTGTAGCTGTTTTCAAATGAATAATCTAGAGAAAAAGATTGTTACAGATAGGAGTATTAAAAATGGCAAAGCAAAAAATTCTAAATAAAATAACCGAATATGAAACTATTATTATTCATCGTCATGTTCGTCCAGATGCAGATGCATTAGGTTCTCAGTGTGGTTTAAAAGAAATGATTCGTTTATCTTTTCCCGAAAAGGAAGTATATGCAGTAGGAGAAGAAGATCCCGCCTTACATTTTTTTGCTCGAATGGATGTGATAGATGATGCGAAATATGAGAATGCATTAGTTATTGTATGTGATACAGCAAATACGGGACGTATAAGTGATCAGCGATATACATTAGGGAAAGAAGTAATTAAAATAGATCATCATCCGAATAATGATCCCTACGGTGATACGATGTGGGTTGATACATCTGCAAGTTCCACGTCAGAAATGATCTTTGATTTTTATAAATTTGACGAACATGGAGTACTTCGATTGAATAGTCAAATTGCGAGATTAATTTATGGAGGGATCGTTGGAGATACCGGTAGATTTTTATTCCCAAGTACAAGTAATAAAACATTTAAATATGCAGCAGAATTAATTGAATATCCATTTGATCGTTCAGCCCTATATAATGGTCTCTATGATATTCAAGAAGATATCGCACGACTTAGAGGGTATGTATTACAAAACTTTACTTTGTCTCCAGCGGGGATGAGTTCGATTAAGTTAACGAAAGATATTCTAAATAAATTTAAAGTGGAGCCAATTGATACGGGAAAATTAGTTGGAGTTCTAGGTGATGTTCAAGGTATTAAGGCATGGGTGTTCTTTATCGAGGAGGATGATGTAATCCGTGTCAGAGTCAGATCTAAGGGCCCAGTAATTAACGAATTAGCTGCAAAATATAACGGCGGTGGTCATCCATTAGCAGCTGGTGCTTCTATTCAGTCATGGGAAGAGGCGAACAAGTTTGTAAATGATTTAGAAGAATTATGTGCAAAATATACGTAATCTGATAAAAAATATTATATGCTGATTTCAATTATATAATGAAATCAGCATTTATTTTTCTTCATATTTATTCATTTTCTTCCGGTATGAACCAGCAACCTCCATTAGTCTGCTCTAATTTTACAGATAAATTTTCTTTTTCTATCCCACGTTTGATCAAACGAATGAACTCCGGGGATTCTGCGTATACACTTCTACCTTCTTTTAACTGTTTAATCTTTTCATCACGCATTTGTCTACGATCAAGTACTGTCATATACTCCATCCTTTCATAATAATATAACGTAAGAAATCAACTCTTTACTTCCTGAATACTAGTAAATTGATGTACCGCGTTCGTACTTCTTTCGTTAGATGTATTCTTATTTTATTAAATAAAACATTAATTAGCTATTATTTCTCATCATAATTCATTAAATGTTCATAAAATTTTTAATCGGCTAACGTTACCAAAAGAGTGATTTTCACCTTCTCTGATAAAAAGAGCTTGTGAACATCAAATTGGTAGGATAGATCATCAATCGTAAATATTTTATTTTCAAGCAGACTTATTAATAAGTCGTCGTTTTCAGACAAACTTTGCACCTCTTTTCCTATGATGAAATTGATCTCATTTTTAATTAATTCTTCTAATTCATGAATAATCAGGCGGTCTAATTTTAACTGTTCTTTATTACTGAATATAATTTGAACTGATTGGACTGTGTTAGTTGATTTCTCTTCTAAATCTTCTTTATCTTGTAATAAAGCATTATTTTGTTGTTCTAATTCTCCGACTTTCGTTTTTAATTGCAAGTTTTCCGAGAGGAGATTTTCGTACATTTTCCCGTGCATAAAGGTAAAGGTGATATAAGCAAGGAAGGAGCCAATTAATGTACCGATAATAATGAGTTGCCACGATCTCTTTTTATGGTACGGTGAAAAATGCATTAGATTATATCCTCACTAGTAATCCAACTAATAATAATACTCGCTGCTTTTACCCCTAACATAGCGGATAGAATAATTAAGACTTGCTTGAATAAATCGAAAGTAGAACCATCTGTTAATCCTTTTTGGAAGTTTTCAATTGCATCAAATGTACCGCCAATTGCGGCAACAATCGCCCAAATTTTGATGGATTTAGCAATTCGGTTCATCGATGTTAAAGGTGCATCTCCCGTTAAAAAAGACCCTACACTTCCTATAATTGTTCCGCCAATTACGACGCCAAAAGCGATAAAAAAACAATGTATAAAAGAGACAAAAAAACGTTCTTCCATCATTCATCACTCCATTCTATACATTTCTATGTACAGGTTGGACAACTTATGATGAAATGAACTATTGGAAAGAGGCTTCAGATAGCGGTATAATTGAATGAGAATATGATTTGGCGAGTAGAAATGATCACTTAAGTAAAGGCAGGAGAAAATATGTCATTTACACATTTGCAAGTACGAAGCGGCTATAGCCTTCTTAATAGTACAATTACGATTGATAAATTAGTTCATAAGGCAAAAGAATTACAGTATACGTCGCTTGCTTTAACAGATGAAGGTGTTTTACACGGAGCAATTCCCTTTTATAAAGCATGCTTACAACAAGGTATTAAACCAATCTTTGGTCTTATCGTAACAGTGTCATTCGACGAGATCGAGTTACCTCTCATCTTACTTGCCAAAAACAATACAGGCTATGCAGAACTTATTAACATTTCTACACAGATTCAATTGCATCAAGAATATAGTATTACGATGATAAAAGAGATAGTGAATAACGTCATTATTATTTTACCGACGGAAACACCATTCCTTAAAAAAATTATCTTTCAAAAAAACTTCACACAATTGAAAACATATATAGAAAAGGTTCAAGCAGTTATAGATGTGACAGATTTTTATTTGGGAGTAGAAGCGTACGAACGTGAAGCAACTATTGTGATGGAGCATATAAAAGAATTCTCGAAACTGAATCGGACAAATATTGTTGCTCTTCATGATGTAAGGTATTTAGAGGAAAGTGATGAACTAAGTTACGACTGTTTACAAGCAATGAAATTCAATGAAAAATGGGACAATACAACGAAAAATAAACAGCTTGGAAAAAGACATTTAAGGTCCAAACAAGAAATAGAAGCAGCGTTTGCTTCATTTCCTGAATATATTAAAACAACTGAGGAAATAGTGGAAAAATGCCAGGTTACTTTTGATTTTAATCAACAACTATTGCCATCATTTCCAGTACCGACAAAGGAATCTGCACATGACTATTTGAAAAAGTTATGCATCAAGGAGATGCACGTAAAATATAATGAAGTAACGGCGGATGTGGAAGCCCGTTTAATGTATGAACTTGAAATAATAAACCAATTAAAATTTAGCGATTATTTTTTAATTGTTGCCGATTTTGTTCAATTTGCAAAAGATAATCGAATAATGGTTGGTCCCGGAAGAGGGTCTGCTGCTGGTTCATTAGTATCGTACTTACTTGGAATTACAAATGTTGATCCACTTCAATATGATTTGTTATTTGAGCGATTTTTAAATCCAGAAAGAATGTCGATGCCAGATATTGATATCGACTTTTCCGACGTACGTCGGGATGAAGTTATTGATTATGTAAGGGGAAAATATGGACAAGACCATGTTGCTCAAATAATTACATTTGGCACTTTTGCAGCAAGATCGCTAATAAGGGAATTAATGAAAACAATGGAGATTGACAGACATGACCAAGCTTATATTCTCCAACATATTCCCGTTCAAGCAAATAAGCCAATTTTATCGTATCTTCAGGCAGATAAGGAATTCGGTGAATACATTAAGCAATCTGAGAAATTAAGAATGTTATTTATGATTGCGATGAAGCTTGAAGGATTACCACGGCATATTTCAACGCATGCTGCCGGAATTGTAATCGGAAAAGATCCATTAATCGAGCATGTCCCACTTACCAGAGGAACCCATGATACGTATTTGACGCAATATGCGATGAATGAATTAGAATCGATCGGTTTATTAAAAATTGATATCTTAGGACTGAGAAATCTCTCTTTAATTGAAAGAGTTGTTCATTCCATTAACAGGGATCATAAGTTGAAGTTGGATATTGACCAGCTTCCTGATCAAGATTCCAATACATTCGCTCTTTTACAAGCAGGTAGAACGAATGGTGTATTTCAGTTAGAATCTGCCGGAATGAAAAAAGTGCTTACTGAATTAAAACCGACTTCATTGGAAGATATTATTGCATTAAATGCTTTATATCGTCCAGGGCCGATGGAAAATATACCAACTTATATAGAACGAAAACATGGACGGCAGAAAATTTCTTATTTACATCCGGAGCTTGAACCGATTCTTAATAAAACATATGGCGTATTAGTATATCAGGAACAAATAATGCAAGTTGCACATCATTTTGCTGGACTCTCGCTAGGTGAAGCCGACATATTAAGACGGGCAGTTAGTAAAAAGAATCGAAAGCAAATTGAAAGACTACAAGAAGCGTTCCTTCGTGGTTGTATAAAAAAAGGGTATGGGGAGCAAGTTGCACGAGAAGTATTTTCATGGATATTAAAATTTGCAAATTACGGTTTTAACAAAAGTCATTCCGTTGCTTATAGTAAAATCGCTTATCAGTTAAGTTATTTGAAAGCAAATTACCCTACGTATTTCTTTGCTCATTTACTAGGTACTGTATCGAATGATACAAAAAGGCTAAATATGTATGTTCGCGAAGCAAGTGAGCTTGGAATAAAAGTATTGCCACCATCCATTAATAAAAGTCATGCTTATTTCACCGTAGAAAACGAAGATATTCGAATGGGACTGATGGTAATAAAAGGTATCGGCTATGAAACAGTAAAAGAAATTATTGGTGAACGGAAAAATAAGCCGTTTTCTGATCTGTTTGATTTTTGCTTACGTGTATCTGTTAAACGTAATGCATTAGAGACACTGATTTTAGCAGGAGTATTTGATGAAACGTATTCTAATCGAGCGAGTTTACTTGCATCGATCGATCAAGCTCTCCAACGATCCGAGTTATTTGGTGATTTGAACGGACAGACTAATTTATTTAGTGAAAACATGAAAATGAAACCAGCGTATGTTGAAATAGACGATTTTAGTCTAATTCAGCGGCTTTCGGACGAAAAAGAATTACTGCATATGTATGTTACAAACCATCCAATTAAGCAATATCGGACAAAATTATCATTGCAAAAAATTGTATCGCTTCATTCTGCTAAGCAATTATCACATAACACGGTTGTTAAAGTGGTTTCTATCGTTCAAAATGTCAAAAAAATTCATACGAAACGTGGGGATTCCATGGCTTTTATTACGATAGCGGATGAAACTGAGGAAATGGAAGGGGTTATATTTCCAGCTCTGTATAGACAGGTAAATCCTTGGTTGCGTGAAGAGGAAACAATATATATAGAAGGAAAAGTCAGTGTCCGTCAAAATAATAAACAACTTGTTATCGATAAAATGACGCTTTGCAATCTTGATGAAATGATGAAAAAAAATACGGCGTACGTATATGTGAGGGTAACACCTGAAAATAAAAATGAATCATTAAACTATCTACAAGAAATTAGTTTATCCTATGCTGGTAACTCACCCATTATATTATTTGACGAAACAGAAAGAAAAACATATAAATTGGATGAAAAATACAGTATAAATGCTATAGATGAAACAATTAAGAAATTGAAACTGTACTTTGGAGACGAAAATGTTGTGTTAAAATTGTAATGATTATATCATTGCATTTAGAAAGCAATGAAATAGACTTTATATTATGAAATCTTTTGATATAATTTATAGTAGTGAAAATGTCTATAATGTCGTTATTTTGTAATCGACGTATTAAAATGGCAGTTAAATGGTAGAATTTAAGGAGCGATAAGGAATGTCAAAATTACGAGATGCAGCATTACATATGCATAAAACGAAAAAGGGGAAGTTAGAGATTCATTCAAAAGTCCCTGTAAGAAATGCAGAAGATTTAAGTTTAGCATATTCACCTGGTGTAGCGGAACCGTGTAAAGAAATTTACTCAAATAAACATGCTGTCTATGATTATACGATGAAAGGTAATATGGTAGCCGTTGTTAGTGATGGATCAGCCGTATTAGGTTTAGGTAATATTGGTCCAGAAGCTGCACTACCAGTTATGGAAGGTAAATCAGTCTTATTTAAAGCATTTGCTGGAGTGGACTCATTTCCAATCTGTTTAGATACAAATGATATCGATGAAATTGTACAAACAGTTAAATTGATGGAACCAACTTTTGGAGGAGTTAATTTAGAAGATATTGCTGCTCCTAACTGTTTTATTATTGAAGAAAGATTAAAGAAAGAAACTCGGATTCCAATTTTTCATGATGATCAACATGGAACAGCTATTGTAACGGTTGCCGGGTTAATGAATGCTTTAAAATTGGTTGGTAAGTCTTTTAAAGAGATTAAGGTAGTAGCAAATGGAGCTGGAGCAGCTGGAATTGCTATTATAAAATTGCTCGATAATTTCGGCGTAGGAGAAATTATCATGTGTGATTCCCAAGGGGCAATTTATGAAGGAAGACCACGTAGAATGAACCCGGTAAAAGAAGAAGTTGCTAAGAATACGAATCACCGTAAATTAAAAGGAAGTTTAGAAGAAGTGATTGAAGGTGCAGATGTATTTATTGGTGTATCTGTCGGTGGAGCATTAACTGCTGATATGGTTAAGAAAATGAATAAAGATGCTATTATCTTTGCTATGGCAAATCCAGATCCTGAAATTTTACCAGAAGAGGCAAAAAAAGCTGGAGCGAAAATTATCGGTACAGGTAGATCAGATTTTCCAAACCAAGTAAATAATGTCCTTGCATTTCCAGGAATTTTCAGAGGAGCACTTGATGTAGCTGCGACTCGGATTAATGAAAAAATGAAAATGGCAGCAGTTGAAGCGATCGCGTCGTTAATTACAGATGAAGAACTAAATGAAGATTATGTAATTCCTGCTCCATTTGATGCGCGTGTAGCACCTGCAGTGGCAAAAAGTGTTGCACAGGCGGCAATGGAATCTGGAGTAGCACGCACAGAAGTTGATCCAGAAGAGGTTGCGGAAAGAACAAGGCAATTGAGCCAACTTGATTAAGATTTATTAGATCCAAAATAAAACGATATTGAACTTTTTATCATATGAAATTATTTTTTTTAGTAAAAATAGTAGAAATGCGCTTTTGAATCCAGTATAGTAAGACTTGTGGTTATAATGTAACTTTATAGACTATTATCAATTGAACTTATACGTAAATTCGGATTTTTGTTGCATTATATTCTGATAGAAGTAAATTTTAAAGGAGGGGTATGGTTGCTGAAGAGAATTTTCACAAGGAATAAAAATAATACTACTATTCCAGACGAAAAGGCAAAACAGGACGTACCTGCTGGATTGATGACAAAGTGTAGTAATTGCTCTCAAATTTATTATCGCAAAGAAGTAGAAAAGAATTTACATGTCTGTCCTAACTGTGATTTTCATCATCAACAGAGTGCGTGGGAAAGAATAAACAGTTTATTTGATGAAGGTACATTTGAAGAGTGGGATAAACACTTGAAGTCAGAAAATCCGCTTCATTTTCCTGAATATATGGAGAAATTGGAACAAGATCGTAAAAAAACTGGATTAAACGAAGCTGTTGTAACAGGAAAAGGTTTAATTGGAGGGCAGCCTACTGCTTTTAGTGTAATGGATGCAGGATTTAGAATGGGGAGCATGGGCTCAGTTGTCGGTGAAAAAATTGCACGAGCAATTGAAAATGCCAGAGAACTTTCTATACCTTTTATCATTTTTACGGCTTCCGGTGGTGCGAGAATGCAAGAGGGTGTATTAAGTTTAATGCAGATGGCAAAGACTTCCGTTGCAATTGAACGTTTTTCAGATGCAGGTGGTTTAATGATATCCGTCATGACACATCCAACTACTGGAGGGGTTACTGCAAGTTTTGCCTCTTTAGGAGATTACAATTTTGCTGAACCTGGAGCTTTAATTGGCTTTGCAGGGAGAAGGGTAATTGAACAAACGACAAGAGAGAAGTTACCGAGCGACTTCCAGACTGCGGAGTTTTTGTTTAAACATGGTCAGTTAGATCAAATTGTTCATCGTCACGAAATGAAAGAGTTATTAACAACACTATTAAAAATTCACAATCATAATCAGTCGAATACGATGTCGTCTTCCGAAAGTGAACTAATATCTATAAAAGGAGGACAATCCGTATGAAGCAAGTACTTGAGTTTGAGAAACCAATTGTGAATTTAAAAGAAAAAATTAATGAATTAAAAAATATTTCTAAAGATAGTGAAATTGACTTAACAGAAGAAATTAACACACTTGAGAAAAGACTAGCCAGCTTAGAAGATGATATATACTCGAATTTAAAGCCTTGGGATCGTGTTCAAGTTGCAAGACACCAAATGCGCCCGACTAGTCTAGATTATATAAAATATTTGTTTACTGATTTTGTTGAATTCCATGGTGATCGTTATTATGGTGATGACGAAGCAATTGTTGCTGGGGTTGCATTTTATCATGGCCAACCTATTACAGTCATCGGCCATCAACGTGGAAAAAAAACGAAAGAAAATATTAGACGTAACTTTGGTATGCCACATCCTGAAGGGTATAGAAAAGCGATTAGGCATATGAAGCAAGCAGAAAAGTTTAATCGTCCCATTATTACATTTATTGATACAAAAGGAGCAGAACCTGGTAAAGCAGCAGAAGAACGCGGTCAAAGTGAAGCAATTGCATATAACTTGAAAGAAATGGCTGGACTTACTGTACCGATTGTATGCATTGTTATAGGTGAAGGGGGTAGTGGAGGAGCATTAGCTTTGGGTGTTGGAAACCATGTACATATGCTTGAGAACTCCACATATTCAGTAATTTCACCTGAAGGTGCAGCATCTATTCTTTGGAAAGATGCAAGTCTATCGAAAAAAGCTGCAGAATCAATGCGAATTACATCTTATGATTTAAAAGAGTTTGACATCATTGATGAAATTATTCCTGAACCAAAAGGAGGAGCACATCGTGACGTTGAACAGCAGGCGAAGAACATGGATAAGGTGTTAAAGCAATCCATTGACACTCTATCAAAGCTCTCCGCTGAACAACTTTTAGAAAATAGATGGGAAAAATTTAAAAATATTGGCGTTATTAACGGCGCATAGGTATAAAACCAGTTCTCTTTAGTGAGGTTGACATTTGTCAACCTCTTACTTATTTTAGAGGAATAGTATGATACGTTTGCGAGAATAACATATACGATATAGGGGAAAACAATACATTAGAATGGATTAGTGTACGAAATAATGTTGAGAAAGGATAACGTATAGTCGTTATTCTTTGATTAATACATAGTATTGATGAATTTTTAGAATGAGGTGAAAAGATGAAAAGGATTGGTGTAATTACAAGTGGTGGAGACGCACCTGGAATGAATGCTGCAATTCGAGCGGTTGTAAGAAAAAGTATTTTTCATGATGTAGCAATATCAGGTGTATATTATGGATACCAAGGGTTAATGAATGGAAATATAAAACAATTAGAAGTTGGTTCAGTTGGTGATATTATTCATCGTGGAGGAACATCGTTATATTCAGCCCGTTGCGATGAATTTAAAACGAGAGAAGGCCAGCAGAAAGCAATTGAACAGCTAAAAAATCATGAGATTGATGGGTTGGTAGTTATTGGCGGAGATGGTAGTATTCGAGGAGCACAAGCTCTTTCAGACTTGGGACTTCCTTGTATAGGTGTGCCAGCTACAATCGATAATGATATTGCTGGCATCGATTGTACCATTGGTTTTGATACAGCGCTAAATACAGTAATTGAAGCAATTGATAAGATTAGAGATACTGCGACTTCACATGAAAGAACATTTATTATTGAAGTAATGGGGAGGGATGCAGGAGATTTAGCAATGTATGCTGGACTTGCTGGAGGGGCTGAGAGTATCATTATCCCTGAAAGAAAGCATGATTTTAATAATGTGGTTGATCGCTTAAAGCGTGGTCTTGAAAGAGGCAAAAAACATAGTATTATTATTTTAGCCGAAGGAGTTGGCGAAGGGTTTCAGTATGGTAAGAAGATTGAAGAAGCTACGTCATATGAAACTCGTGTTACGGTTTTGGGGCATATTCAAAGGGGTGGAACTCCTACAGCCGCCGATAGAGTATTGGCAAGTAGACTAGGAGCGAAAGCGGTGGATCTACTTATAGAAGGTAAGGCTAGCAGAATTGTCGGACTAAAAGATAATAAATTAGTTGACCAAGATATTGAGCATGTTTTATCAAGTAATCATCAATTAAATAAAGATGTATATAATTTGGCACAAGAGCTATCTATATAAATCATCAATATAAGGAGAATTTTAAGATGAGAAAAACAAAAATTGTTTGTACGATTGGTCCTGCTTCCGAATCGATTGAGACGTTAAAGCAATTGATTGAAAATGGTATGGATGTAGCAAGACTAAATTTTTCACATGGCGATTATGATGAACATAAACAACGAATTTTTAATATAAGACAAGCAGCTAAAGAAATGGATAAGACAGTTTCCATTTTACTGGATACGCAAGGTCCGGAGATTAGAACAAAAACATTCAAAGATGGCGAAGCGTATTTAGAAAGAGGAAATACAGTTTATATTAGTATGCGTGATGTAGAAGGAACAGCAGAACGTTTCTCTGTTACCTATAAAGGATTAATAAATGATGTGAGAATTGGAACAATTATATCAATGGATGATGGTTTAATCGAGCTAGAAGTCGTTGAAATAGACCATGAAAATGAAGAGATAAAAACAAAGGTTGTTAATAGTGGAAAAATCAAAAATAAAAAAGGTGTCAACGTCCCTAATGTACGCGTTAATTTACCAGCTTTAACCGAGAAAGATAAAAACGATATTAAATTTGGCGTGGAAAATGACGTTGACTTTATCGCTGCTTCATTTGTCAGAGATCATACGGATGTTTTAACAATGAGACAATTATTAGAGGAAAACAATGCCGCACATATTCAAATCATCTCTAAAATTGAAAATAGAGAAGGCGTGGATGATTTTGATAAAATTTTGGAAACTAGCTTTGGAATTATGGTGGCACGTGGAGATTTAGGGGTTGAAATCCCACCTGAGGAAGTCCCGCTTGTGCAAAAAGATTTAATACATAGATGTAATCTTGCAGGTAAACCTGTCATTACTGCTACACAAATGTTAGATTCTATGCAGTGGGATCCGCGTCCAACAAGAGCCGAAGCATCAGACGTTGCTAATGCTATATTAGATGGAACAGATGCTATCATGTTGTCCGGTGAAACGGCTGCAGGTGATTTTCCAGTAGAATCAGTTAAAATGATGAATGTTATCGCCCAAAAAACAGAATCAGCACTGGATCATGAATCATTATTAAAAAAACGGGCAAAATCTAGTACAATGACCATTACGGATGCAATTAGTCAATCTGTTACTCATACAGCAGCAAACCTGGAGGTTAGCGCAATTATTACACCAACACAAAGTGGTCATTCAGCTCGCATGATTGCAAAATATCGACCAAAAGCTCCAATTATCGCGGTCACTTTTTCTAAAATCGTTTTTAGGCAGTTGTCTCTCGTATGGGGAGTCTATCCTGTTTTAAGTGAACAAATCAATACAACAGATGAATTACTCGATACTGCGGTTAATAAAGGGTTAGAAACAGGATTATTTACTAGAGGGTGTAAAGTAATCATCACAGCAGGAGTTCCAGTAGGGGTTAGTGGAACGACTAATTTGATGAAAGTACATGTAATCGGTAATGTAATCGCGACAGGACAAGGAATTGGTCGTCATTATGCGTATGGAAAAGCACTTGTGACGAACAATGCGCAGGAAGCAAATGAACGTCTTGAAGATGGGGACATTCTAGTCACGTCAGCTACTGATAAAGATATGATGCCTGCAATAAAAAGAGCTGGTGGAATTATTACAGAAGAGGGCGGTTTAACTTCTCATGCAGCAGTCGTAGGACTAAGTTTAGGGATTCCTGTTATCGTAGGAGTTGAAAATGGCTTAGGGATTATTAAAGATGGTGAAGATATAACGATAGATGGTGGAACTGGAAGTATTCATCAGGGTCATGCAAGTGTGCTATAAGTCGAAATATCAGTAGAACGTACGAACAAGGGATAATAGAAAGGTTGTTTGTCATGTATTGGTTAATCTTAATATTCATCCTTATACCTGCAATCGAAATCGGTATTTTTATATGGACAGGAAGTATGATAGGAGCCTGGTCAGTAGTAGGCCTTATCATACTTACTGGAATCATTGGTGCAGCCCTAGTAAAAAAGGAAGGCATGGAGACGTGGAGAAGGGCTCAGTTGGCTATGTATAATCGAGAAATCCCCCGGGAGGAGATAATTGATGGAATATGTATTATTCTTGGTGGGATATTATTATTAACACCTGGATTCGTGTCAGATCTTTTTGGATTTTTACTCGTTATTCCTTGGACAAGAACGCCATTTAAGAAGCTCATTCATTTTTTAATTTTAAAAAGTATTGCAAAAGGGAATATTGTATTTCGTAAATGGTAATTATCCATTTTTTATAAAGTTCCAAAGATAGTGTATTATCCCTGCATGATAAATTGCACTGAGGATAATTAAAATGATAGGAGTAATAAAGATTCCGAAAATGCCCAAACTCTGAATACCAATAAATAAAATGATAAGAGTGATTAAAGGATGGATCCCAATACTTGAAGCGAGGATACGTGGCTCAATTATCTGACGTACGATAATAACTACGATATATAACCCGGCTAATTGAATGGTTAATGCATATTGTTCAATAAAAAAGGTGTAGATAATCCATGGAATAAAAACCGCTCCTATCCCAACATAAGGGATAAAGTCGACTAAAAGCATAGTAAGCGTAATGATAAGTACATTGTCAATTTGAAAAATAAGTAGGCCTGTCATTACAATAAAGCTTGAGATCATCGTAATTGCAATTTGTGCTTTTATAAAACCAAAAACAGAGCTTTTTAAGTGGGCAATAATCTGTCTGCCTTTTGAAATAAACTTTGCGGGGATTAGATTTTGGATGACTGTTTTGATCTGATTCAGATCTTTTGTCATCATAAAAACGGCTAACGAAATAAAAATAAATATGGTACCTGCATATGTTATTGAAGATAAGATAGCTGAAGTAGAACTTACAATGTTCTTTAAAAAGAACGAACTGGAAGCTCCTATTTCATCAATAAAATATAGGAGATAATTATTAAATTCTAGCTCTTCGTAAGATGGAAGCAGTGTAATTTTCTCGGTAAGTTTTTCATAAGCAGGTAATAAATAAGATTGTCCTATTTCAGCTAATAAAAGTTTCATTTGATTAAACTGTTCTGGTAACGTTTCTACTAACGAAGTAGATTCTTTTAGAAGGCGTTTTAATATTAGAAAGCTTATTACAAAGAATAATGTAAAAAAAGAGAGAATTACAAAGAAGGTTGCAATCGTTCTATTGAACTTCCAACTTACTTCTATTTTTGTTACGAGCGGATGTAAAAAAGAAGCAATTAATAAAGCGATTAAAAATGGATACATGTATCCGATTGTATATTTTACAGCAAAAAACAATCCGGTTATTACTAGAATAATAGATAGAAGACGTACGAGTTTTATATAGAATACATTGTTCATAAATAACCCTCTTTTGAATAAAAAGTACGTAAAATAGAGATGTTAACACGTTAATATAACTATATGTTCAACAGTTATTATATAGACTCTATATGCATAATTTTACGTCTTAAAGGTCAAAAATCTTTCGTAAACCATGCTGTTTTTGCTTAGAAACCTAGGAAAAAACACGTTTTGTAATAGCTTTCAATTCACTTTAAGGGTAAAATCCTTTATAATAATTTTAAAGAAAAGCTTTTAGATATATATACTTATTCGTTTAATTTTTAAGAAGTATAATTATAAAAGGAGAGATTAGTTATGACAGCTACAAAAGGACTTGAAGGAGTAATCGCAACAGAGTCATCTATTTGTTCGATTATTGATGACAAACTAGCATATGCGGGTTATACAATTGATGACTTAGCTGAAAAGGCTTCTTTTGAAGAAGTAGTATACTTATTATGGAACCGTGAGCTTCCTACTGAAGAACAACTAAATGAAATTCGTCAAGAACTAGCTAATGAAATGGAAATTCCTGAAGCAGTTATTGATCACTTACGTTCATATGATTTATCAAAAGTTCATCCAATGGCAGCTTTACGTACAGCAATCTCATTACTTGGTTTATATGATGAAGAGGCTGACGTAATGGATAAAGAAGCTAACCATCGTAAAGCGATTCGTTTACAGGCGAAGGTTTCTACCATTGTAACTGCTTTCTCTCGAATTCGTCAGGGAAAAGATCCAGTTACGCCTAAAAAAGACCTTACGTTTGCAGAAAACTTTATTTACATGCTAAACGGTAAAGAAGGAGAAGACATCGAAGTTGAAGCGATTAATAAAGCATTAGTACTTCATGCAGATCATGAGTTAAACGCTTCCACATTTACTGCAAGAGTATGTGTTGCAACTTTATCTGACGTATACTCAGGTATCACTGCAGCTATCGGTGCACTAAAAGGACCTCTACATGGTGGCGCAAACGAACAAGTAATGGCAATGCTTTCAGAAATTGGGGAAGAAGAAAATGCAATTCCATACATTGAGAAAAAATTAGCAAATAAAGAACTAATTATGGGAATGGGTCACCGAGTTTATCGTTCTGGAGATCCTCGTGCAAAACATTTGAAAGAAATGTCTAAAGAGTTAACAAAACTTAGAGGACAAGAAAAATGGTATAGAATGTCTATAGAGATTGAAAAATATATTAAAGAAAATAAAGGCCTACCTGCAAATGTTGATTTTTATTCCGCTTCTGTATATCATAGTTTAGGGATAGATCATGATTTATTTACACCTATTTTTGCGGTAAGCCGGATGTCTGGATGGTTAGCACATATATTAGAACAATACGATAATAACCGTCTAATTCGCCCACGTGCAAAATATACTGGCCCAGGATTACGTGAATACGTTCCAGTAGAAAAGCGTGGATAATAAGTCAGATGACTTGTGTCAATAGCCGGGATTACCGGCTATTGTTTTGTAAATGTTTACCTGAATACATAGAGAGAGAATATTTACAAATATCTAAGTTAGTTATCTAATTACATTCCGGATGAGTAAATCGTAGTTCTTCCTTGTGAATAACTATACAAATATAACTAGGAGGTTTTGTTTAAATGACTAATAAAATTGTTGTTGAGAATGGTGAGTTACAAGTGCCAGATAATCCAGTAATTCCATTTATTGAAGGTGATGGAACTGGTCCTGATATTTGGGCTGCTGCTAGTCGCGTTTTAGATGCTGCGGTTGAAAAAGCTTACGATGGAAAAAAGAAAATCGATTGGAAAGAAGTTTACGCTGGAGAAAAAGCGTTTAATAAAACTGGTGAATGGTTACCACAAGCAACGTTAGATACAATTGAAGAGTACAAAATTGCAATTAAAGGACCTTTAACTACTCCAATTGGAGGTGGCTTTCGTTCATTGAACGTTGCACTTCGTCAGGAGCTTGATCTATATAATTGCTTACGTCCAGTTCGTCATTATACTGGAGTTCCTTCACCTGTTAAACATCCAGAAGATGTAGATATGGTAGTTTTCCGCGAAAATACGGAAGATATTTATGCAGGAATTGAGTGGCAGCAAGGAACGCCTGAAGTTAAAAAAGTAATTGACTTTTTACAAAATGAAATGGGCGTTAAAAATATTCGTTTCCCAGAAACTTCTGGAATTGGAATTAAACCAATTTCTGAAGAAGGAACAAAGCGTCTAGTTCGTGCTAGTATTGAATATGCAATTTCCGAAGGTCGGAAAAGTGTAACACTTGTTCATAAAGGAAATATTATGAAGTTTACTGAAGGTGCATTTAAGAATTGGGGATACGAAGTTGCTGAAGAAGAATTTGGTGATAAAGTATTCACTTGGGCACAATATGATCGAATCGTAGAAGAAGATGGAAAAGATGCTGCAAATAAAGCACAAGACGAAGCTGAAAAAGCTGGAAAAATTATAGTTAAAGATGCGATTGCAGATATTTTCTTACAACAAATTTTAACTCGTCCAAATGAGTTTGATGTTGTTGTTACAATGAACTTGAATGGAGACTATGTTTCTGATGCATTAGCAGCTCAAGTTGGTGGAATTGGAATTGCTCCTGGTGCTAATATTAACTACGATACAGGACATGCTATTTTTGAAGCTACACACGGAACAGCACCAAAATATGCAGGTCTTGATAAAGTGAACCCATCATCTGTTATATTATCAGGTGTTTTAATGTTAGAACATTTAGGATGGAAAGAAGCAGCTGATTTAATTACTAATTCTATGGACAAAACAATTTCTTCAAAAGTTGTAACATATGACTTTGCTCGTTTAATGGATGGAGCAACAGAAGTAAAATGTTCTGAATTTGCGGATGAACTAATCAAAAACATGTAAATCAATAAAAGTGCGTGTTTAAAAGAAATGGGGATTTTCTAATGGTTATAAAACGAAGAAAGATCTCAATTGTAGGTTCTGGATTTACAGGCGCAACTACGGCGCTAATGGTCGCACAAAAAGAACTTGGTGATGTAGTATTAGTTGATATTCCAAAAATGGAAAAACCGACACAAGGGAAAGCGTTAGATATGCTTGAAGCTAGCCCAGTCCAAGGTTTTGATGCGAATATTATTGGTACATCAGATTATGCAAACATTAAGGACTCTGATTTAGTTATTGTCACTGCTGGTATAGCTCGTAAGCCAGGCATGAGCCGTGACGACTTAGTCAATACGAATGCTAGTATTATGAAATCAGTCGCACAAGAAATAAAAAAGTATGCCCCGGAAACATTTATTGTTGTATTATCTAACCCTGTTGATGCAATGACATACACAATCTTTAGAGAAACAGGTTTTCCTAAGGAGCGTGTCATTGGTCAGTCGGGAATATTAGATACAGCAAGATTCCGAGCATTTGTTGCGCAAGAATTGAATCTTTCAGTAAAAGATATCACTGGGTTTGTATTAGGTGGCCATGGAGATGATATGGTCCCACTTATTCGTTATTCTTATGCTGGAGGAATTCCTTTAGAAAATTTAATTCCGAAAGATCGTTTAGATGCAATTGTTGAGCGGACAAGAAAAGGCGGCGGAGAAATCGTCGAACTACTAGGAAATGGTAGTGCTTATTATGCTCCTGCTGCAGCTTTAACAGAAATGGCAGAAGCTATTCTTAAAGATCAACGACGTGTTTTACCTGCAATCGCATATTTAGAAGGTGAATACGGTTATAATGATCTATATCTTGGGGTGCCTGTCATATTAGGTGGTAAAGGTATAGAAGAAGTGATCGAGCTCGAATTAACAGATAATGAGAAAGCGGAATTAGATAAGTCTGTACAAACTGTTAAAAGTGTAATGGAAGTATTAAAATAATTTGAATGAATAATGATAAGCCTTCTTTGGATGAACTCCGAAGAAGGCTTTTTCATAATTATATATGTTTACTGTATAAAATGAAGTAGAAGTTTGATTCTATACTGAATGTGGTGGTCTCCCTTACTGTACTCCGGGTTTAAAGTCTCTGTTAAAATAGACAAAAAATACACGCATATTCTATTCTCTTTTTTGGTATTTACTCGCCCACGTAAAGCGACCACCTCTATAGAGTTTATCTAGACTAAAATGCAATTGTAAATTTCATGTTAATTCGTTCAAAACCTTTTCACTTTTAATGGACTTCATTGTAGAATAGGGGTAGACACCTATTTTTATAGAAGAGAGGGTATCTTGTGGAACGAAGAATCTTAATAGTGGAAGATGAACCGTCTATTGTAACGTTAATAAAATACAATCTAGAAAAGGCAGGTTTTCAAACAGAAGTAGCTTACAATGGAGAAGAAGCAATCGAACAAACAGAGAAAGAAAATTATGATTTGATTGTATTGGATCTTATGCTTCCAAAAATGGATGGAATGGAAGTATGTAAAACGATTCGTAAAAATAATAATTATATTCCAATTCTTATGTTAACAGCAAAAGATAATGAGTACGATAAAATTTATGGGCTTGAGATGGGGGCAGATGATTATTTAACGAAACCATTCAGTCCAAAAGAATTGATCGCTAGAATAAATGCAATTTTACGAAGAACTGAAATACAAACAAATAATACTACAGCCCTTATTTTAAAAGTAGGGGAGATTGAGGTTAATCCAGAGCGTTATGAGGCTTATTTTAAAGGCGAATTAATGGAGTTAACGAGAAAAGAATTTGAATTACTCGTTTATTTACTCAAGCATGAAGGACAAATATTATCAAGAGAACAATTATTAAATACCGTCTGGGAATATGACTTTATTGGAGATACTCGAATAGTTGATGTACAAGTAAGCCATTTGCGTGACAAAATTGAAGAGGATACAAAGAATCCAAAATATATTAAAACGGTCCGTGGGTTTGGATATAAACTGGAGGACCCTTCATGAAAAATATGCTTTCTAAAAATCTAATAGGCTATTCATTATTATTGTTTTTTATATTGATCCTTTCAGGAGCAATTTTGTACACAACAGTAACAAACTTATATGTCCTTCTCGCGGTTTTAGTAATTGAGTTTATTATTTTGATATTAGCGTTATTTCATTTCTTTGAAAAATACGTGAAACCAATTGATAAAGCTTCAGAAACGATGGACAAGCTTTTACAAGGGAATTATCATGCTAGAATCCATCAACAGATGAACGGATCAATTGGTGAGTTAAGTACGAAGATTAATTCACTTGCACGTAATTTAAGTGAATTAACGATTCAAGAACAAATTCAAGCGGAACAACTGTCAACTGTAATTGAAAATTCGGAGAGTGGGCTCGTTCTGATCGATGAGAAAGGATATATTCATGTAGTAAATAGAAAGTTTATATCCATGTTTGGAAAAACACCCCAAGATTATATCGGTTATTTGTATTACGATGTTCTTGAAAATGAGCAAATACATCATACGGTACAGGAAACGTTTTTATATGAGAAACATGTGAAACATTTATTCTCTATCTCTGAAAATGAAGAAAGAACGTATTTAGAAATTGTTGGTGCTCCAATTTTCAATGAGCGAAATATGTTAAAAGGAGCGGTACTCGTTATTTATGATATTACTGAATTTAAGTTATTAGAAGTAATGAGAAAAGACTTTGTTGCCAATGTTTCACATGAATTAAAGACACCAATCACCTCAATTAAAGGATTTGCCGAAACATTGTTAGATGGTGCAGCAGAAGAACCAGAAGCAAGAGAACAATTTTTAAATATTATCTATGACGAAAGTAAACGAATTCAGCTATTGATTGATGACTTACTCATACTTTCAAATTTGGAGAAAGATGAATCGGATATTAATTTGAATCCTGTTGAAGTTGGATTTATGTTAGAGGATATTTTTCCACTTATTAAACAACAAGCAGAGAAGAAAGAAATAGAAGTTCATGTTGATGCAGATGAAGAATTGATTTTTGAAGCAGATGAAGAGAAAATCAAACAGATTTTACTAAATTTATTAACAAATGCTATTAGTTATACACCTGAAAAAGGCTCAATCTTCTTGAAAGTAAAAGATAGCGGTGATAATGTTTGCATCCAAGTAAAAGATACGGGAATAGGTATTGGTAAAGAAGCTTTACCACGTATATTTGAACGATTTTATCGCGTAGACAAAGATAGAAGCAGGGATACTGGTGGAACTGGATTAGGTCTTGCGATAGTTAAGCATATAGTTGAAGTACATTATGGAGAAATCAAAGTGGAGAGTGAATTAGGAAAAGGAACAACATTTTCCGTTTATATTCCTAAAGAAAGTCAACAATAAAATCACGATGTATAAGAATAGTAAGCAGAAAAGCTCAGATTTATTTCTGAGTTTTTTTAATGGAAAAATTTAAGGATTCGTTATTTTGTCTTCATACCATCATTTTTCTCATAATGATGATGTTTACTCTTGGTTATACATACCGTTTAATCTGTCGACTTGCCAACCAGTAAGAACAATCTATATAATAAAGAGGAATGATATGAGGAGGCAGTTACATGTCAAAAAAATTAGTGTTAATTGATGGTAATAGTATTTTGTATCGTGCTTTTTATGCACTTCCTTTACTTCATAATGATAAAGGGATATTTACCAATGCAGTTTATGGATTTACAAATATTTTATTGAATATTTTAGAAAATGAAAAACCAAGCCATATGCTTGTTGCTTTTGATGCGGGAAAGACAACATTTAGACATTCGACTTATAAAGAATATAAAGGTGGCAGACAAAAAACACCTCCAGAATTATCAGAACAATTTCCATTGTCAAGGGAATTATTAAATGCATTTCAAATACCTCATTACGAACTAGAGATGTATGAAGCAGATGATATTATAGGAACACTTGCAGGAATTGGGGAAAAAGAGGGTTTTGAAGTTAAAGTTATTTCTGGTGATCAGGATTTACTTCAACTTGTTTCAGATCATGTCACTGTCGATTTAACAAAAAAAGGGGTTAGTGAAGTTGAATCCTATACACCGGAGAAGATGTTAGAAAAAATGGAATTATCTTCGAACCAAATTATTGATCTAAAGGCATTAATGGGAGACAGCTCAGATAATATACCTGGAGTTCCGGGAGTCGGTATAAAAACAGCAACAAAACTATTGAAACAGTATAAAACATTAGATACTATTTATGAAAATTTAGAAGAAATAAGTGGGAAAAAGCTGAAAGAGAATTTACAAAATCATAAAGAAGATGCATTTTTAAGCCGTGAACTGGCAACGATCGATCTAGATTCACCACTTACCATATCTTTGGAAGAGTTAGGTTATAAAGGCTACGAATATAAAAATATTTATGAATTGTTTTCAGAATTAGAATTCCGCTCTTTATTAGATCGTCTTCATGGAGAGAAAAGTGACGAGGAAGTAGTAGTTGAATTAGAAACGTTCGATTATCAAATAGTGGATGAAATAACTGAGGATCTTTTTACTGGAAAAGATGCTTTACACGTTGAAATGATCACAGATAATTATCATGAAGCAAATATTGAAGCAATTGGAATTGTAAATGAAAATGGTAATTATGCTATTAAAACGGAACAAGCCTTAACGTCAGAAGTATTTAAAAATTGGCTTCAGGATCAATCAAAAGAAAAATATGTGTTTGATGCAAAAGGAGTAAAAGTTGCATTACTTCATCGTGGAATTAAATTAGAGGGGATAACGTTTGATTTGCAGTTAGCGTCGTATTTATTAAATCCTTCTGATAATAATGAAGAAATTACGGCAATCGGACGTCGTTTAGGAGAGAAGAATGTATTTCTAGATGAAGAAGTTTATGGAAAAGGTGCAAAACGTAAAGTCCCAGAGTTTGAGAAAGTTAGTGAACATGTTGCCAGGAAGACGCATATTATATATACGTTAAAAGACCGATTTATGAAAGAATTAATTAATAATGAGCAATTAGAATTATTTAATGAATTGGAACTTCCGTTGGCTACTATCTTAGCTGAGATAGAATATTTTGGGGTAAAAGTTGATATAGATCGTTTGAAAGAGATGGGGAAAGAGTTAACAGATCGTCTAGATACGATTGAGTCCGATATTCATGATTTAGCTGGTGAAAAATTTAATATTAATTCTCCTAAACAATTGGCAGTAATTTTATTTGAGAAGTTAAAATTACCTGTCATTAAAAAGACGAAAACAGGATATTCAACTGCTGCAGATGTATTAGAGAAGCTGGAACCAGAGCATGAGATGATCCCGAAATTACTTTTATATCGTCAGTTAAAGAAACTACAGTCAACGTATGTTGATGGACTGCTAAAAGTAGTACGAAAAGATACTCATAAAATCCATACTCGGTTTAATCAGGCATTAACTCAAACTGGGCGTCTCAGTTCTACAGAACCTAATTTGCAAAACATCCCGATCCGGCTGGAAGAAGGGCGAAAAATTAGACAGGCCTTTATCCCCTCTGAACAAGGATGGGTCATGTTTGCGGCGGATTATTCACAAATTGAATTGCGTGTACTAGCCCATATTTCCGGTGATAAAAAGTTAGTGGAAGCTTTCCAGGAAGATAAGGATATTCATACACAGACAGCAATGGATGTATTTCATGTAAGTGAATCTGAAGTCGATTCAAATATGAGACGCCAAGCAAAAGCTGTTAATTTCGGTATTGTTTACGGAATTAGTGATTATGGATTATCTCAAAACTTGCAAATAACTAGAAAAGAAGCAAAGACTTTTATAGATAAGTATTTTTCTGTTTATCCAGAAGTAAAACAGTATATGGAAGACATCGTTCAAGAGGCGAAACATAATGGGTATGTTTCCACTCTAATGAAGCGAAGAAGGTATTTACCAGAAATCACTAGTCGAAACTTTAACCTTAGAAGTTTTGCTGAAAGAACTGCGATGAATACTCCTATTCAAGGAAGTGCTGCAGACATAATTAAAAAAGCAATGATTGACTTGGACAGCAGACTTAAAAAAGAAAACTTGCAGGCGAGAATGCTTATGCAGGTGCATGATGAACTGATTTTAGAAGCACCAAAAGAAGAAATCGAACAACTATCCAAAATTGTACCTGAAGTGATGGAGAATACGGTCTTGTTAGATGTACCATTAAAGGTTGATTACTCATTTGGCGAGAGCTGGTTCGATGCAAAATAGAAAGAAGGAAAGTAAATGCCTGAATTACCTGAGGTTGAAACGATAAGAAAAACATTAGAACAACTTGTTTTAAATAAAAAGATAGAAAATATCACGATAAATTGGGCGAAAATAATTAAACATCCGGATGATACAGGCCATTTTAAACAAATATTGTTAGGGGAATCGATTAAAAAAATTGATCGACGAGGAAAATTCCTTTTATTTTATCTAGATCATTATGTCCTTGTCTCCCATTTGCGGATGGAAGGAAAATATCGACTTGCCGAGTCAGCCGAACCGGTTACAAAGCATACACATGTTATTTTTCACTTTACAGATGGGACGGATCTCCGATATAACGATGTTCGAAAATTTGGTACGATGCATGTTTTTCCAATTGGAGAGGAGTTTACAGATCGACCTTTAGATCATTTAGGACCAGATCCTTTTCAATCAGAATATACGCTAGATTATATTGCTGAACGGTTTGGAAAAACTTCACGAAATATTAAAGCTACACTTCTTGATCAGACTATTGTGGCAGGACTCGGAAATATTTATGTTGATGAAGTCTTATTTTTATCACGTGTGCATCCGGAAAAAAGGGCGAAAGATCTCTCTGAAAAAGAGGCCGAGCTAGTATGGAAAAACGCTCGAATTGTATTGAAAGAAGCTGTTAAGCAAGGTGGCACAACTATTCGTTCCTATGTAAATGGTCAAGGAGAAATGGGAATGTTTCAACAGGAATTATTCGTATATGGTCAAGAAAAGAAAGCTTGCAAGCAATGTGGTGAGGAAATAATTAAGTTGAAAGTTGCTGGTAGAGGAACCCATGTTTGCCCGTCCTGCCAGCCGAAATAGTAAGAACAAAAAGGAGTTTCTTTCGATGACATTAATTATTGGACTAACAGGAAGTATCGGAACTGGAAAAAGTTTGATCTCAAATCAGTTTCGCAAATTGAATATACCTGTTGTAGATGCAGATCTAATCGCTAGAGAAGTTGTTGAGCCGGGACAAAAGGCATATACCAAAATAGTTGAGACCTTTGGCGAGGATATATTGCACGATGATGACACACTGGATCGGAAAGCGTTAGGAAATATTGTTTTTAATGATCAAGAAAAGAGAAAAAAATTAAATGCAATTATTCATCCTGCTATTAGAAAAGAGATGCTTAAACAACGGGATGAATATGTTCAACAAGGTGAACTATGTGTTGTTTTAGATATCCCTCTTTTATACGAAAGTGGTTTAACTCATTATGTTGATAAAGTGATCGTTGTTTTTGTAGAGCCTGAAGTACAAGTGAAGCGGATTATATCTCGAGATAATAGTACAGAAGAAGAGGCAAGGAGCAGAATTAATTCGCAAATCCCCGTTGCAGATAAGGTGAATAAAGCCGATGCAGTAATCGATAACAACGGCTCTAAAGAAGAATCATACAAACAACTAGAAGATATATTAAAGCAGTGGGGTATTATATTAAGTTAAGGGTAATTGAAAAATTACCTCATCCATTACCTTAATCAGTGTATAAAAAACGGTGTCATCATAATTTATCTTGCACCCATCTTAGGTTGTAGCCAAACTTGGTAGCATGTTACGAATGCATAGAGAACAGTTAGATTTTAAAATTAATCTAGCTGTTCTTTTTATTTTGTTTACAAACATTGGAACTACATAAATGTTATATATAAATCACATTTTGCAAAAAATATTATATACACAAGATGATTAAAATTAATAATTCTTTCACATTTAGTGGCACATTTTAAAGTTAATGTGTTATACTAATTATGAAAAAGGAATGAATAAGTGTAGCATATATTGGGAGGCCATGAAATGAGTAAAACTCGTATTGCCATTAATGGATTTGGAAGAATTGGACGAATGGTATTTCGTCAAGCAATTTTAGATGAAAACATTGAAGTAGTAGCGATAAACGCGAGTTATCCTGAAGAAACGTTAGCTCATTTAATCAAATATGATAGTGTTCACGGTATTTTTGATTATGACATACAAATTTTAGAGGACGGATTTGAAATTAACGGTCAAAAAGTTTTACATGTTAATTCACGTGAACCAGAAAAATTACCTTGGTATGAAAATGATATTGATATTGTGATTGAAGCAACAGGTAAATTTAACACAAGAGAAGGAGCAAGCCGTCATTTACAAGCTGGTGCTAAAAAGGTTATCATCACAGCTCCTGGAACAGATGTAGATAATACAATCGTAATGGGAGTTAACGATTCTACTTATAATCCTGAAACAGATGATGTAATCTCAAATGCTTCTTGTACAACAAATTGTTTAGCTCCTGTTGTTAAAGTATTAGATGAACATTTTAATATCGTAAATGGACTTATGACAACAGTACACGCCTATACAACGGATCAAGTAACATTAGATAATCCTCATAAAGATTTACGCCGAGCGCGGGCATGTGGTCAATCCATTATTCCTACATCAACTGGAGCAGCAAAGGCATTGGGAGAAGTATTGCCACATTTGAATGGTAAACTACATGGAATGGCCCTTCGAGTTCCAACTCCTAATGTTTCATTAGTTGATTTAGTTGTCGATGTGGAAAAAGACGTAATGATAGAAGAAGTTAATAATGTATTTGCAAAAGCCGCGAAAGAAGAAATGAAAGGTATTATTAAATATAGTGAGGAACCATTAGTTTCGATTGATTATGCAACAACAGACTATTCCGCAATTATTGATGGCTTATCTACGATTGTAATGGAAGATCGTAAAATTAAAGTGTTAGCTTGGTATGATAATGAGTGGGGTTATTCAGCAAGAGTAGTTGATTTAACAAATTTTGTTGGGAAAGCTTTATATCAAAGTTCAGATAGTAAAAAAGTCAAAATATCATAAAAAATAAACTATTAAAAAGTTGTCTAGTTCATTGGACAACTTTTTTCTTCTTCATTTTGCTATAATGAGTTGATCTTTCAACATAATTTTCACAATCATTATGGAAATAGCTTAAAACATGATAATATATAATAATATATATATATGAACGTTAAGGAAGTTGGATATGGAAAGATGAATGGGGTTGAAAGTGATGAAATGTCCAAAATGTAACTATAAACATTCCCGTGTTCTAGATTCAAGACCTTTTGAAGATGGAGATGCAATTAGGAGAAGACGTGAATGTGAACGATGTGGGTTTCGCTTTCGCACGTTTGAACGTAAAGAAGAAACACCATTAATTATTGTGAAAAAAGATGGGACAAGACAGGAGTTTAATCGGGATAAATTAATTCGAGGGTTAATGAGAGCCTGTGAAAAACGGCCTGTAACAATTGAAGAAATTGAAAAAATTGCTTTAGAAGTTGAACAGGAAATACGTAACTCCGAATTACCAGAGGTCAATAGTCAACATATTGGCGAAATGGTACTTGATCGCTTATCAGAAATAGATGATGTTGCGTATGTTCGTTTCGCTTCTGTTTATCGTCAATTTGAAAATATAAATGTTTTTCTTGATGAATTAAAAGAAATATTACAATCAAAAAAACGCTCGTAATATAAGAGGAGAAAGGATAGGTGAATATAGTGCATCATCTAGGAAAAGTCTTACCTGTTGATGGATATAGAGTTCAGCTAATAAACAGTTTACCGACTGATTATATCCAGTCATTAACGCACTTATACCAGCCATTACTTGGGATAGAAGCGATTAGCTTATATCAACTTCTCCTTCATGAGATAGCTATTCAATCGGAGAGTCAATTACAAACACATCATACATTAATGAATTATTTAAATTTATCTTTAGATCGGATCTATGAGGCAAGGTTAAAACTTGAAGGAATTGGGTTATTAAAAGTGTATAAAAATGAAACGGAAGAAAAAACAATTTATACATATGTCATCCAACCGCCATTTAGTCCACCTTCATTTTTTCAAGATATGATGTTATCGGAATTATTGTATCGACATATCGGTGAATCGAAGTTTGTTACACTAAAAAGCCATTATACTGATTTAAACAAACAACCTGTCGGAACAAATATTACTGCTGCGTTTCATGACGTGTTTCAAACGTTTAAGCCCAGTAATAATGCTTTAAGTTCACCAACATATAAAGAACACTCACCGAAAGTACCAATCCAGCAAATGGATTTTGGCATACTTAAACAGTCTTTAAAGAGGAAAATGATACCCGCGGAAAAAGTATTAACTGAAACGAACAAGCGAATTATTTCACAACTTGTCCAATTATACAATTTAGAGTCTTATGAAATTGAAAAATCTGTTGAGTGGGCTCTCAATGAAGAAAATAGATTAGATATTGAACAATTTAAAGCCATTTGTCTGGACGTCTTTCGAACAAAAAATAATGTAAATGATATACAGTTATCTGTTAAACAAACACCACAACAGAATTTGCATCAATCCGAAAAATCATCATCGTTAACAAAAACGGAGAAACTTATTGAGCGATTTGAGTCTATCTCACCGAAAGAACTCCTTGAAGATTTATCAAGTGGAAATAATGCCTCTGAGCAAGACTTAAAATTTATAAGTGATTTAATGGTTAGTCAAGGATTGCCAATTCCTGTGATGAACGTGTTAATTCATTATGTTATGCTGCGCTCGGATATGAAATTACCACAAGGGTATACGGAGAAGATAGCAAGCAATTGGTCACGTAAAAAGTTTACAACTGCAAAAGAGGCAATGGACTTTATCCAACAGCAAGGGGAGTCAAAAGGAACCCCACGCCAAAATTACCGACCGAGGAAGCAATCGAATGAAATCATACCAGATTGGTTTAAAGAAAGAAAGAAGCAAAGTAAGAATGCGCCAGAAGATCTTTTAACAAAAGAGCAAGAACGTGAAAAAGAAGAAATGGTAACTTTATTGCAAAAGTATGCATCAGAAAATAATTAATGTTCCAAAGGGATGATACCAATGAAGCCGATCCAAACGTCGTTAAAGAGATGGATTAATGATAATGAAAGTTTTAAACAGCGACATGAAGCGATGAAAAGAGAAATATTGAGCCATCCTAATATTGTGAACTTTTTAGAGGAAAACTCAGGCATTACCGATAATGAGATTGATAAACGTTTAAATAAATTGTACGAATATATATCACAATCTATTCATTGTTCAACATGTAAAAATTATGAAACATGTACAAATATCGTGAAGGGGTATTCACCAAACTTAGAGTTTTTGAATGGAGAAATTCATATTTCTTATGAGAAATGCCCTTCCCATATCGAATATGAAAGAATGGCAGAAAAACAAAATTTAATCAAAAGTATGTATATGCCAAAAGAAATATTACAAGCACATATGGCGAATGTTTTTCCAGATCCTCATCGAGCACAAGCGGTTAGAGCTGCCGATGCCTTTATTGATAAGGCCAGAGATGAAATACCACAGAAGGGATTGTTTTTAACAGGACCATTTGGAGTGGGGAAAACTTACTTACTAGGTGCAATAGCGAATGAGTTACAGAAGTTTAATATATCGTCTACACTTATTTATATGCCAGAATTTGTGCGAGAAATGCGCGAAGCTATAAAAGATAATACAGTTCAAGAAAAAATAAATATGTTTAAGCATGCTGATGTATTAATGCTAGATGATATTGGTGCAGAGACGTTATCGGCATGGTTTCGTGATGAAGTGCTTGGCTCGATTTTACAATTCCGGATGATGGAAAGATTACCTGTTTTTTTTACATCGAATTATACAATGGTACAATTAGAGCAAATTCTAGCGACATCGACTAAAAATGGGGTTGAAGAAGTAAAGGCCGGTAGAATAATAGAGAGAATTAAACAAGTAAGTCATGAGTTAAGAATAGATGGTAAAAATCGTAGAGAATAAGCTCTTATCTGGTATAACAATCAGGTAAGAGTTTTTTTTATCTTTTTTGCTTCGAAGATAAGAAGTTTTCTCATTCATTTTTTATGTACCTTGTCCATATAATGTACTACGGAGCAAAGGATGAGGATGTGGTAGAGGTTGAAAGTCATATATTTTCGCAATGAGAAAGAGGTAATTTATTTTTGTGAAAAGTTATATCAATTGCAAGATGAAATTCACATTCAATGGAAAAAAGATCCTTATTGGGGAAATGAATTACGAATTCAAGATGACCGAGTTTCAATGGATACAGTTATTTCCTGTTTAGTAGAAGTATTTACGTATGTGCATTTAAATAAGATACTAAAACAAATTGCACGTGAAAAATATCATTATTCAGATCAGGAGGAGATTGAACGAATTTGTCATTTAACCAATTGGATTATTTTTGAAAAACATTACCAGGTAAAATTGTTTGAGGAAGAAATACATTATGGCGATTATTTATATTCCATTCTAAAACAAAATGTAGAACAAAATTATCCGATACATTTTGATTCATTGATCACCTTTAGTGCACAACCATTTCATGAAAAATTGAAAGAAGCGGTAGGATACGGTATCGATGAATTAAAGCGGGAAGAAGAACATCAAAATTTTATTCAGTCAATTCGTGATTTTACTAAGAGACAACAATCAAAATCAAAAGAATTACATATTATCCAAGGGAAAAATTTTTCTTTTTATAAATCGAATGGAGACCAGTATAGTAGGTTTGAATTAAAAACGCTTTTGCATAATGAACCTCTCTATATATTAGGTTTAGATAAAAACGAGATGAATTTATCCCCTGTAATTGCTTTGATGCCAGAGAAAATATTCATTTATGGAGACCATCCTGCAGAGGCCAAAACATTAGCATTGATTAATATTTTTCAAGAAAGAGTTACTTTTTTTCCGAAAGAACAATTCCCATTTCGTTCACATGTTAATTAATTGCCATTATACATAAATCTTGTTATAATGTATTTTACAAAATAATAGGTAAAGTGATGAAAAGGACATAATTATTTACTAAGCGATAGAAAGAGAAAGAAGTCAATGGCTGAAAGCTTCTAATATTTGCTCAAATAATTACCACCTTAGAACTCTACGATGGAAATAATAGTATATTGTAGCGACTATCCGCGTTAAGGAACAATGAAGTCGAATCATTTTAGTGTATTTATAAACGCAATAATAGCGTTTAAGAAATCGAAAATGAGGGTGGAACCACGCGTGCTAACACTCGTCCCTTTAGTATAGGGATGAGTGTTTTTTAATTTGGAAAAAAATATATATAGGAGTGTTCGTATGATTATGATAACTTTCCCAGATGGGAATCAAAAAGAGTTTGAAAAAGGAATTTTAGGCGAAGACATCGCTCAGTCCATTTCTCCTGGCTTAAGAAGACAAGCACTAGCAATTAAATTAAATGGCAATGTATTAGATCTTCGACGCCCACTTGAAGATGGTGGAGACTTGGAAATTATTACTTATAAGGATAAAGAAGGTATTGACATCATGCGTCATTCAACTGCACATACATTGGCGCAAGCAATTAAACGACTGTATAAAAATGTAAAATTTGGTGTGGGACCGGTAATTGAAGAAGGCTTTTATTACGATATTGACATGGAAGAGTCAATTACTCCAGAGGATTTACCTAAAATTGAAAAAGAAATGCAACGGATTATTGATGAGAATTTGGATATTGTTCGAACTGAAGTATCTCGAGAAAAAGCAAAAGAAATGTTTAACGAAATTGGTGACGATTTAAAAATTGAATTAATTGACGATATCCCTGAAGGTGAGCCGATTACTATTTATACACAAGGTGAATTTTTTGACCTTTGTCGAGGCGTCCATGTCCCTTCAACAAGTAAAATTAAAGCATTCAAATTATTAAGTATTTCCGGTGCTTACTGGCGTGGAGACAGTAAAAACAAGCAATTACAACGAATTTATGGAACTGCTTTTGAGAAAGAATCAGAGTTAAAGGATTATTTACGAATTCTTGAAGAAAGAAAGGAAAGAGATCATCGACGTTTAGGAAAAGAATTGGAACTCTTTACTGTTTCTCAAAAAGTAGGGCAAGGATTACCAATTTGGCTTCCGAGCGGAGCGACAATACGTCGAATTATTGAGCGCTATATTGTTGATTTAGAAGAAAAGCTTGGTTATAACCATGTGTATACACCAGTACTTGGGAGTGCTGAATTATATAAAACAAGCGGACATTACGATCACTATCAAGATGACATGTTTCCGGTTATGAAGATGGATAATGAAGAACTGTTTTTACGTCCAATGAACTGTCCACATCATATGATGGTTTATAAAAATCAACTGTACAGTTATCGAAACTTACCGGTTCGTATAGCTGAATTGGGGATGATGCATCGATACGAGATGTCCGGAGCGCTTGCTGGTTTGCAACGTGTTCGTGGAATGACATTGAACGATGCCCATATTTTCTGCCGTCCAGATCAATTAAAAGATGAATTTATCCGAGTTGTAAAATTGATTGAGCATGTGTATAAAGACTTTGCGATTGAAGATTATTATTTCAGGCTTTCTTATCGGGACCCAGAAGATAAAGAAAAATATATTGATAATGACGAGATGTGGGAAACTGCTCAAGCTGTTTTAAAAGAAACAATGGATGAGCTTGATCTCCCATATGTAGAAGCGATCGGAGAAGCGGCATTTTATGGTCCTAAGCTTGATGTACAGGTAAAAACTGCACTTGGTCATGATGAAACGTTATCCACTGTGCAGCTTGACTACCAGGTTGCAGACCGATTTGATTTATCTTATATTGGAGAAGATGGAAAACACCATCGTCCGGTTGTCATTCACCGCGGAGTAGTTTCTACGATGGAACGGTTTGTTGCATATTTAATCGAAGAGTATAAGGGAGCATTTCCAACTTGGTTAGCACCAGTACAAGTACAAGTTATTCCAGTATCTCCAACTGTGCATTTAGACTATGCAAATGAGGTAGCCGATAAATTACAACAAAATGGGGTTAGAGTAGAAGTAGATGTGCGTGATGAAAAAATAGGGTATAAAATTCGAGAAGCTCAAACAAAGAAAATCCCATTTGCCTTAGTTATCGGTGACAAGGAAATTGAGGCTAATAGTGTAAATGTTCGAAGATACGGTGAGAAAAAGAGTGAATCTGTACCACTTAATACGTTTTTAGAAGTTATTGAAAAAGAGATCGCAGATAAAACTGGACATAAATAATGAAGGAACGACCGATAAATTAGTTTTTCTAAATAGCTAGTTTATCGGTTTTGTCTTATTCAATTTTAAGCTCCTCTACGAAATCATTAATTCATTGAGTAATAAAGTTATTTTTTACTCGAATCGAAATCTTGAATATAGTTGTATTTTGATTTTATGTGCTTTATAATAAATTAGATTCAAACATTCACGTTTAATTTGACAACTAGTTTACAGCATGATAAACTATGGTAGTTAAATGGAATAATTTATATGATGATCTAAAGACAAGTAGGAGCACCCGCTTCTCACCTGACTAACGCTTTTGATAGGCAGTTGGCTGGTTACTTAAATCTTTCTACAATATGAGAGACATGTGGGTGCATTCGTGTGCCCACATTTTTTATTTTGTAAAGCTCAGCATCTTGTCATAGCGGATCAAAAATTTTCGGAGGTGGCTAGATATTAGCAAGGAAATGAATGTTAATGAAACGATTCGTGCAAGAGAAGTACGTCTAATTGATGCGAATGGCGATCAACTTGGAGTCAAGTCTCGTGATGAAGCGTTGAAAATTGCTCAGACGAGAAATCTGGATTTAGTTTTGGTAGCTCCAGGAGCTAAACCGCCAGTTTGCCGAATTATGGACTACGGTAAATATCGTTATGAGCAACAAAAGAAAGACAAAGAAGCACGTAAAAAACAGCGTGTTATTAATGTAAAAGAAGTACGATTTTCACCAGGAATTGGTGATCATGACTTTAATACGAAATTAAGAAATGCTCGTAAATTTATTGAAAATGGTGACAAGGTAAAGGCTTCTGTTCGATTCAGAGGACGTGCAATCACTCATAAGGAACTTGGACAAGAAGTTTTAGACAGATTGGCTGAAGAAGTAAAAGATATTGCTTCCGTTGAATCAAAGGCAAAAATGGAAGGTCGCCAAATGTTTATGATGCTTGCACCAACAGCGGACAAATAAAACATTAGTTTCATTGTAATAGAGGGAGGAACAAGAACGATGGCAAAAATGAAAACACATAAAGGAACACAAAAACGTTTTAAACGAACAGCTTCTGGTAAGCTAAAACGTGCTCAAGGCTACACAAGCCACTTATTTGCTAATAAGTCACAAAAGCAGAAACGTAAATTACGTAAATCAGCAATGGTATCAAAAGGCGACCAAAAGCGTATTGACCAAATGCTACCAAGATAAGAATAATAACTACAGAAAATTTGATTTGTACTTTAGGAGGTAATGACAATGCCACGAGTTAAAGGTGGAACAGTTACACGTGCAAGACGTAAACGTGTGTTGAAATTATCAAAAGGATATTATGGTTCAAAACATAAATTATTTAAAACAGCTAAACAGCAAGTAATGAAATCAGGTCAGTATGCTTACCGTGACCGTAGACAAAGAAAGCGTGAATTCCGTAAATTATGGATCGCACGTATTAATGCTGCTGCTCGTTTAAATGATATTTCTTACAGCAAATTAATGCATGGTTTAAAAGTTGCTGGAGTTGATATCAACCGTAAAATGCTTTCGGATCTTGCTATTAACGACGAAAAAGCATTCACAGCACTTGTTGATCAAGCAAAAACAGCACTTAAATAATTTAAAAGCCAAATTGACTAATAAGAGGATATTGTGTTCACTAGATGAGCACTGTATCCTCTTTTTTATAGTTATCTTTTATGATAATTATTCTGCATAAACAAATTTGAAATGAAAAGTATTTTTAGAATCGTTGACTATATTTAGATCGAAAAATAAAATTTGATGATACTGAAGTAGATAAGGACAAACAGTCATAAAGATTAGAAGGCTTGAAAAATAATTGAAGAAGAAACTAGATTTTTTATACTTGATAAGTAAATTTAGGTTTTGGATTTAACATATTCCTATTTATTTCGTATCAATCTTCCTTTTCCTATATAAATCGTTAGATAAATTGTCAAATTTAATGTTACAATGAGAATAGAACAGGGGGAATATCCAGTGAAATGGGACACACTATTTTCTATGCAGAAAAATCTTGACGAATATATTTTTCGAAATCACCATCTTGCTGAGAAAGATCTATTTGAAGAAAGATTTTTAGCATTACTTGTTGAGCTGGGAGAGCTGGCAAATGAAACAAGATGTTTTAAATTTTGGAGTAAAAAAGACAAATCCGATGCCTCAATCATATTAGAGGAGTACGTTGATAATATTCATTTTTTATTATCGCTTGGGCTTTATAAAGGATTTGAGTTTTCCGAAATTGAGTGCTCAACTACATATTCTAAAGAAACAATGCAATTTAACTATGTTTTTCAAACTTGCTTAGAATTTTATAAAAATCAAACAAAAGAAAACTATATGAAAATGTTTAAGGAATATCTACACTTAGCTAACTTATTGGGATTTACAGAAGCGGATATCCAAGAAGCATATCATAAAAAAAATGAGATAAACTATGTGAGACAGGAGCAAGGCTATTAAATGAGGAGGACTTGATACGTATGTCAAATTTGGATCCAACTTTAACCATGCTAAAAGATTTAACAGATGCAAATGCAATTTCGGGACATGAAAAAGAAGCTCGGGACGTCATGGAGAAATATATTAAACCATATGCCGATGAAGTTTTTACAGATCATTTAGGTAGTCTCATTGCAAAAAAAGCCGGGCAAGAAAATGGACCGAAAATAATGGTAGCGGGACATCTTGATGAAGTAGGTTTTATGGTAACAAGAATCGATAAAAATGGATTTGTATATTTTCAAACAATTGGCGGTTGGTGGAATCAAGTAATGCTTGCCCAACGAGTCACAATCATGACAAAAGATGGAGATGTAACAGGAGTTATAGGCTCCAAACCACCTCATATTCTTTCAGCAGAAGAACGAAAGAAACCAGTAGAAATAAAAGATATGTTTATCGATATTGGTGCTTCTAGTAAAGAAGAAGCAGAAAAATTTGGTGTCCGACCGGGTGATTCAGTCGTCCCTTATTTTGAGTTCACACAGATGAAAAATGAAAAAATGCTATTAGCAAAAGCATGGGATAACCGAATTGGTTGTGCAATTGCAATTGATGTGTTAAAAAAGTTACAAAATGAGGAACATCCAAATATTGTTTACGGCGTTGGAACAATTCAAGAAGAAGTAGGTTTACGTGGAGCGAAAACATCAGCCCATCTGATTAAACCAGATATAGCTTTTGGTGTAGATGTAGGAATAGCAGGTGACACACCAGGTATTTCGGATAAAGATGCAGACAGTAAACTCGGAAAAGGACCACAAATTATATTATATGATGCTTCCATGATTTCGCATAAAGGTGTACGTGATTTAGTCATTGAAACAGCGGAAGAAAAAGAGATTCCATTCCAATATTCATTGATGGCAGGCGGAGGCACAGATTCGGGAGCAATTCATTTAACCGCCGACGGTGTTCCAGCACTATCAATTACGATTGCAACTCGATATATCCATTCTCATGCTGCAATGCTTCATCGGGATGACTTTGAAAATGCTGTTAAACTAATCGTAGAGGTTATTAAAAAAATAGATCAAAAGAAACTAGAATCTATCCGATTAGCATAAATTTTATCAAAACATCGTTTGTTTATAGAGCAACATAAATGAACGATGTTTTTTTATTTAGGGGGATATATAATGGATAACAAAAGTACACAACCAAAATTAAATTTAGTAAAAAACAATCTGTTTTCTTCTTCTTATAATGAGAGTGAACTAAGTGATTTTTCAGAGCGTATGATTGATAAAGTATATACCTTTCAAAAAACGCATGAGTCATATTCAAAAACTCCTTTGTTTACATTATCAAACTTAGCAAAACATTTTCGGATTGCTGATTTAAAAGTAAAAGATGAATCATTTCGCTTCGGTTTAAATGCATTTAAAGTATTGGGCGGAATTTATGCAATTGGAAAATATGTTGCAGAACTACTAAACAAAGAGATAGAAGAATTATCTTTTTCTGAATTACAAACGGAAAAGGTGAAAAAGCAGCTTGGTCAGCTGACGTTTATTTCCGCGACCGATGGAAATCACGGAAAAGGAGTAGCTTGGGCTGCAAGGGAACTAGGTCAAAAAGCAATTATTTATTTGCCGAAGGGTTCCGCCGAAACACGTAGAAAAGCGATTGAAAATGAAGGAGCTACATCTAAAATATCGGATGTAAACTATGATCAGACGGTACAATTATGTGCTGATTTGGCTGAAAAAAATGGTTGGATCATGGTACAAGATACGGCTTGGGAAGGGTATGAGAAAATTCCGCTTTGGATTATGCAAGGTTATGCAACGATTGCAAAAGAAGTGATGGAAGAGATGGAAGTAATGGATGAATCTCCACCTACTCATATTTTCCTGCAAGCCGGGGTAGGGTCCTTTGCAGCGAGTATTACAGCATATTTTACAGAAATTTATCGAGAAAAGGCGCCAATGATTATACTTCTCGAGCCTCACGAAGCGAATTGTTATTATCGTTCATTCGCAAATGGAAAAGGAGATATGGAAATAGTAACAGGAGATTTAAACTCCATTATGGCAGGTCTCTGTTGCGGTGCTCCAAATACCCGAGCTTTTCGACTTTTATCCCAATATGCAACTGCATCTTTTTCGTTAGATGACCGTATCGCTGCTTTAGGAATGAGAGTGCTAGGTAATCCATTAAAGGATGATCCTAAAATAATCTCTGGAGAGTCGGGAGCTTGTACAACGATTGGACTTTTAGAATATTTAGTCAGTAATGAATGCACGGAAATTTTGGAAGAACTCGAGATTACTAATGATTCACGTATTCTATGTATAAATACAGAAGGCGATACAGATAGGGAACATTATCGAGAAATTGTATGGGAGGGCACTCATACTTTCAAAGAGTAAATATAAAGGATATCCTCTCCATCTGAAGTAGACTGATTGTAATTTGTGATTAGTTTTTGGGAAATTATAAAAAAATCTAAGGGAGCTCTAATTGTTAGGCTTCCTTAGATTAAATTCATTATTTTACGTATATAATTTTGTGTTTCTTTAAATGGAGGGACCCCACCATATTTTTTAACATTTCCTGGTCCAGCATTGTAAGATGCTAGTGCCAACTCGAGGTTTCCATTATGTTTCTTAAGCATATTACTGAAATATCGTGTACCACCAAAAATATTTTGAGTAATATCAAAGCGATCTGTAACACCGACTTCTTTGGCGGTCGAAGGCATTAACTGCATTAGTCCAGCAGCACCGGCATGACTTTTAACGTTCGGATTATAATTTGACTCTGTTTTAATAATCGCATGAATAATTTTTTCATCTACGTTATATTTTTCGGCAGCAGCTCGAATAATATCATTATATTCTGTACGTGGAACACTACTATTATTCGATGCCGGGTTGTAAGTTACAGAATTATTAGTGTATGCAGAAACAGCTTGCTGAATTGGTGTTTCAAAAGCTGAATAACGTTGACGTTGCTCCATCCCTGGTAAATATTCAGGCGAAAACATGAATGGAGAAGGTAATATGTTAGAATCAGAACCATTCAACTGACTACTTAATTGCATTGCTAGTTGCATTTTTGCTAATAAAAGTTCTCTAAAATCATTTGTTGAATTAGATACTTGTTGAGCGGGATCTGTGTTATGTAACCCAATTATTTGATTTAAAAAATTAGTATTTATTTGATTCATACAAACGCCCCATTTAGATTCTCCTTCTATCTTACGTCTAAATTCCTATTTAAGCAAGAGATAATGGGACGAAAGTTTTAATAAAGTGACTGATTCATTATTTTGAAGCTTCTTTAACGCCTTTTTCCAATGCTTCTAACATTTCAAGCTTTTCTTGTTCATCTGATTGTTTCCAAATAAGTTCAAATAATACTCCTAATCCAGGGAGAAGCTTTTCTTCGCCGTCTTGTATTGCATCCACAATTGTAGATTCTAATTGATCTTTGGAATTTTGTTTAATATTGTGCAAAATTGCTTGTCGTAAATCGAGATCCATTTAATTATCCTCCTTAATTTAAAATACCTCATATTGCTTTTAGTTTGACCGTTCTTATTTTAAATATGTATGATAGGATTAACCTTAAAAATAGGATGGATAAAAAGTTGATTACATCGATACAAAATGAACAAGTGAAAAATTGGCGAAAATTACATAAGCGAAAATTCCGAATGAAAATGAAACAATTTTTGATTGAAGGGTTTCATTTAATTGAAGAAGCATTTAATAGTGGATGGGAAATCGAAACTATCATTGTTCAAGAAGGGGTACAACCTCCTGACTGGATGTCTGATGATGGGATTGTATTTGTTGATAAACGCGTATTCAGAGAAATAACACAAACAGAATCTCCTCAAGGAATTGCTGCCATTGTCGGTATGCAATCCTTCGAAGTACAGATTGAAAACTTTATTTTACTCGTAGATGCGGTTCAAGATCCAGGGAATTTGGGTACAATGATTAGAACAGCAGATGCAGCTGGATTCTCACAAATTGTTTTAGGGACTGGAACAGTGGATGTTTATAATGATAAAGTCGTTCGTGCTTCACAAGGATCTATTTTTCACATTCCGATTGTTCAGGCATCATTAGATGAGACTATTACACGTTTAAAACAAGAAAACTATACGATATGGGCAAGTGCACTTAGAAATGCCATGAACTACAAGGAAGCCAAGATAGAGGGAAAAGTAGCGCTAATTGTAGGAAATGAAGGTGCAGGTATATCAGAAGAAATCTTACAAATGGCTGATAAGATAATAAAAATCCCTATTTACGGAAAAGCTGAATCATTAAATGTGAGTGTTGCCACTGGTATACTAATGTATAAAATGATAAATTAGTTGCATATTTAATTTGCCTTAGCTATACTAATTTGTAGTTTCATATGAAAAAAGCGTTGACGGAGCAAAGTAACAAGATGTAAAGGACAATCAAGGGATGAAATGTCTTGACTGGAAACATTTCTATTGTTCAAATTGTTATGATTCACTCGACAGAGCTGACACTTAATCGTGTTCTGGATTCATATCCATTATCAAATCTAAGTTGGATACTAAACGTATCAACAAGGGTGGTACCGCGATCACTAAACCTCGTCCCTTTTTTAGGGAGGGGTTTTTATTTTTTCCATTAATCTACCCAAATTGCGGTTTGTTAGCTTATGTTAGCTCTATAAACCGTCTCAACGTAGGTTGAAAAGTGTTCCGTGTAGATATGCACATCTTATGTAAGCATTTAGGAATTATTATGAAGGAGGGTATTCTTATGAAAGAACAACTACATTCGCTTGAGAAGGAAGCAATTGAAAAGCTAAATGAATCAAGCACGTTAAAAGATATTCAGGAAATTCAAGTGGCTTATTTAGGGAGAAAAGGGTCGATTACAGAAGTTTTACGAGGTATGGGTAAGCTTTCAAAAGAAGAAAGACCAATTATTGGTGAATTAGCCAACAAGGTTAGAACAACAATTCAAGCTACAATTGATGAGAAAAAGGAAAAGCTTGAACAAGAGGAATTAGAAAAACAACTTTTGAAAGAAACAATTGATGTTACGTTACCAGGTCGTCCCGTAAACTTTGGGGGAAAACATATTTTAACTTCGATTATTGAAGAAATTGAAGATTTATTTATTGGACTTGGATATGAGGTTAGGGAAGGTCCGGAAGTGGAAACTGATTATTTCAATTTCGAGGCGCTAAATTTACCTAAAGGACATCCAGCGAGAGATATGCAAGATTCATTTTATATCACGAATGAATTATTACTTCGAACTCACACTTCGCCAGTCCAAGCGAGAACAATGCGCTCCCTAGATGGTAATGAGCCAATTAGAATGATCTGTCCTGGAAAAGTATATCGCCGTGACAATGATGACGCTACACATTCCCATCAGTTCACACAAATAGAAGGATTGTATGTAGATAAAAATGTTCGCATGAGTGATTTGAAAGGAACGTTAAATTTATTTGCGAAAAAGATGTTTGGAGAAGATCGTGAAATCAGACTTCGTCCAAGTTTCTTCCCGTTTACAGAACCATCTGTTGAAATGGACATTTCATGTAAAGTTTGTTCAGGAAAAGGTTGCTCGGTCTGTAAACAAACTGGGTGGATTGAAATTTTAGGTGCAGGAATGGTGCATCCAAAAGTACTTGAAATGGCTGGGTATGATCCGAAAGTTTATAAAGGATTCGCATTTGGAATGGGACCAGATCGAATCGCAATGTTAAAGTATGGAATTGATGATATTCGTCGCTTTTATACAGACGACGTTCGGTTTTTAAAACAATTTCATGAAGCGTAAAAGGAGGAGTTACAAATGCTCGTATCTTTAAATTGGTTAAAAAATTATGTTGACTTTGGTTCGTTAGCTCCAGAACAGTTGGGAGAACTAATTACAAAATCGGGAATTGAAGTTGACGGAATAGAATACATCATTAATGAAAAAAGTGAAAATATTGTCGTAGGTTATGTAAAAGAATGTGAACAACACCCAAATGCAGATAAATTAAAACTTTGTCAAGTTGATGTTGGCGATGAAATATTACAAATTATTTGTGGTGCTGCGAACGTAGCACAAGGTCAAAAGGTCGTTGTCGCAAAACCTGGTGCAGTTTTACCAGGGAACTTTAAAATTAAAAAAGTAAAGCTTAGAGGAATTGAATCGAATGGGATGATCTGTTCTCTTCAGGAATTAAGTGTTGGAGAAAGATTTATTAATCCATCTTTTGCAGAAGGAATTGTCGTATTACCAGAAGATTCCGTTGTAGGTGAGTCTGTTGATGCATTGCTTAACTTAGATGATGCCGTATTGGAATTTGACTTAACGCCAAATCGTGCAGATGCATTAAGTATGTTAGGTGTAGCGTATGAAGTAGCTGCAATAGTAGATGAGAAAATTAATTTACCTGAGCCTAAAATAAATACGATCGATGAATCAGTTGCTGACTATGTAAAGGTTTCTGTTGAAGATCAAGAACTGTGCCCATATTATGGAGCATTTATTATTAAAGATGTACAAATTAAACCAGCACCATTATGGATGCAAAACTATTTACTTGCGGCTGGTATTCGTCCGATTAATAATGTCGTTGATATTACAAACTATATTTTACTCGAATACGGCCAGCCGCTTCATGCATTTGATTACGATTTACTTGATTCAAAGGAAATCCTTGTACGCCGTGCAAATGAAAAAGAAGAGATTGTTACATTAGATGATCAGACTAGAGTTTTATCTGAGGAGCATTTGCTAATTACAAATGGCGATAAAGGTGTTGCAATTGCAGGTGTAATGGGTGGAGCGAATACAGAAGTAAATGATGAGACTCGTACTATTTTACTGGAAGCAGCTTATTTTGATTCGCAAACAGTAAGAAAAGCGGTAAAAGATACTGGACTTCGTAGTGAAGCTAGTACTCGTTTTGAAAAAGGTGTGGATCCAAATCAAGTACGAGAAGCAGGACTTCGAGCATGTGAATTATTGGAAAAATATGCAGACGGTAAAGTAGTTGAAGGTATAGCTGAGTTTGATCAGTTAGATCGCAGTGAAAAAACAATTCAAATGAATTCTCAAGAAGTAAATAAGCGATTGGGTACAGAAATTTCAAATGAAGAAATCGAAGAGATATTAACGAAGTTGCGGTTTACTTTCGAACGAAATGCCGATGATTTTACCGTTTCTATACCAACACGTCGTGGAGATATCACCATTTTTGAAGATATGCTGGAAGAGGTCGCACGCATATACGGATATGACTTATTGCCTTACACCTTGCCTGCAAATGCTTCAAAACCGGGTGGATTAACAAAACAGCAGCAATTAAAACGAGATGTTAAAAATTATATGCAAAGTGTTGGTTTATCTGAAGCAATTACTTATTCTTTAACAGATGAAGAGCGAGTCCGTGAGTTAATAAGTCCGGACCTCTCGAATAATTTGCAACCAGTTAAACTAGCGATGCCGATGAGTGAAGATCATCAGTACTTGAGATTAAGTTTATTGCCTGAATTATTAAATCGCCTCACGTATAATGTCGCTAGAAAGCAAGCGGATATTGCGCTATACGAAGTTGGTTCTATATTTCTATCCGATGAAGAAAAGGTAACGAAACAACCTAAGGAACAACTCCGTTTATCCGGAGCAATTACCGGTACTTGGGTAGACCATAAATGGCAACAAGAAGTAAAACCTGTTGACTTTTATGTTGTAAAAGGAATTGTAGAAGAATTATTCCGCTACTTGAATATGGATGTGACATTTAAACAAGCTGTTGTAAAAGATATGCATCCGGGAAGATGTGCTACCGTTCATGCAGACGGTAAGCAAATTGGATACCTTGGTCAAGTACACCCGAATATTACAAAAAGACAAGATTTAAAAGAAACGTATGTGTTTGATGTCAATATGGAATATATTTTACAAACAGAACGTCCAGAACTTACGTATGAAGTAGTACCTAAATATCCATCTATCTTACGTGATATTGCATTTGTCGTAGACGAAAAAGTAATGGCAGGGGATATTGAAGAAGAAATTGAACGGATCGGCGCTCCGCTTGTAAAACATGTGGAAGCCTTTGATGTATACAGAGGAGATAACGTAGGAGATAATGAAAAATCCATTGCATACAATGTCCATTATCAAGATCCCGAAAAAACATTAACAGATGAAGAAGTGGATGCATCGTTTAAGGCGATAGTTGAAGCGGTAAGTGAGAAATTTGGAGCGTATGTGAGGTCGTAAAAATAAATATGACCCTATTATAAAAGAGTTGAGGAGAAATAAATATTTTTCCTTAACTCTTTTTTATTTAGAATTGACTTTGTCATGATATTCATAGACTTGTTTACATTTGTAAGTTAGGTATCAACTCTAAAAAAATGTTATTTCATTATGTTAAACTTTTAAAGTTCTTCCAAAGATATATATGGTATCATATCCAAAGACAAGATTAAAATTATGAAAAGAAGAATGATGAATGAAAAATATTGAATACTCAAAATACATCTCTTGGAAAATGCTAGGTTGGTTGTTTGCTATCCAACTTCTCATTGCATTAGTGGCTAGGAGTTTAGCGCCACTCGGTATAATTATCGGTGACGATTTACAATTAACAAAGTCACAAATTGGAATGTTTCCTGCGGCTTTATTTCTGGGACAATCGTTAATATCAATTCCAGCAGGTCTCTTAACAGATAAAATTGGATCACGAAAAATGATTTTTTTTATTGTCCTGCTACTTGGGTGCAGCTTCCTAATTATTTCTATTTCAACATCATTTATTCTTTTATTATTTCTGATTTCAATTGCAGGGTTTGCTTATGGGGCTTCTCATCCAGCAACAAATCGTGGAATTTTACTTTGGTTTTCAGTAAAAACGAGAGGAACTGCAATGGGATTAAAACAAATGGGTGTAACATTGGGTTCAGCTCTTGCGACTATAATCCTTTTACCTATAGCCAAAAGTTTGGGGTGGCAGTCCGCTACTTTTACAGCTGCATTAATTCTCCTTGTTGTAGGTGTTTTAATTTGCTCTATGTACAGTGAACCGAGAAGTATAGGTTATGTGCGCAATACTAACCAAACAAAACCCACTTCACGAAAAATAGACTTCAAGAACATTATACAAATGTTAAAACATAAAGGACTTATACTTATTACCTTTAGTGCGATGCTTTTAAGTGGAAGCCAAATGATTTTAAACACCTTTATCATTTTATTTGCTCATGAAAAAATTGGAATCAGTCTACTATTGTCTGGGGTATTGTTAGTGATAGCTGAGCTTGGCGGATCTTTAGGAAGAGTTAGTTGGGGAATAATTAGTGATCATTTATTCCGTGGGAAACGAATAATCGTTTTATTACTTATTTCAATTCTTGTAGCAATGATATCTTTAATTATTGCTCTTTTACCTCATGGAACCTCTTTTTATAATATAGCTTTCATTGTATTTATCTTTGGTTTTGGAACATCAGGGTTTAATGGGGTTTGGATGAATGCAACGACTGAAATAGTCCATCCATCAGTTTCTGGTTTAGCAACAGGCTTCAGTATAACATTCGGTTCATGGGGTGTGATTTTCTTTCCGCCAATATTTGGTTCCATCATTGATCAAACTGGAGAATATACAATCAGCTGGTTATTTGTTACATTTTTAATGGTATTGTCAATCATCTCTTTGTCAATCACATTAAAATCAAATGGTGGCACTAAAATACATAAATTAGATTAAAATACAAAAGTTTCACTATCTTAAATTAGGGGTTTGCTTAAAGTATAAATATTAGATATAGTTAGTAAACAATATCTATATTAGCATGAAATGTATGCGCTTACTAAGGGGGTGATAAAAACTAGGATTCGTATTGATAAGTGAATATATTCATACGAATAAGTATTAATTTTTGTTCAACTATAAGGGGGGATAGTTTGAATGATTGGATCGGTTAAAAGGGCTTGTGATATTTTGAGTTGCTTTACAATCGATGAACCAGTTTTGGGTAATGCCGAAATTGCTGAAAAGTTAAATTTAAGTAGAAGTACGACCCATCATCTAATTAAAACATTATGTAACAAAGGTGTGTTAATGCGAGATGGGAGTAGAAAGTACAGACTTGGATGGAAAATTATAGATTGGAATAACGGAGTAATGTTTCAATACGATATTTATAATAAAGCATTACCATTAGTTAAAGGCTTAACCGAGCAATTTAGAGGAACGGCACATATCGGTATGTATGATAAAGGTGATGTTATTTTTGTTTTAAGAATCTCCTCGAAGGAAGCTGACTTTGTTCCAACGTTTTTAGGTGATCGAAAACCTGCACATAGTACAAGTACAGGAAAAGTTTTATTAGCTTTCAATCGGACCTACTTACAAGAAACAATCTCACGCGGATTAAGTAAACAAGGACCTAACACGATAACTGAAGTGAATGCCTTAAAACGAGAACTGGAAATTGTTCAAGAAAAAGGATATTCCATTAGTAATAATGAAAATGATACTTCTACATACGCAATTGCAGCTCCAATTCAATCATATTCAGGTGAAACAATAGCCGCAGTAAATTTAGTTGGACCAATTAGTTACATGCAAAGCGAAAATACAAAACAAATGATATTGAATATTGTTAATACCGGAAAAGCAGTTTCTCGTGAATTAGGTTATATTGAAGTTAATTAACTAAAAAATTCTTAATATTCACAAGAATATAACTATTATATTGTTGCTTGAATAATAGAAAACAAGCCAACAAATCAATGCAAAATGTCATTTTTAAAAGATTAATAAACATTATTTTTGAAGGGGGAATTAATAGTATGTTGAAATTGAGAAATTTATTATTTTTCATCGTTTTAATAGCTGGATTAGCCTTAGCGGCATGCTCAGGTGGAGACACAGAAAAGAGTAATTCGGATGGTGATACAGCGGACGCAGAAGAGAGTGCTAACACAGAGGCAGCAAGTGATGGCGAAACGTATGAATTTAAATTAGGTCATATTGCACCTCCAGACCATATTTTCAATGAAGCTGGTGAGAAATTTGCAGAGGAACTAGAAGAGCGTTCAGGCGGTCGTATGACATTAGAACTTTATCCAGGTGGTCAATTAGGTAGTGATGCGGATATGGTTCAACAATTAGAAACTGGTTCCTTAGATTTTGGATTTATTACTAATGCGTTTTTAACATCAAAATCTGATGCGTTTAGCGCTTGGTTTGCTCCTTTTATATTTGATTCTTATGAAGCTGCACATGAAGCAAAGGATACAGAAATTGCAAAACAAATTTTAGCAACACTTGAAGACGACGGATTAAAAGCATTGGATTACTTTTTCTCTGGGCACCGCACAATGATGTTTACAGAAAAAATTGAGTCTCCCGAAGAAATCAAAGGATTAACTTTACGGGTAACACCAAGCCCTGCCTTGGAAGATTGGTATCGCTTGTTAGGCGCAAGTCCGGAATCTATTTCTTTGCCTGATGTTTACCAGTCCGCACAAACAGGATTAATTGATGGTATGGAGATGGACTTGGATGTTGCTATTGCGTCAAACTTTGACGAAGTGACGGGTTATGCAGCCATGACGAATCATATGGTATGGCCGGCGGTCATGATTATGAATAAGGACTTGTTTGATAAAATGTCTGATGAGGACCAGCAAATTGTGGTGGAGTCCATGAAAGCAGCCTCTGAATTTGCAACAACAAAAAGAGCTGGACAAGAAGATGAATTTATGGGAATTCTAACCGATCGTGGAATGGAATTATATGATATGGATGAGTCACTGTTCGATTCTTATAAAGAGGAATTTGATGAAAAATATAAGGCTATGGATCCCCTTATCGAAGAGTTTATAGATACATTCCGAGAATAATAGAAAACATTAATGTCATGAGGTAATTATCTGCTTTAGATATTACCTCATATCATTTATTCTCACGAGGAGGTTAATTCATGAAAGCTATTAGCAATATCATTGAATCAATTGAAAAAATATTATCAATTATTTTGATTATAGCAATTACACTAATCTTGTTTGTAAATGTAATTTATAGATATTTTTTACATGACCCCATATATTGGGCTAATGAAGCAAGTATTTTTATGATGGCATGGGCGACATTTTTAGGAGGAAGTTTGGGGTTAAAATATAAAACGCAGGCTTCGATCACTTTTTTAGTAGGACGGCTGTCTGAAGAAAGAAAAAGAATTATGAACATAGCAACCCATATTATTATTCTTATATTCTTGGCGATTCTTCTTTATATTAGCTATGACTGGATTTTTTCTTTATCTAATACTAAGTCTAGCTCGATGCGGATACCGATGTGGATTCCTTATTTATCTGTTCCTGTCGGATTGACATTTGCTTTTATTCATTTATTAGATCAGTTAATTGATTTCATAAAAGATGGCAGACAAGGTGGGGAATCAGTATGACATTTGGAATGATAGCAACAATTATTATATTTATTTTACTACTATTAATTGGAATCCCAATATCCCTAGTATTAATCATTACATCGATCTCTTACATATTATTGAGTGGAGATACAACGTTATTAAGCTCCGTTTCCCAGAAAATGTTTTCTGGAATAGATAACTTTGGCTTACTCGCAATTCCACTTTTTATGTTAGCTGGGGAGTTGATGAATTTTGGTGGTATTACGAGCCGTTTAATTTCTTTTGCAAAAGTGTTAATTGGACACTTTCGCGGGGGATTGGCATATGTTGCGATAATTGCTAATATGTTTCTTGCCTCCATTTTGGGATCAGCAAATGCTCAAGCAGCTATGATGAGCAAAGTAATGGTTCCTGAGATGGAAAAGGAAGGATATTCTCGTGATTTTTCTTCTGCATTAACTTTAGCATCATCTATAGTTGCTCCAATAATACCACCTAGTATGTTATTTATTATCTATGGTACGCTAACCGGCGCTTCCATAGGTGATTTGTTTATGGCAGGAATAATCCCAGGTATTTTAATTGGAGTCAGTTTCATTATTGTAATCGGGTTTCTTAATAGAAAGGAAAATTTCCCAAAGAGTGAACGGGGGACGATGAAGGAAGTTATTAATAATTTCTTATCTGTTATACCGGCATTGTTAATTCCTTTTATTATTATTTATGGAATATTGAGTGGGATGTTTACTCCAACTGAATCTGCAGCAGTTGCTTGTATCATCGCAATTATTATTGGATTTTCATACAGACAGCTAAAAGTGTCAGATTTACCGGAAATTTTTAAAAATACAGTTGTAAATACGGCAACAATTACATTTTTGATCGTGATGGCCAATGTGTTTGGATTTATTTTAGCCTATGAGCAAATACCGCAAACGCTCGCAAACAGTATGTTAAACCTTTCCGACAGCCCAATCGTATTTTTATTATTGGTAAATATTTTGCTTCTATTACTAGGAGCAGTGCTTGATGGAATAGCAGCTTTGATTATATTAGTTCCTGTATTGATCCCGCTTTTAGCAACTTATCAGATTGATCCCGTTCATTTTGGAGTCATTATTACAATTAACTTGACGATCGGTTTATTAACACCTCCGGTGGGTACTGGACTTTTTATTGTATCCTCAGTCGCGGAAATTTCAATTGAGCGTTTGGTAAGAGCACTTTTGCCATTTTTAATTGTATCTGTTCTAATGTTGTTCATAATTACTTATTGGGAAGATGCTGTTTTATGGATTCCAAGTTTAATTAAAAATTAAATAGCATAGTGGGGGAATGGAGAATGAAAAAAAGTAATGTAGATCAAATCATTGAGAGAGAAAAAGGACTACAAAAAGGTTTATCTACACGACAACTCACAATGATTGCAATTGGTGGAGCAATTGGAACAGGGCTCTTTTTAGGAAGTGGGTTAGCAATTGGATTAGCTGGACCAAGCGTTATTATAAGTTATGCAATTGGAGCCTTAATTGCTCTAATGTTAATGGGGTGTCTTGCAGAAATGACTGTTGCTCATCCAACATCAGGTTCCTTTGGAGCGTATGCAGAAAGCTATATTAATCCTTGGGCTGGTTTCGCTGTCAGGTACTCTTATTGGTTCTGTCTAGTGTTGGCAATTGGTACTGAAGTAACCGCAGTAGCAATTTATATGGGGTACTGGTTTCCGACAGTTCCAGGATTTGTTTGGATAATAATATTTTCAGTAGCACTTTTATATGTTAATGTAACTAGCGTTAACGTGTTTGGAGCGGTTGAGTACTGGCTATCACTAATAAAAATTATTGCAATTGTAGGATTTATATTATTGGCTGTATATGTAATATTTGGTGCTAATACTTCCTCATCAATTACTTTTCAAAATTATACGAATGACGGAGGGTTTTTTCCAAATGGTTTTTGGGGAATGTGGATTGCAATTTTCGTTTCATTGTTTAGTTATTTAAGTATTGAAATGATTGCAGTTAGTGCTGGTGAAGCAAAAGAACCTCAAAAAGCTGTGCCAATTGCTTTACGTTCAGCAGTTGTAAGACTAATCCTATTTTATCTATTAACATTGTCTTTAATGCTAGTTATTGTACCTTGGGGATCAGCGGGAATAGAGACAAGCCCGTTTGTAAAGGTAATGGAGATTTTAAATATACCCGGAGCAGCTGGTGTTATGAACTTTGTTATTTTAGTTGCAGCACTATCTGCCATGAATAGTCAATTATACATTTCTACACGAATGATGTTTTCGTTGTCTCGCGCTGGATTTGCACCCAAAGTGTTAGGTAAATTAAATAAAAAGTCTGTTCCTGCAACAGCGTTAGCGACTTCGGTCATTGGTATTGCCATTGCAACAGTTATTACAATAATTGCTCCGGAAACAGCATTTGGAACAATGATATCTATTTCGAGTTTTGGGGCGATGTTTACCTGGTTTATGATTTTTATTACGCATTTATTTTTCAGGAAAAAATGGGTACAAACAGGTAATAAAAAATTACCAGTACGAATGATTGGTTATCCTTATATAACAATTTTAGGTGCAACTTTATTAGTCGCTGTTGTTATCTCTACATGGTTTTCGGTTGAGTTTAAGGCAACCCTGATTGTAGGAGTTCCTTGGCTCATATTCATAACTGTAGCTTATTTCATTTGGAAAAATATTAACCAAAAACGAGATTTAGATATAGGAAATAATGAATCCCAAGAAATATCAAAATAACAAGAGCAGGAGAGTGAACAATTTTGAATTTGGATTTGTCATATGCAGAAAACCTGGATCAACAAGATGAACTTAAACATTTCAGAAATGAGTTTTATATTCCAAATGAAACGATATATTTTGATGGAAACTCTTTAGGACTCTTATCAAAAAGGTCTGAAACTAGTTTATTTAATATACTTAATTCATGGAAACAATATGCAATTGATGGCTGGAGCGAGGGAGAATATCCTTGGTTTTATTTATCTGAAAACCTAGGGGATATGACAGCTCCATTACTTGGTGCCGAACCTAGAGAAGTTATTATTACAGGATCTACAACAACTAATCTGCATCAATTAACTGCCAGTTTTTTTTCACCTAATGGAAAGAAGATGAAGATATTAGCAGATGAATTAAATTTTCCATCTGATATTTATGCTTTAAAAAGTCAATTAAGGCTAAAGGGATTAGATCCAAGTGAAAATCTCGTTAAAGTAACAAGTAGAAATGGTCATACGTTAGAAACACAAGATATCATTGATGCAATGACTGAAGAAGTTGCCTTAATTGTTCTTCCAAGTGTCCTTTACCGAAGTGGACAAATTTTGGATATGAAAGTTTTAACGAAAGAAGCACATAAGAGAGGTATTTATATTGGTTTTGACCTTTGCCACTCAATAGGAGCAATTCCACATAAGTTATCCGAGTGGGGAGTTGACTTTGCATTTTGGTGCACCTATAAACATTTAAATGGTGGACCTGGTAGTGTTGGAGGAATCTATATAAATAAAAATCATTTTGGAAAAGCTCCCGGTCTTGCAGGGTGGTTTAGTTCGGATAAATCCAAACAGTTCGATATGGAACATACACTTACAGCCGCCGCCGATGCTGGAGCATATCAAATTGGTACTCCACATGTATTAAGTGCAGCACCATTGTATGGAGCATTAGAAATATTTCAAGAAGCTACGATAGAAAAGGTAAGAAAAAAATCATTACTATTAACGGAGTATCTAATGAACTTAGTTGATGAAAAATTAATAGATTACCAATTTAACATTGTAAGTCCACGAGATGAGGAAACTCGTGGTGCTCATGTATTTTTAGAGCATCCTGAAGCGGCTCGAATTTGTAAAGCATTAAAAGCACATAAGGTTATTCCGGACTTTAGAGCCCCAAATGGAGTGCGACTTGCTCCTGTAGCACTCTACAATACATTCCAAGAAGTATGGCATGCTGTACGTATACTAGTAGAAATAATGGAAGAAAAAGAGTACAAAAAATTTGAAAATGAAAGAGGTGTTATTGCTTAGAGCATAAAACCATAATTAGTATAAACATACAAAAGTTTATCTAATTATGGTTTTTTATTAAATCATTTATACTTTTTTTACGACAATGAAATTAAATTTTATTAGTGAGGGGGATAGATATGATTTCTACTGACTTATCATGTGGTTGGGATGATTACCTTATATATGGTGAAGGACTGTTTCTTTGCTTTATTAAAACGGGAATGAAATAATAGTTTCATAAATAATAGGAATTTTCCGAGAAAAAGATTTTACAACTATGAGGTGATTTTTTGCGACCTATTTTAATAGGATTACTTGGGGCTTTATTTTTCTCACTTGTTTTTATTTTGAATCGTGCAATGGAACTTGCTGGTGGAAGCTGGATTTGGAGCGCATCACTTCGTTTCTATTTTATGTTACCGATTTTAATCCTTTTTGTTGGGAGGAAACAAGTAGCACCTGTCTTACATCATCTTAAGAGATACCCGGTTCAGTGGTTTGTTTGGAGTACAATTGGTTTTGGAATTTTTTATGCGTCGTTAACGTATGCAACAATTTATGCACCTGGATGGTTAGTTGCGGGAACATTTCAATTAAATATTGTAATCGGTTCCTTACTAGTGCCATTTATTAATAAAACAAATCGATCTATTCCAGTTCAAAGTGTGCTTATTTCATTAATTATTATTTTTGGTGTATTTATGATGCAAATTGAACATGCAAATCAAGTACCATTAACTTCAGTTGTATTTACGATCATTCCACTAATAGTTGCAGCGGTTTCCTATCCGGTAGCAAATCGGAAAATGATGCAAGTTGTTGATGGGGAGTTGACTACAACGCAACGTATTCTTGGAATGACGATTGCCTCCTTGCCTTTTTGGATTATTTTATCTGTTTATGGCGTGTTTACATATGGTGCTCCGAGTCAAAGCCAAATTTGGCAAACCTTTATTGTTGCTTTATTTGCAGGTGTTTTTGCGACCCAATTATATTTTTATGCAACAGAGTTAGTAAGACATGATAATTATAAATTAGCTGGAGTTGAATCAACTGTAACAGGTGCAGTTGTTTTTTCATTAATTGGAGAGTTGTTATTTCTTAATACACCCCTTCCCAAATTAACATCATTTATAGGAATAGGATTAGTCGTAAGTGGGATTATTTTTCACAGTGTTATATCTACATTGATTGATCGGAAGCGCGTCGTTCAAATGGATGAAAAAGCAACTCAATAAAATAATAACATCAAAACAATCTATTTAATTTTAAGGAGTTTGTCATATGATACGGCCTTTTAAACTTGGTTATGCCAATCTTGCAACGAAAGACACCAAGGCAATGGAAGATTACTATACGAACGTGATGGGACTTACATTAGTGGAAACAGGTGATGATGGGATAAGATATTTAAGTACGGGACTTGATCATCACAATATAATATTAACTCCCAATCTGGAAAGTAATTTACAAGTTTTAGGATTTCAATTGGGAAATCAATACTCGCTTCATGATGTAAAGATAAGATTGAAGCAGCAAGGCATCTCTACTCAGTTAAAATCGGATGCACAACCAGGATTACCGGAATTACTGGAATTTGAAGATCCGGATGGCTTCCTTGTTCATCTTTATACTAGTATGGAAACACCGGCACCGCATTTTAAAGAAAATGGCATTGTGCCTAATAAATTAGGACATCTGGCACTCGGGTCAATGGATCCAAAAAAGTCTGTTGCATTCTATAGAGAAGTATTGAATTTTCATTATACGGATCGAATTGGAGAACGAGCAAATTTTATCACATGTAATAGTGATCATCATGTCTTAAATATTTGTAATTTGGGACAATTCGTTGGTCGCCCAGTGATGTACCACATTGCATTTGAATTAAGAGATGCAAGTCATCAGTATCAAAGCTTAGATTTTCTTGCTAAAAATAACATACCAACTCTTTGGGGACCGACAAGACATACAGCAGGTCATAATATTGCAGCTTATCATCATGATCCGGAAGGGAATCTAGTTGAATTATACATAGACATGGATCAACTGCTCCCTGAAGTAGGGTACTTTGATCCACGTCCATGGCATGAAGAACTCCCTTTAAAAGCAAGACATTGGGAAGATAATGCTGCTTGGGGAACAGGATATGAAAATACATTGTATGAATTTGCGTTACAAAAATATAAAAAATAAGTAAATGTCCGTTAGGCTCTCCTTCGGACATTTTTTTATTAAAATTTTTGAAAAAAAATTGCTAAAAAATTAAGAAATTCATTTAAGTTTCACACTGTGAGATTCGTATATTGTTCGTTGGTAGCGTTTTCAATATAGTGTTAGTAACAAGAAAATAAATGGAGGTTGAATAAGTGGATACAAGAAATTTAAGAAATTGCTTTGGTCATTTTGCAACAGGCGTTACCGTTGTAACTTGGAACGATGATAATGGTAACCGAAGAGGAATAACGATAAATTCATTCACTTCTGTTTCTTTAGATCCTCCACTTGTGCTTATATCGATTGATAAAAATACAAAAGCATATCATGACTTAAGAAACAGACCCTTTATTATTAATGTTTTATCTGCTGAACAACAGTCAATTGCTTTCCAATTTGCAGGAAAACAACAAGATGGGTTAGTTGTGGAATGGCAAGAGGATTCAGAAATAGGTCCTAGACTTGAAAATACGGTTGCAACAATCGAATGCACACCTTGGGAAGAGTATGAAGGTGGTGATCATTTATTATTTTTAGGGAAAGTAGAAAAATTCTCATATAGCGAAAATGAAAGTTTATTATTTCATAAAGGAAAGTTTTTAAAAACAAATGCTAACTCAGTAATGAGTAATTAGGGAGGAACTTAAGATGAGTATTCGAACAGGAGAACAATATATTGATGGGATCAGAAATAGGAAACCAGAAGTGTGGCTGGGTGGGAAAAGGATAGAAAATGTGGTGGATCATCCATATTTTGCAAGCTCAGTAAAAGAAGTAGCAAAGCTGTATGACATGCAATATGATCCTAAACATCAAGATAAAATAACACATATTTGTGAGGAAAATGGTAAGCGAATAGGTAATTCATTCCTAAACCCAACGAAACCGGAACACCTTCAAATGAGAAGACAAGTATTTGAGCTATGGGCTGAATCTACGTTTGGATTAATGGGTAGAACACCAGACTTTTTAAATACTGTTGTTACTGGAATGGCAGCGAATGATTGGTTCTTTAGAAAGCATGGAGATCGATATGGAGATAATATTATAAATTATTATAAACATATAAGGGATAATGATTTATTCTTAACACATGCAATTGTTAATCCTCAAAATGACCGTAGTCAATCGTCTCATAACCAACAAGATGAATTTACACATTTAGGTGTAGTAAAAGAAACGGATGAAGGATTAATTGTCAGAGGAGCAAAAATGCTTGCTACGCTTGCACCAATAACGGATGAAGTAATCATTTATTCGTATCCAGGATTTAGACCAGGTGATGATAAATATGCAATCAGTTTTGCACTGCCAATTGATACACCAGGACTTAAATTATATTGTCGTGAACAAGCACAGAGTGGTGAACGTTCAACATGGGATCATCCGCTTGCTTCAAGGTTTGAAGAATCTGATGCACTTTTAGTTTTTGATGATGTCCTAGTGCCATGGGATCGGGTATTCATTAATCAAAATGCAGAAGCCGGAAATATGCTATATCCTAGTACAGGAATTAATCAGCAACCTTCTCATCAATCGGCAGTTAGAGGATTGGCAAAAATATCTTTTGTAGCCGATGTTGCTTGTGCAATTGCAGATGCAGTAGGTGTTGATCAATACTTAAACGTTCAGAATCAGTTATCTGAACTGATTCAATCAGCTGAAACTATCAGAGCATTGGTTAGAACTGCCGAAAGAGAATATGAAGTAACCGAGACTGGAGAAATTAGACCGAACCTTGTTCCGTTAGAGACGATTCGCGGACTCTTGCCACATACTTATCCAAGAGCGATTCAAATTTTACAAACCATTGGTGCTGGTGGATTGTTAATGTCTCCAACTGAAGCAGATTTCAATAATCCGGAAATTTCTGCAGATATGCATAAATATTATGCCGGAAGATCCGATGTTTCATCAGAACGACGTATTCGTCTTTTCAAACTGGCATGGGATTTATGCGGAGAAGCATTTGGACAGCGACTCGTTCAATATGAACGTTACTATTCGGGTGACCCAGTTAGAAAAATGGGAGTATTTTATAATGCGCATAAGAGAAATAACCCTACTTACCCTCGGGTTGAGCGTGCGATAGATGAAGCACTCGAATTAGCGGATAAAAGTAAAACAAAAGCATAAAACAAAGTAAACAGACTTGCAATAATTCGATTATTATATGCGTTGCTGTTATTGAGATTACAGAAAAAGGAGGAGGAATAGTGAAGATACATCGATCTGAAGAGCTTCGGCTAGATGGAGCTGTCATTGCAATTGGTGCTTTTGATGGGATTCATAAGGGACACCAAAAAGTAATTAAACGGACAGTCGAAAAGAGTATATCGTTAAATGTACCAAGTGTCATTTATACATTCGATATTCCCCCTAGGGCTTATTTTACTGGTGCTAAAATTTTATCAAACGAAAATGAAAAGATGAAAAAACTTCGTACATTGGGGATCGATCATACAGTAATTGCAACTTTCAATGAAGAATATTTGAATAAAACAGCTGAATCATTTATTGAAAAGTTAGCAAAAATGAAACCGCTTCATATAATCGTAGGCGAAGACTTTCGATTTGGTCATAAGCGGACTGGGGATATTCGATTGTTAAAGCATTATTTCAATGTCGAAACTATAAGCCCTGTCTGTTGTGTAAATGGAGAAAGAATTTCATCGACAAGGATTAGGGAATTAATTCTTGAAGGAAATATTGATAAAGCTATTCCTTTACTCACTTAACACTGTCTGGATGGTTTTTAATATGCATATCTTAAATAGAAGGGAGGGCTCATTTGCCTATTATTAATTTACAAATATTAGAAGGTAGACCTGAAAGTAAAGTTAAATCGCTAATTAGTGCCTTAACTGATGCAACTTCAGAACATTTAGAAGTTCCGAAAGAAAGGGTGCGTGTCATTGTACAAGAAATACCTCAATCACGCTGGGCTGTTGGGGGAGAAATAATGCAAGATCGTAAAAATTGAAATAAAACGATGTGATATTACTCGAGTTGATTCATTCAATAGAAATTTGTTTAATTTCATACTATGGAATTATCGCCTTGTTTCACATAATGTTACTTTATTATAGTAGTAATAACTGAAGAAGAGATAATTCAAATAACAAATGTTAGCGCATTCAAAAGATTAGTAGCTTTTAAAACAAGAAGTATTTTTAAATTTTGGTTTAGTGATACTTGGAAAAATAATTAAAAAAAATGGAGGTATTCATATGTCAAGAGAATTCAATGCAGTTAGTTTACAAGGTTGGATTGATGAAAATGAGGGGCAACTACAGCCACCAGTAAATAACAAGGAAATGTTTCCTGGTTCTAATATGATTGTTATGATGGTCGGTGGTCCGAATAGACGTCGTGATTTCCACATTAGCCCCGCAGAAGAGTTTTTCTATCAAATTAAAGGTGACTGCTATGTAGAAATTATTAATGATGAAGGTAAAAGAGAAGTTGTCACGGTAAAAGAAGGCGAAGTATTCATGCTTCCTGCTAATGTGCCGCATTCACCTCACCGAGTTGCAGATACGATCGGAATGGTAATCGAAGAATCACGTGGAAATGGTGTAGAAGAGCATATGGTTTGGTTCTGTGATAATTGTGACCATGAAATGCATAGAGTTACGCTTGAACTTACTGATATTGCTGTTCAGTTAAAAGAAGCGATTGATGAATTTGGTTCAAGTGAAGAACTTAGAACATGTAATAATTGTGACCATGTAATGCCAGAAGAAGTTGAGTTGTGGCAACCATGAGAGTAGACTTTCATACACATATAATTCCAGAAAGTATTCCAAACTTTGCAGGAAAATTTGGTGGTGGGCGCTGGCCGACGTTAGAAAAAACATGTTCATGTGGTGCCAATATTATGGTAGAAGGAAAAGTCTTCCGTGAAGTTACTGATCAAGTATGGAGTCCCGAAAAAAGAATTCACGATATGGATAATGAAGGTGTTGATATTCAAGTATTGTCACCGATTCCAGTTACTTTTTCCTATTGGGCTGAGCCTGAAGCAGCTGAAGAAATGTCTAGAATTCAAAATGACTTTATTGCCGAAACAGTTAAGGGAAATCCAACACGATTTATTGGTCTAGGGACAGTCCCTTTACAAGATGTTGATGTCTCCATCCGTGAAATGGAACGATGTGTGAAGGAACTTGGCTTAAAGGGAATTGAAATCGGTACCAATGTTAATGGAAAAAATCTAGATGACCCTGCCTTTACCCAATTTTTTGAAATGGCGGAAAAATGGCAAGTACCTCTATTTGTTCACCCATGGGAAACACTCGGAAGAGAAAGATTTCCACGTCATAATTTTATGTATACTGTAGGCATGCCGAGTGAAACAGCATTAGCTGCAGCCAGTTTAATTAATGGTGCAGTCATTGAAAAGTTTCCTAATTTAAAAATTTGTTTCGCTCATGGTGGAGGCTCGTTCCCGTATATTTTACCTCGTTTAGATCAGGGGTGGAATGTATGGCCAGATCTTCGAAAAATTAGTAAGCCACCTAGTTTTTATGCGAAGAACTTTTACTTTGACTCACTAAATTATGATCCGCTTAACCTTAAATATTTAATCGATCGTTTCGGCTATGAAAAAATTGTCATGGGGTCTGATTATCCTTTCCTATTACGAGAAATTAATCCTGGAAAAGTAATCGATGAAACGATTGAATTAACGGTTAAAGAGAGAAAAGCTATCTTAGGAATAAACGCATTAGACTTTTTAAATGTAGATATCAAGGAAGTGGTTGGTAAATGAGTACACCAGAGGAAAAACTAACAGAACTTGGTCTTGAATTACCTGAGCTCAGACCAGCTGTTGGAACGTACGTTAGCCGCGTTCGGACAGGAAATTTGATTTTCACGGCCGGTCAAGGTGTTGATGAATATCACGGAAAACTTGGCAGAGACTTGACAACAGAAGAGGGGTATTTAGCCGCTCAACAATCGATGCTTAATTTACTCGCTGTCATTAAAGACGAGATGGGAGAATTGAGCAAAATAACGAAGTTTGTGAAATTACTTGTCATGGTGAATTCAACAGAAGATTTTACAGAACAACCAATTGTCGCAAATGGTGCATCTGACTTACTAGGGAAATTATTTGGTGATAAAGGAAAACACGGTCGTTCAGCAGTAGGGATGGCCCAACTTCCAAATAATACAGCAATTGAAATTGAAATGGTCGTTGAGGTGGCAGATTAGGAGGGATAATAAGTGACAAAAGAAGTGCTGACAAATAAGACAGTCGTGCAAGATGCCAAACTTTTTATCGATGGAAACTATGTTGATGCTAAGTCTGGGGAGACATTTGACTCTCTTAATCCTGCAACGAATAAAAAATTAGCAACAGTTGCTAATGCGAACATAGATGATACAAAACGAGCAATCGATGTTGCTCAACGTACTTTTGCAAGCGGTGTATGGAGTAACATGCCTGTAGAGGAACGTTCCGCTATCCTTTGCAGAATGTCGGATTTAATATTGAAAAATGTTGATGAACTTGCGATGGTTGAAACATTAGATGTAGGAAAGCCAATTTCAGAAAGTCGTGGATTCGATATTCCAAGAGCGGCCGCAAACTTCAGGTTTTTTGCTGAAATGGCAAAATATTTGGTTCATGAACATTATGATATGCATAAGTTCATGTCTTATACCGAATATGCGCCTGTAGGTGTTACAAGCTTAATCATCCCTTGGAATCTACCATTTATGCAAATGACTTGGAAAGCCTCTGCGGCTCTAGCAGCAGGAAATACAATTGTTATTAAGCCTGCTTCTTATACACCGTTAAGTGCTGTTCTGTTAGGAAAAATTGCAAATGAAGCAGGTTTACCTCCTGGGGTACTTAATATTGTAACAGGTCCAGGAAGTACAGTAGGAACAGAAATGTCCACTAACTCAAATGTTCGAAGACTAGCTTTTGTAGGAGAAACTGTTACAGGAAAAACAGTGATGCAAAATGCCGCTAAAAGCCTTATTCCTGTTTCGTTAGAGCTAGGAGGGAAATCGGCTAATATTGTTTTTGAGGATGCTGATTTAGATGAAGCGGTTGAAGGTTCCATCGAAGCAATTTTCCGTAATCAAGGAGAAATTTGTTTAGCTGGTTCAAGAATACTTGTACAAGAAAGTGTTTATGATAAATTTTTAGAAAAATTTGTAGAAGCAGTTAAACAAATCAAAGTCGGGGATCCTATAGATGAACGTACAGATATGGGGGCACTTGTATCGAAAAGTCATTTAGAGACGGTCGATTATTACGTTAACCTTGGAATTGAAGAAGGAGCGAAACTAGCATACGGAGGTAAGAGAGTCGAAGGGTTTGAAGAAGGAAATTTCTATATGCCGACTGTCTTATATGATGTCGATAATAAAATGAGAGTTGCTCAAGAAGAAATCTTTGGTCCAGTTCCTGTTATTATTCCATTTAAAACAGAAGAAGAAGCAATTGATATTGCAAATGACTCTTTGTACGGACTTGCAGGGGTCGTATGGACAAATGATTTAAGACGATCGCAACGTGTTACTTCCTCCATCAATTCCGGACTTCTTTGGGTGAATTGTTGGTATGTCCGTGATCTAAGAACGCCATTTGGTGGCTCAAAAGCGAGTGGAATAGGACGTGAAGGCGGTAGGCATAGCTTCGAATTTTATACGGAAGCTAAGACAATTACGATAAAAAAATAAAATAATAGTTATGAAAGGTGAATTCAATTCACCTTTCATTTGTTTAAAAAGCATAGAAATAAGAGGTGGGAAATAATACATGACAATTAAAATAATTAATTATGCAAATGAGTTATTAGAAGCAGAAGAAAATTTAATAGAGATCAAGCCATTTACGAGTCGAGATAATAAATTGACAGTTGAAGATGCTTATCATATTCAACTCGAAATAGTAAAGAAAAAAGTGGAACAAGGAAAGACGATTATTGGGAAAAAAATAGGTCTAACAAGTAAGGCGATGCAAGAGATGTTAAACGTCGATGAACCTGATTACGGACATTTGTTTGACGATATGAAAGTGAATAATGGTGATACCGTCAATATTAAATCAATGATTGCACCAAAAGTAGAAGCCGAAATTGGTTTTATGTTGAAGGAAGATTTGACTGGTCCAAATATTACTTTTTTAGATGTGGTTATGGCAACTGAATATATCGTTCCTACACTTGAAATTATTGATAGTCGAATTGAAGATTGGAAAATAAAACTAATTGATACTGTTGCAGATAATGGCTCATCCGCTAAAGTAGTTATAGGAGATCAAGTGAAAAAATTGGAAGAAATAAATTTACGCACAAATGGAATGATTTTAAAGAAAAACAATGAAATTATTGCTACTGGTTCAGGGTCAGCAGCCTTAGGTCATCCTGCACAAGCGATCGCATGGTTAGCGAATAAACTAGCAGAATTTGATATTTCACTTAAAAAGGGCGAGTTAATTCTACCAGGGGCTTTATCAAGTGCGGTAGCGATAACATCTGGTGATGAAATCGTAGCAGATTTTGGGCCGCTAGGAACAGTAAATGTATCTTTTAAATAAGGAATTATAGAAAGGAGTTTCTAAAGTGGGAAAAGTAAAGGCAGCAATAATTGGTTCGGGTAATATAGGAACAGACTTAATGTATAAACTTGAAAAAAGTGATGTCATTGAAGTTGCGGCAATGGTTGGAATTGAACCTGACTCAGAAGGTTTAAAAAGAGCAAAAGAGAGAGGATATCAAATCTATTCAAATGGTATCCAAGGTGTAATCGATAACCCTGATATTGCAGACATATTTTTTGATGCTACTTCTGCAAAAGCACATATCAACCACGCAAAAATATTAAAAGATCTTGGTAAAATGGTGATTGATTTAACACCGGCAGCAGTTGGTCCGTTTTTTAGTCCGGCGGTTGGAGCGACAGATACAGAGAAAGAATACAAGAATGTAAATATGATTACATGTGGTGGTCAGGCAACAATTCCGATGGTATATGCAGTAAACCAAGTTGCAGATGTATCGTATGCAGAAATTGTTGCAACGATTGCAAGCCTTAGTGCGGGACCTGGAACTCGTGCAAATATCGATGAATTTACGATAACTACACGTCGTGGGATTGAAGAAGTAGGCGGTGCTGATAAAGGAAAAGCAGTCATTATCTTAAATCCTGCAGACCCACCAATTATGATGAGAGACACAATTTATTGTGAAGTGAAACATATGGATGAAGAGAAAATTACACAATCAATCAAGGAAATGGTAAAAAAAGTTCAATCATATGTACCAGGATATCGTCTGAAACAAGAGCCATTATTTGATGACAATATGGTAACTATTTTTATTGAAGTAGAAGGAGCAGGAGACTATTTCCCTACATATGCAGGTAATTTAGATATTATGACTGCAGCTGCAACAAAAGTTGGTGAAGATTTTGCCAGAAAAATAAAAGTAGTTTCATAACTTTAAAAAAGAAAGGAGTATTGTAATGGCTAATCAAAAAGGGAAAGACATTAAAATAACAGAAGTTTGTTTGCGTGATGGAAGCCATGCTGTTGCCCACCAGTTTACTGTACAGCAAGTAAGAGATGTAACAAGAGCTTTAGATAATGCGGGTATGCATTATATTGAAGTAAGCCATGGAGATGGATTGGGTGGTTCAACTGTCCAATACGGAAAATCACTTGTTAACGAATTTAAACTAATCGAAGCGGCTGTAGAAGAAGCTAAGAAAGCTAAGATTGCTGTATTGTTATTGCCTGGAATAGGAACTGTTCACGAACTAAAAGAAGCAAGAGAAATCGGAGCGAAATTAGTGAGGGTTGCAACACACTCAACAGAGGCTGATGTATCTGCGCAACATATTCAGCTTGCTCGAGAATTAGGTATGGAGGCTTTAGGATTTTTAATGATGGCACACTCTGTCCCAGTAGATAAATTAGTAGAACAAGCAAAGTTAATGGAAAGCTACGGAGCACAAGCAGTGTACGTAACTGATTCAGCAGGTGCACTACTTCCACATCAAGTAAAAGAACGAATCAAAGCACTTCGACATTCTTTGGATATAGAGATCGGTTTTCATGCTCATAACAATTTATCGCTTGCTGTTGCGAATACACTTGCAGCAATTGAAGAAGGAGCAACTCGTATTGATGGAAGTGTTCGCTGTCTAGGGGCAGGTGCAGGAAATACGCAAACAGAGGTTTTAATCGCTGTTATGGAACGGATGGGATACAATCTCTTCATTGATTTATATAAAATGATGGATCTAGCCGAAGATGTTGTCGGACCAATTATTCAAGGTAGTCAGGAAATTAAAAAAGGTAGTCTAGCTATGGGGTATGCTGGAGTCTATTCAAGCTTCCTACTTCATGCGGAGAGAGCGGGAGAAAGATTCGGTCTTGATCCACGAGACATTTTGATGGAATTAGGAAGGTTAAAAGTTGTTGGTGGGCAGGAAGATATGATTTTAGACGTTGCTGCCAAATTAGCAGAAAATCAAAAGGTGGAGGCATAAAATGACAAGTAAAACAAGTAATGATAAAGATATTATAGAATACCTACTTTATGCTGAGAGAGATGTCCATGAAGTTATAAAAATTACAGATGAATATCCAGGTTTAACAATCGATCAAGCATATGAACTGCAAGATGGATTACTTAGCCGACGAATAAAAGAAAATAATACGAAAAAAGTCGGAATAAAACTTGGATTAACAAGTAAAGCAAAACAAGAAATGATGGGTGTCAACGATGCAATTTATGGATATTTGCATGCGGATATGCTAGCCCATGAATGGGAACCGATTAATCGAAATGAATTAATCCATCCCAAAATTGAACCTGAAATAGCTTTTTTTATCGGTGAAGATATTATTGGAGAAAATATTACGGAAGAAGATATCTTACGTGCAACAAAATATGTGGCACCAGCACTGGAAGTGATCGACAGTCGGTATAAAGACTTCCGTTTCACGCTAGTAGATGTTGTTGCCGATAATTGCTCTTCCGCCAAATTTGTTGTTGGAAGTAAACTAACTTTACCTGATGCCGTTGACTTAGGTAATATTGGAATGGTAATGTCCAAGAATGGTCAGGTGCAACAAACGGGATCTAGTGCGGCTGTCTTGGGTCACCCTTTGAAAGCAATGGTTTGGGCAGCAAATCAGTTAGGAGCAAAAGGTAAAGGTTTTAAAAATGGCGATATTGTGCTTAGTGGTGCAATGTCTGAAGCGATTACGCTTGAATCTGGTGACACAGTAGTTGCCGACTTCGATAGTTTAGGAGCCGTGACTGTTTCCTGCGTTTAATAAATTGACTATTTAATTCGTATAGAGAAAAATTTTGTAAAGGAAGTTAAAATCTTATATGATGTTTACCTCCCTTGGAACTGGGATAAATACTAGTAACAAGACCAAGGGAGTGAATCATATGAAAAATGCAGATAAAAAATCTACAAAAAAAATTCCAAAGCAACACGATTATCATGAGGACGAACGAACCCCGCTAGATGATTTTGAAAATCAAAAATTTACGGACACCATTCCAATGGAAGATTTAAAGATAAATGCGGAGCAAGAAAAAAAGCAGCATAAAACACAAGACGATTCACAAAGCGAAGAAAAGTATAAAGGAGATTTTGATGAAAGAATGCGGTAAAAATTTTTAAGTAAATTTCCTCTAATTCTTTTTTATCTACAGCTTTATGAATTGAGTTTCCTAATGAACACCTTTACGTTAAAATAGATAACAAAAGGTGTTCATTTTTTAGTGGAGGTGAAGAAAATACGAACAGAAAAAGTAGTTTATTATTCTGAGACGATTCATAAATCATGGTATTTTTTTATTGGAGCAACTGATAGTGGAGTATGTTATGTAAGCATTAACAGCCATAATGAAAAAAAGCATGAAGAATCTCTTCAACAAATATGTAAAGGTTGCAAAATTGAAGAAAATGACACGATGATAAAAAACTATATGACTCAGCTTATTGAGTATGTTGAAGGAAAACGTCAGCAATTTAACGTATCGTTAGATGTACTTGGAAGTCCTTTTCAAAAAACGGTTTGGAAAGCATTGACTGAAGTTCCGTATGGGGAAACCTCTATATATAGCGAATTAGCAGAGAAAATAGGCAATCCCTTGGCTGTACGTGCGGTCGCTTCAGCGATAGGAAAAAATCCGGCGCTTATTTTTATTCCATGCCATCGGATTATTCGCAAAAATGGTGAATTATCAGGATTTCGAGATGGGGTCGAAGCAAAAAGAAAATTGCTACAGTTAGAAGCTGAACTATCTCGAAGCGCTGTTTAATTCCTTACTGAGGGAGAGATTATGTACGGAAATAATTAGTCACCCCCTCTTTAGATATCAATTATAAAACCAAATATAGGAATCTCTAATTTTCTAAATATCTGTATAGTGTAGATTTACTAATTCCTGTCTCTTCCCTTATTTCTTTCAGAGTATAGTTTTTACTTTTGTACATTAAAATAGCTTTTTGCACATTTTCATCTGGTTTTTTTGGCCTTCCTAGATTACTTCCCCTTTCTTTCGCTTTATCGATTCCTTTTTTTGTTTTTTCACTGATCACTTCACTTTGAAACTCAGCTATCTGATTAACGATATAGGAAAAAGAAAATCCTTCTTTTTTTCTTGTGTCAATATTTTCCTGGATAGAAATAAGGAATGCCTTCTTTTTCTCTAGCTCGATTAGTAATTCCGCTAAATGATGGGTAGAGTCTGCAAGAGCATAAAGTCGTGTTACGATTAATAAATCTTCAGGTTGAAGCATATCAATTACTCTTTTTAGCTCTAGTCTTCTCTTAGCTGAAGTGTGGTCTTCTTTGAAAATTTTATTACAGTTTCTTTCCTTTAATAATGTAATTTGCTGATCACATTGGAGATCTTCATATAATGGCCTAGAATACCCAATAATCATAATAAACTCCTTTATTTACAATTCATCATCACTCGTTAATTATACCATTTTATTGTTTGAAAATCCCTTTCCCAAAATTGTTCCTTTTTGGGACAGGAAATGCTATACTAGTTTTTATTGTGTCGGAATGGATTTAACAGATTAGAAAAGGAGAAACGATAAATTGATAGAAACGATTAAAAATGAATGGTTTTCAAACATTAGAGGGGATATACTTTCTGGAATCGTTGTGGCTTTAGCGTTAATTCCGGAAGCGATCGCCTTTTCCATTATAGCAGGAGTCGATCCGATGATTGGATTATATGCCTCGTTCTGTATTGCAGTAGTCATTTCCTTTGTAGGTGGAAGACCGGGGATGATTTCAGCAGCAACAGGAGCAATGGCACTTTTAATGTTACCACTTGTTCGCGATCACGGTTTAGAATATTTACTTGCAGCGACGATATTAACTGGGGTTATTCAATTAATTTTAGGTGTATGCAAAATAGCAAAATTAATGAAGTTTATTCCGCGCGCAGTCATGATTGGTTTTGTAAATGCACTTGCTATTCTCATATTCCTAGCTCAAGTGCCACACTTTGTAGGGATTTCGACATTGACTTATATTTTTGTTGCGATAACGCTTTTAATAGTCTATATTGTACCACGCTTTTTTAGAACAATACCGGCACCACTGATCGCTATCATACTTTTAACAGCTGTGGTGATTTATGGAAACATTGATCTGAGAACAGTAGGGGATTTAGGAGAAATATCCAAAACTCTACCAGTATTTTTAATCCCTGACATTCCATTTTCTTTAGAAACATTTCTGATAATATTACCATATTCATTTGCATTAGCGATTGTCGGTCTTTTAGAATCTTTGCTGACAGCATCAATTGTTGATGATATGACTGATACAGAGAGTGATAAACATAGAGAATCGAGAGGACAAGGGATCTCCAATATTATCAATGGATTTTTTAGTGGAATGGCAGGTTGTGCAATGATTGGGCAGTCTGTAATAAATGTTAAGTCCGGTGGAAGAGGCCGCCTATCTACTTTTGTTGCAGGAGCTTTTTTAATGTTTCTGATTATCGTATTGGGGGATTTAGTAGTTCAAATCCCGATGCCAGTATTAGTTGGAATTATGATCATGGTGTCGATTGGAACATTTGATTGGTCTTCCTTTACTTATTTAGTAAAAGCTCCGAAATCAGATGCTACCGTAATGCTTGTTACAGTGATTATTGTAGTGGCTACAAAAGACCTGTCCAAAGGAGTCATTGCTGGTGTTATTTTAAGTGCGATTTTCTTTGTTGCCAAAATTTCTAAAATAAAGGTGACTCAACTAGAACGTAAAGAAAAAATAGTATTTCAAGTTAGCGGTCAGTTATTTTTTGCTTCAGTTGAAAGTTTTGTAGAAGCGTTTGACTATAAAATAAAAAATCAGCATATAGTAATTGACTTTACTGATGCTCCTGTATGGGATGATTCGGCCGTATCTGCCATAGATAAAGTAGTAGTAAAATATAGAGAAAATAATAATAAAGTTAATATCGAAGGGCTAAATGAGTCCAGTAGAAAAATGGTTGATAGACTTGCTGTAAGTTAAATGATTGGAGAAATAGCAAAAAATAAATAAGGAGCGAAAATATGTATAAAAAAATCTTGCTTGCAGTTGATGGATCAGAGCACTCCTTAAGAGCAACAGAGGAAGCAATTAAAATTGCTAGTTTATCAAAAGAATGCCAAATTGATGTCATCTTAGTTGCTGGGTATTCAAAAGCAAAAGGGGAAGTCTTACACGCATCGAGTAAGGAAGAATTAGAATTAAAAAGAAAAGAAAAAATTTCCCCGGCAATAAACAAAATAAATGATACACATATTCCGTATACGATGAAAATTTTCCATGGAGAACCTGGTCCTGCAATTGTAGAATTTGCTAATAACAATTCATACGATTTGTTAGTTATTGGAAGTCGAGGATTGAATGCTTTTCAAGAAATGGTTTTAGGTAGTGTTAGTCATAAAGTTGTAAAACGAGCTAACTGTCCAGTAATGGTAGTAAAATAAATGATGATTTAATGAAAGACTAACTTCGCTAAAAGGCGATATAGTTAGTCTTTTTTAATTTTGATATAGTTAATCATATGTAATAATTCCTTTTATTGGATAATAAATAAAATAAAAGTAATGGGTAGGACCAATTAATACTAGTAAATAATTACCATTTTTCTTATTTGCTATGTGAACGTTGGATAGTTTAGCGTATAATACGTTTAGTTAAGAAAACTTAAATAAAATGTAACAATTAAAAAGGAGTTTATGCATGAATAAGAAATTATTATTAGCTATGTTAATGTCTATCTTTATATTAGGAGGTTGTTCATCTGTTTTAGATAGTATTTTATCTAGCTCATCTCCAGAAGATATTTTAAGCCGTTCGGAAAAATCCCATTCTAATGTAGAATCAGTGGAAGTGACGTTTAACGATACATATGATGATATGACAAATGAAGGTATTATAACAATTGATATTGCAAATGATCGAAGTTCTGTCACGGTTGAGGACGAAGAAGAAAAAATTTCTCTTTATTTCGAATCGGACGATATTCTAGTAGAGTACGACGATGGTGATATTGAATCTTGGGGAGATACAGATTACTTTGCTAATATTGAAAACATGGTCGAATTTGATAAAAATCCAGTAGAGTATTATAAAGCACTTGATCCTCATATTTTTAAAAAGTTTAATATGGAAGAAAAAGATGATCAATATATTTTTACCTTTACTGGGAGTGAAGAAGATATCCATGCAATGGTAGAAGAAATTGTCTTCAATGATGAAGGAGGATTAGAGGATTTTGATGTAGACTCCGATCTCGACTCTGAAGATATGAAAGTAGATAATTTTGAACTCATTCTTGTAATAAATAATTCTACTTATCTTGTAGAAAAAGTAGAGCAGAATGTAACCTTTACATTAGATGGAGAAGCGGAAACCGTAAATGGATTTGTTCACCAGTTCAGTAAGTATGATGCTATTGATGAGATTAAAAGTGTAGAACCAACTATTGCAGATGGAGAGGGACTAAAAGAAGATATTGGTGAAATGGAAGACTTCGATGAAGAAGAATTGAAGGTATTTGAAGAAGAAGCTTCCGCCTATGTAGACGCCTTAATTCAGGCTACTGTATTCCAAAATGAAGAAGAGTTTATTAAAAAAGCTCCGGATTCAATGTCAAAATCGGATAAAGAAGATGAAGCTGAAATTCAAAAACACTTTTTTAAAGAGATGTATATCGAAAATACGAAAACCAATATGGAAGGTACCGGTGTAACGGATAAAGAAATTTCGGACCTTGCAGATGCTTTTCTAAAAGCTCTTTCTAAGACTAAATATGAGATAGTTTCTGCAGAAGCATACTCTCCTGAAAATATTGTTGTTACTATATCTATTCAAGGAATTGATGATGCAAAAGTATACGACGATACGGAAGACCAGCTATATGATGCGTTCGCGGATGGGGAATTCGATGAAGAAGATGTTGTTTCTAAAAATATGGAAATTTTAATTAATAACTATAATGAAGTGGATTCTTTATTGGATGCTGTTGAGGTTGATGTTGATGTAACAAGACAAGAAAATGGAGCCTATCTAGTAATTATGCAAGATCAATTTTTAATTGGTGGATTTGTACAATAAGAAATGAAAAAGATGAGACAGATTTAGTCTCATCTTTTTTTGCATAATTGATAGAATTTACTAATACACAATAGCAATAAATTTTAATTCGTTATTCGTAACGTTCTCTATCCCGTGACTCTGACCTTTCGTTATTAAACATAAGTCACCAGTCCTAACTTCTTTTCTTTCCTCATTATGGTCAATAAACACGCCGGATCCTTCTGTAATATAATATCCTTCTGCTTCATCACGATGGTAATGATACCCGATTGAAGAATGAGGCATAAGAGTTACTTCAGCAAAAAGTTTTAATCCTTTTACTTTATCATCTTGATTAATTTTCGTGCGAATTTCAACTTTGCCGGATCCACCATGTAAATTTTCGTAAATAGTTGTTTCCATTGTATTTCTGATCATAATTCTCATCCCTTACTCAAAAAGATTCGGAATTACAGTAGATATTCCTGGTACAAAAATAATGATAAGTACAACTAGAGCAACGATACCAATAATATGTAGTATATAAGGGAAAGTATCTTCAATTCCCATATCCCTATCTGTAATACTACATCCAGCAATTAAAGAAAGACCAACTGGTGGAGTGATATTTGCTAAAGCAAAGTTCATGATCAGTACCATACCAAAATGAATTGGATCGATACCATATTGAAGAGCAATTGGCATGAAAATAGGACTAAGTAAGATTATTAAGGATGTAACCTCTGTTAATGTACCTAAAATCAATAAAATTAAAGATACAACGAGCAAAAATTGAATAGGTGTACTTGCAAATTGTAAAAAGAACTCAGAAATCATTGCCGGAACTTTATTTGCAGTTAAGACATAGGTGAAAGCATTCGCAACCGAAATAATAATTAAGATGGTTGCAGAAGTAACAGCTGAAGACACCATGATTTCTTTAAATTTATTAAACGTTAATTCTCTATAAAACATCGATAAAATAAAACCATATACAACAGCAATAACAGCTGCTTCGGTTGCTGTAACCAACCCACTAAATATTCCACCTAAAATGAATACAGGCGTTAATAACGGAAAAAAAGCTTCGCGACTAACTCGGAAAAACTCTTTCGCACTTATTCTTTCTGTTTCAACAACTCCATATCCTTTCCTTTTTGCCATAAAAGCAACATAAATACAAATAAAAAAAGTAAGTAAAATTCCCGGTAAAACTCCAGCAATAAATAATTTTCCTATGGAGATATTAGCTGTAATTCCAAGAATAACCATTGTAATACTTGGTGGAATTATTAAGCCCAACACTCCAGATGGTCCGATGATACTTGCGATAAACGAATTACTGTATTTTTCTTCTTTCAACCTAGGCACGAGGACAGAACCAACTGCATACGTTGTTGCAACAGTAGAACCTGACACGGCACCAAAAAGGGCACTTGTAACGACTGCTGTCATTCCTAATCCTCCAGAAAGCCTTCCGACCAAAGCGTTAGCAAAAGCCATTAATCTTCTTGTTAGGCCACCCTTACCCATAATATTACCAGCTAAAATAAAGAGTGGGAGAGCCAAATAAGAGAAGTTATTTACACCAGCAAACATTCGTTGTACTAAAATTTCTAATGAAACGTTCCCCATGAAGAGCATCGCAACGGAAACGAGTCCGAGAATAAAAGCAATAGGCATACCTAGAAATAATAAAGCGAAAAAGATGACTAATATTGCAATGATCATAGCTCAGGTTCCCCTCCTTTTATAGAAGGGTTTAACATATTAATAAAGAGAAAGTAAAGTGAGAATAAAGCGCTAAGCGGAATCGCTACATAGAAAATCCCCATTGGCAACTGTAGGGTAGACGAAGTCGTCGTCATCGCTGAAAAAGTCAATTTAAATCCATAAAACGCCAGGACTCCGAAAAATACCATCATAAGAAAGTGTACAAAAACATGGATTCTTTTTTGATTTTTTTCACTCGTTAGTCCGACAAAAAAATTGACAGCTAAATGCATTTTTTCGTAAATTGCTAAACTTGAGCCTAAGAACGTCAACCAAACAACGAGAAGCCTTGCTAACTCTTCTGTCCCTGGTAATGAAAACTTAATAAATCGTGAAAATACTTGAATAAAAACGATAAGCGTTAATCCTGTAATGGCAGCAATACATAGGATGTATAAAAATTTAACAATATAATCGGTTATCTTCATAAAGATCTCCCCTTTACCTAAAAAAGGTTAGGTATTTCCCTTACTATCTTAGAATGATATAAACCGGATGGTAATTACCATCCGGAAGCCTCTCTATAAATATTCATTAATTCTTCTCCAAAAACTTCTTCTTCCCACTTATCATATACAGGGAGCATTGCTTCACGGAATGCTTCTTTATTAACGTTGTCGTTAACTTCCATTCCTCGATCTTTTAATTCCTGTACATAATCATCTTCTTTTTCATCGTTAATAACTGTAACTTCTTCAGAAATGCGATTTGCTTCGTCTAAAATAATTTGTTGATCTACTTCTGAGATTTGATCCCATACATCTGTTGCTACAACCATCATAATAGTGTTATAGAAATGGCCAGTTAAAGATAAGTATTTTTGGACTTCATCAAATTTTGGTGCGACAATATTAGCTAATGGGTTTTCTTGGGCATCTAAAGCACCTTGTTGTAAAGCACCATAAACTTCACTAAAAGCCATAACTGTCGGAAGTGCTCCAAGCTGTTCAAAGGCATCTACACGAAGACTAGTCTCGGCAACTCGGATACTTAAACCTTTTATATCTTCAGGTTCTACAATTGGGCGTGAATTATTTGTAACATGTCTAAAACCCCATTCGAGATACCCAATCTTTGTCATTCCTTGTTCAGCCATTACATCAGCTAAGTAATCACCAAACTCTCCCTTATAAGCTTCACGAGCATGGTCAATATCTTTCCACATATAAGGTAGATCTTCAATTGCCATTCGCATATCAAGTGCTTGCATTGTACCAACCATAATGGCTGCTGATTCCATTGTGCCTAATTGTACCTGTTCCAGCATTTCTGTCTCCGAACCTAGTTGACTGTTTGGAAACACATCAATTGTCACTCGGCCATCAGTTTGTTCTGCTACATTATCAGCCATTTCATCAATTAAATCAGCTGCAGGTGTTCCTTCAGATAACGCGTGCCCTAATTGTAAAGTAATAGAATCGGCACTTTCTTTATTATCTCCTTCTGTTTTCGACGCTTCATTACTAGAACATCCAGTAAAAATGCCAAGTACTAATAAAGCTGTTAATATAGGGTATGTAATTCTTTTAATCATTTTTTCCTCTCCTTATTGTTCAATTTTTTATATAGTAAAAGAAGTTATCGCTTACAATAACTGGATAAAAATTGTATATTATTCACTCAAACACTACCAATTTAAAATCTATTTATCCTCTCAATTTTACAATCATTATACAACTCGTATACTGTATACTTTAATAGAATACAAGACCGTAAAATAATTGTCAATTAAATTTTGATTAGTAAAAAAATGAAACAATATACAATTAATCGTATAATTAATACAGATTTGGCGGCAAAAACATTCTATCAATCTAAAAATATTCAAATTATTTTACAAAAAATTAGATATGCCATACGATATCAAATAGTTGTATACAGTAAACATATTAAGTACGGTTAACTGAGAAGGGATGTCACGTATGCTCAATAAAATAAACAATACAGTAAAAAAAATTCAAGTTCCTGGTATCCGTGTATTTGCTAACCAGGTCGTTCAGTATAAAGATGGAATTAATTTTACAATTGGGGAGCCAGATTTTTCTACACCAGAATCTGTTAAGCGAGCTGGGATTGAGGCAATTAAAAGTAATCTAACGGGATATTCCCATAATGCTGGATTAGTGGAGTTAAGAAAAAGTGTATCTGATTTCTTTCGGGATAAGTACAATTTTTATTATCATCCTGAAGATGAAGTTGTAATAACAAATGGTGCAAGCGAAGGCATTGATTCACTTTTGAGAACCATTCTTTCGGTTGGTGATGAGGTAATCTTACCTGCCCCTATTTATTCCGGATATGAACCAAGTATTGAGTTGAGTGGAGCAAAAGTAGTATATCTTGATACTACGGAAACAAATTTTATACCTGACCCTGAACAATTAGAACGATTAATTAATGAAAAGACAAAAGCTGTTATTTTTAATTACCCATCAAATCCGACTGGGATGACGTTGTCGAAAGAACAGATGGATAGTATTGTTGCTGTTCTATCCAAACATGATATTTTTGTCATATCAGATGAAATATACAGTGAGAACACATTCGAATCAGAACATATTTCTTTTGCATCCTATCCAGAACTCCGTAATAAACTGTTTTTAGTCCACGGAGTCTCAAAATCACATGCAATGACAGGATGGAGAATCGGGTTTGTATTAGGTCAAGATGAGCTGATGAAACAAGTATTAAAAGTTCATTTGAATAATTCAATTTGCGCCTCCCTTCCTAGCCAATTTGCTGCAATGGAAGCATTAACTAATTCTCGCGTTACTCCTGAAATAATGAATGAAGCATATATGGAGCGCAGAGATTATGTGTATGATCGATTAGTTGGAATGGGTTTTACGATGAGTAAACCAAGTGGAGCTTTTTATATGTTTCCATCAATACACTTTTTGGGATTGACGTCTTTTGATTTTGCGACTCAATTATTAGAACAAGAACATGTAGCAGTAGTTCCCGGAAGTGCCTTTACAACGCATGGGGAAGGTTATGTTCGGATATCGTATGCAAATTCAATGGAAAATATTGTCGAAGGTATGAATCGAATAGAAAGATTCATTACTAAATAAATTTTACCTCCTTTAGTGTTAGAACTAGAGGGGGTATTTTTCAAAAAAGGAAATGTTTACAAATAGTCCGACATATTTTATACTATTTGTATACAGTATACTGAAATAGAAAAGGGTGAGCCATATGCAAGGTATAAAGCAGACGGAGACATTGGCCGATCAAGCATTCAATATTTTAAAGCAAGCGATTACAAATGGAACTTTAAAAGAAGAAGAATCATTACCCGAAGAAAAATTGGCTAATAATTTAGGAATCAGCCGCACTCCGTTACGGGATGCCCTTAACCGTTTAGCGGCAGAAGGATTAGTTGTTCAACAAAAAGGCCGTCCAGCGACAGTGGCCAGTTTTACCAAAGAAGATTCACTTGAATATATGGAGTTAAGAAGTTTATTGGAAGTACATAATATCGAAAAGATAATGCATACAGTTGATGAAAACTTCATTACACAATTAATGGATAATGTAGAAAAACAACGAGAGACGATTGAGAGGAATAGCTATAATGATTTTATAGAATTAGATCGTGATTTTCATTTATTATTAGCCTCTCGAAATAAAAATAGTGAATTACGAAAAATGATTCATCGAGTAAATACAGGTGTAAATCGAGCATTTTTAATTCTTTCAAATACAGTGCCTACAAGTGCTAAAGATGCGTGTGAAGAACATCAAGAAATCATTGAAGCATTAAAGAAGCAAGATGTTGTACTGGCAAGAAATAAGATGATTGTTCATATGAATAACGTAGAAAAACGATTTCTTGGATATTATTTAAACGAATCGAAAGAATAGATAGCGAGAATAATAGGATAGGAGGAATACAATGAGAGATATGTTAAAAAAGTGGAGCACACCAAAGCAACTAGAAGATTTAATTTGTGAATTAGTTAGCTGGCAAAGCCGAACTGGAACACAAGGAGAAATTGACTTTGCTTATCGAATTAAAAATAAATTACTAGAAATAGATTATTTTAAGAAGCATCGTTCCTATATTCATTTACACGATGCTTGGAAAGAAAGAAATGCAGTAACGGCTCTGTATCATAGTGGAGTAACAAATAAAACAGTAGTACTTATCAGTCATTTTGACACTGTTCATACAGAGGAGTTCGGAGCGCTCGGAGATTTAGCTTTTCAGCCACGTGCATTAACAGAGGAATTAAAAAATCGAAAGAATGAATTACCCGAAGACGCTCAAAGAGACTTAGAGTCGGGTGATTATTTATTTGGACGTGGAACGATGGATATGAAAATGGGGCTTGCTCTCCATCTGCATCTATTAGAAACAGCAAGTACGGAAGCATGGCCAATTAATTTAATGTTACTCACCGTACCGGATGAGGAAGTGAATTCTGCAGGAATGAGAGCAGCTGTTGACGGACTCATCGGTCTTAGTGAAAAATATGACTTAGAATATGAACTGTTTCTTAATAGTGAACCGTCGTTTTCCCAAAAACCATTAGACGAAAACTATTATATTTATTCCGGTACAATTGGTAAAATTATGCCTTCCGCATTGTTTTATGGACGTGAAACACATGCAGGAGAACCACTCACCGGTATTACAGGCCATTATATGGCTGCATATTTGACCAAAGCGATGGAGTTCAATAATGACTTTGTTGAAGAGGTGTATGGGGAGAGAACACCTCTTCCTATTTGTTTGAAATATAATGATCTAAAGACAGATTATTCTACACAAACGAGTCATCATACTGCTGCATTATATAATGTTTTTCTCATGAATAGAAATGCAGAAGAAATTATGGGGACTTTTAAACATACGGCTATAAAAGCAATGAGAGAGTGCGAAGAAAATTATGAAGAAATATGTAGAAGAGAGAATGTTTCACCAATTGGAAAAATAAATGTTTTAGAATATACAGAATTGCTAGCTCACGCGGAAGAAAAACTAGGCTCTGAAGCAATAGAAGCAATCAAAAATAAGGTAATTGCTGATGAAACCCTCGATGAAAGGGAGAAGTCGATTCAGATGAGCGATCAATTAATGCTAAATTGTCAAGAGTTGGCACCAGCAACCATTTTGTTTTATGCCCCACCTTATTATCCTGCAATTAATTCATCAGAAGATGTATTAGTGAAAGAACTGATTAAACTTACGCAGCATACTCTTTTAAACGAATTTCGAGTAGAAGCGAAACAAGTACATTATTTTAACGGAATTTCTGATTTAAGTTATGTGAATTATGATAAACACGATAGCGGTTGGAAAGCTTATGTTGATAATACTCCTGTTTGGGGAGAAGTGTATAATATTCCATTTGAAGGAATGCAAAAATTACAGGCACCCGTTTTAAATATTGGGCCATTCGGAAAAGATGCGCATAAATTAACGGAACGCCTTTATAAAAAGAGTGCATTTATTTATACGCCATATGTATTAAAGAAAGTAATTGAAACGTTATATATGAAAAGTGAATTAGAAGTTTAACTAAAAAAACGAGTATCTACATTTTGTAGGTACTCGTTTTTGATTAAAGTATCTAAAACTTTCCGATAATTGTTGATACTATTGCTAACGTATATTTTATCAATTGCCAAATGTTAATATATTGGATGAGACACGAAAGGAAATTAAAAAACAATTGGAAAATTATAAAACGCAAACCTTTCTTTATTTATGATGATTCATTCAATTAATTTAATTACAAACCGTAAAAGTGGCTCCCATTTTCGAATATTAGCACACATCTTCGTAAAGCAGCTCCCATATTTCGTAAAATGGCTCACCACAATAAATTATTAATTATAAACGGCTACCGCTCATTAATAGAACTCGCTTATTATCAAGAATAAATTGTATAATCCTCCAATATTTCTCTCCTGTCCGATGCCAATTGTAAATTTTATGTTAAATATAGGTGAATTCTATGTTAATTTTGACAAAATACGCTATTATTATTGAGGTGTAATTTTTGTAAGGTGGGGATAGAGCTATGATATTCAAAAAGGAAGATAAATTTTTCGATCATTTAAACAATATATCGGCAAATCTTGTAGAAAGTACTAATTTTTTTGCTGAATATAAGTTAAAGTCAGAAAAAGATATTAAGTATTTCTCAGAAAAAATGAAAGAATTCGAAACCAAGGGAGATTCATTCGTTCATCAAGTTATTCAAGATTTGAATAAGGTTTTTATTACGCCTATTGAGAGAGAAGACATTTTAGCGTTGGCAATGCATATGGATGATGTTTTGGATGGATTAGAGCATACTGCTGCTTTATTTGATATGTATTCAATATATGTGGCTGATGACTATATGTTAAAATTCGTTGAGGCAATTCAACATAGTGTCATTGAAATTGATAAATCTGTTGGTTTATTATCAAAGAAAAAATTACTTCAAATTAGACGACATGCAATAAAGATTAAAGATTATGAGTCAAAATGTGATACGGTTCACCGCGCATCTATTAAAGATTTATTTCAAGTAGAAAAAGATCCAATTCAACTAATTAAATATAAAGAGATTTATGAACAGCTTGAGGATGTTGCAGATTGCTGTGAGAATGTGGCAAATACATTTGAAGCTATCATCATGAAAAATGCTTAAGGAGCAATTTAAATAATGGATACACTACTGTTAATAACATTACTAATTGTACTTTTAGCTGTCGCTTTTGATTTTATTAATGGATTTCATGATACAGCTAATTCCATTGCAACTTCCGTTTCGACTAAGGCTTTGACACCAAGAAGCGCAATCATATTAGCTTCTGTGATGAACTTTATCGGAGCAATGACTTTTACTGGTGTCGCGAAGACTATCACAAAAGACATTGTTGATCCGTTCACATTGGATAATGGGTCTTTGGTAATTATTGCTGCATTAATCGCCGCCATTGCATGGAATCTAATTACATGGTATTACGGGATTCCTAGTAGCTCTTCCCATGCATTAATTGGTTCAATTGCGGGTGCTGCCATTGCTGCAGCAGGATTTAGTGCTTTAAACTATAGTGGATTCTTGACAATAATAGTCGCACTTATCGCTTCGCCTTTACTTGCTTTTTCTGTTGGCTTTATCGTATACAGCATTTTTAAAGTAGTCTTTAGAAATAATAATTTATCGAAGACAAACAGAAGATTTAGAAGTATTCAAATTGCTACAGCTGCTTTACAGGCATATTCTCATGGTACCAATGATGCTCAAAAAGCGATGGGTATTATTACAATGGCATTGATCGTTAATAATTATCAATCATCTGATGATATTCAAACATGGGTACAATTTATTTGTGCGCTTGCTATGGCATTAGGTACAGCAATGGGCGGATGGAAAATTATTAAAACAGTCGGCGGTAAGATTATGAAAATACGACCTGTCAACGGTGTAGCAGCGGATATTACAGGTGCAGCGGTCATCTTTGGTGCAACTTTCATTCATTTACCGGTTAGTACCACCCATGTTATTTCTTCGTCAATTCTTGGTGTAGGAACTTCCCATCGATTACGGGGTGTAAAATGGGGAACAGCCCAAACGATGCTAATAACTTGGTTTATTACGTTACCAATATCAGCAACGATTGCGGGCATTAGTTACATGATACTTAATCTGTTTTTCTAATTGATTGTAAGGTATTATTAACCCTTGTTATTTGGACAAGGGTTTTTTCTTTCGGCATGAAAGCGGCTATCCAATTCATATACTAGTGTACATGCTTAGTTAATGGAGGAGTCCATATGCAAGATTGGGTTATAGAGATGTTAGAAAAGTTTGGTTATGCCGGTGTTTTATTGATGATGGCATTAGAAAATGTTTTTCCGCCGGTACCTTCTGAAGTAATTCTGTTGTTTAGTGGATTTATGACAACCTATACAAATTTATCCGTATTCGGCGTCATTATTACCGCAACGACAGGGTCCATTTTAGGGGCAATTATTTTGTATGGCATGGGCAGACTCATTCATGTGGAAAGATTGGAAATAATTATCGAGCGCTGGCAGTCGATTATTCGTTTGAAAAAGCAAGATTTGCATATGGCAAAAGCTTGGTTTGATAAGCATGGCTATGCAGCAGTGTTTTTCTGTAGAATGGTTCCAATTGTTAGAAGTCTTATTTCTATTCCGGCAGGGATGTCGGGAATGACGTTTTGGTTATTTTTACTTCTTACAATGATTGGGACTATTATTTGGAATGCTTTGCTCGTAATAGTTGGTACTGTATTAGGGGCGTCATGGATTGATATACTCGGATTTTTAGAAGTTTATTCAAAATTTGCTTATGTTTTAATTGCTACTGGTCTTGTATTTTTGATTTTTCTCTATATTCATAAACGTAGAAAGCAAATATAAAGGAAGGCAGCTTCAAATGGACATTCTTATACTCTTTTTTCCGAGAAAATATTTTCATAGATAAAGGAAGCGAGACAGGAGTAGCATGTCTTCGAATAAGATTATGGACGTTTTAATTAACATTGTGGCTTAGCCCTTGCTCTTCAGCAGGGGCTAAGTTTTCAAAATTACAAATATCTTCTCGCTTTCTCCGTATTTGCAAAATGGACTTTCGCAATTTTAGGTAACACAGTCTCCCCTTTGGCACGGATCACTTCAGCTGCCAATTGATCCACTTTTTGAGAAGCACCTTTCAATAGATCAAATCCAACCATTTCGGATAACCGATCCATTTCTTTTACAAAGCTTGCTCTGGCAATGACTGATCCTGCAGCTACTGCAATGGAATAAGATTCAGCTTTGGTCATGAAATATGTTTTGTCAGCGAGTTTTTTCCCTTCTGTACCTAAGTGTTTTAGATAAATAGAAGGATCGCAAAATTGGTCGATTAAAATACCATCGTAGGGTGCGTCACCGATCTTATCTAATAATCGCTCAATAACAGCATGATGAAGCATCGTTTTCATTTTCCCCTGTGACCAGCCACGTGACTGGAGTACATTATATTTCTCGTTATGTAAAATCATCAAGGAGTAAGGAATATTTAGTTCCACTAACCCTTTTGATAGAAGTTCAATAGTATTATCTGTAATTTTTTTGGAATCTTGAATGCCCATTTCTTTTAATAACTCTATCTGTTCCGCATTTACGTAGACCGCGCAAGTAGTAATCGGACCAAAGTAATCACCAGTCCCTGACTCATCCGAACCAATATGGCTACTTAAAAACAATGATTGGGGTGGATGATATATCTTTGAGGCTGTATTTTTGCTCGCTTTATTTTTCATTTGCAATCCGTCTGTATCCCAATTTTCTATTTCTACTTCCGGTTTTGCACCTTGAAAAAGCACTTTTCCTGAATTATATGCAGTAATGACAGCATTTTTCGTTCGTGCACGAAAAATTGCTCCTTGGGGTGCATTCTCCAGGCAATTTTGATATGATTCTTTCATTTTTTGAATGGTTTGTTTCGTAAAACTTTGTGTAATTTGACCCATATAATTCATTCCTTTAATGATCGTATTATAAAAAATATATACCGTTTCCTAAAAGTCCTTTTTCATGTTAAAATTAATTGTACCACTTTCTAGTTGATTGTATAGAAAATTATTTAGAAGAGCTCGATCACAGCTTAGACTAGGGTGCGTTACCAGTCTTTAGCAGGGAGGAACGTTGGTGTGACTCAGGAAAATGAAGAACGTAAAAAAATTGAAGTTAAAATTAATAGAAGGAAATATACAATAGTTGGTACAGAATCTAAGGAACATATGGAATTGGTTGCTAAGTTAGTAAATGATAAAATGATGGAGATCTATGAAAATAATAAACATTTAGATACGACGAAGCTAGCTGTACTCACTGCAATTAATACGATGAATGATTATTTAAAACTAAAAGCGGATTACGAGGATTTAGAAACATTAATAGAAGAGGAAAATTAAATGATATCAATATTTATTTTACTTGTACTTATATTTGGTTTTTTTATGGGGCTTAAACGAGGGTTTATTTTACAGTTAATGCATTTAATCGGTTTTATTGTTTCTTTTATTGTAGCAATTTTATACTTCCGTAAACTTGCTGGACATCTTTCACTTTGGATTCCATATCCTGAATTGGGTTCAGATAAAGTTTGGGCAGTATTTTTAAATAGTATGCCGTTAGAAAATGCATTTTATAACGCAATTGCTTTTGCTATTATCTTTTTTGCTACTAAGATTATTTTGCAAATTGTCGCTTCGATGTTTGACTTTGTCGCGAACTTGCCGGTGTTACGCTCGTTCAATAAAATATTAGGTGCTGTATTAGGTTTTCTGGAAGTATATCTTATTACATTCCTTATATTATATATTGCTGCACTTCTGCCGATGGAGGCAATTCAAGTAAAACTGAAAAGCTCATTCCTTGCAACACTTATTATTGAACATACACCGTTTTTATCCAGTGCGATAGAAAACTTGTGGTTTACTAAAGTATTGAGTATTTTTTCATAAATAAAAAAGTAATGAAGACTGAATACGTGGTGTATCAGTCTTTTTATATGAGATGGAAAGGGGCAATACAGATGTCGCAAATAAATAAGAAGGATTTGATTCGCTTACTTGAAAAGATTGCAACTTATATGGAACTAAAAGGAGAAAATCCTTTTCGAATAGCTGCATACAGAAAAGCTGCCCAAGGCTTGGAACAAGATGTTCGTTCCTTAAATGAAATTCAAGATTTTACGACGATTCCAGGAATAGGAAAAGGGACAAATGAGTTAATCCAGGAATTTATAGAAACTGGTACGTCCGAGACATTAAAAAGTCTAGAGGCTGAAATTCCTGCAGGACTTGTACCGTTATTGAAGCTTCCAGGTTTAGGAGGAAAAAGACTAGCAGTTCTATATAAGGAACTCGATGTTATTGATGCGGAGTCTTTGAAAAACGCTTGTTTGGAAGGAAAAGTTGAAAAGGTGAAAGGTTTTGGGAAAAAATCGGCTGAAAATATTGCGGAAGCACTAAATAATCAATTGAAGCGCCCTGAACGTTTACCAGTTGCCTATATGTTGGAACTTGCTTACGTAGTAGAAGAGTATTTACAAACGATACCAGAAATTAAACAATTTAGCCTTGCAGGAAGTTTACGGCGCATGAAAGAAACAATTAAAGATATAGATTTTATCATTGCAACTGACGATTATGAAAAAGTACGTGAAGCAATAATGAAAATGGAGTTTATAAAAGAAGTGATAGCTAGCGGGGATACAAAAGTTTCTGTCACACTCGATGAACAATATGGAGTCAATGTTGATTTTAGATTAGTTAGTGAAGAGGAGTTTTATACGACGCTTCATCATTTTACAGGTTCCAAGGAGCATAATGTGAAGATGCGTCAACTTGCTAAATCACGTGGAGAAAAAATAAATGAATATGGCGTTGAAGTAGAAGAAACGGGAGAAATATTGCATTTTAATTCAGAAAAAGAGTTTTTTAAACATTTTGGTGTTCGGTATATTCCACCGGAAATGCGTGAAGATAAAGGGGAAATCGAGACTTTTATAAATAATGACGTAGAACTATTGGAAAGAGAACAAATCCGTGGAGATCTTCATATGCATACGATAGGGAGTGATGGAAAAAGGGCACGTTGATACCCATTGATACGACAGCATCCTAGGGGTATTTCATTTTTCCTGAAAATGATACGTGCCAACTTTATGCCATGTTCCTATTGAAAACGTTAGAAATCTTATGCAATTCATCTTCTTCAAATTGATTTGTAATATCTAAATAAGTATCGGCGGTTGTTTTTATTGTGCCATGTCCTAATCGCCTAGAAATATATAATAAACTTGCGCCAGCTTCAAGTGAAATAATTGCATGGCTATGACGAAATGCATGAAGTGCCTTGTATTCTATCCCGCACATATTACAATACCTTCTTAATGAATTTCTAATAGTGGAAGGAATAAGGTGTGTACCATCATGATTTTGGAAGATGGCCATATGTTTATTGCGGTGAAAATTATCATGCTTTAATATCATTTTATTTTGAATTCTTCTAAAATCCCTTAATAGTTGAGATGTTTCCTCATCTATGCGAATACTTCTATAAGATGACAGAGTCTTGGGCGAAATAATAGATAGATTATTTTTGTCGTCCCTGGAAGCTTGTTTATTAACATCGATTCGTTCCCCATCAAAATCCCCCCAGGTTAAACCGAGCGCTTCACCAATCCGTAAGCCTGTACGAGAAAGAAAATACAATAATGTATAATGTAATCTATATTCTTTATATCGATCAGGCTCATAATCCTTTAAGAAGTCCAATAACGTTTCAAGGTCATTCAAGTTATAATATTTTATTACCTTCTTAGTATCCACATCATTACGCGGAACACTAACTCTACCCGCAGGACTTTTAGACAATATTTCCATATCATAAATGGCATAATTAAAAATATCTTTTAATGTGGCCAAAATATTTAACCTTGTATTATATGCAAATTTAAAGGTGCCATCTTTATTTTTTAAATTCCTATAATGAGTTACCCAATCGACAACATCTTTCCTTCTTAACTTAAAAAGCTTCTTTTTTCCGAAAAACGGTTCGATATGCAATCTCTTTATCGCTTCTAAAGATGTCCTTGTTCTATCTTTTATTGTTCCAGCTTTTTCATCGAACCACTCATCGATAACAACCTGAAGCGGCATGTCGCGATCAATAAAACCTTCACCATAGTAAATCCTTCTCTCGGCTTCACCTGCTTTTATTTCAGCCTCTTTTTTAGTTTCGAATGTTCCAATGCTCTTATAAGTACCATCGTGAAATACTCTTGCCTGTATCCTACCACTAGGCAATTCTCTATAAGTGGCCATATATTCACCTCGTAATAAATATTGAAACGTAGAGAGTAAGCATATGCTCACTCACTATGTTTCTTTTTCATTTCTCAACTCGACTCTTTTCCTTCGTTTAAATCGTCGTAAGCTGACGATGTTGCCCCTTTTTCTTCAGCTTCTAGTTCTATGCGGTAACTTTCCAATTCTTGTTCGATAGGATCTACTTCAGAAGTTGCAGCAATTTCTTCTAAATTCATGATCTGTTTAGCGAGAGAAACCACTTCTTTTTTAATTACTTGTCGAGATTGTTCATCTAACTTTACATAGTGTTCAATAATTTTCTGATCAATTGCATCTAATTTGTATTCAGTAGATAATTCCGCAATAATAGTCGAATCGTTTTCGATAAACATTTCACCTTCACCTGTACGGAGCCAATGTTCATTTACGTTATAAATAGAGCAAATGGTTTTAATGTGTCTATCTAAAATATCTCTTTTACCAACTTCTAACATACCTAATGTAGATTGGCCAATCCCCAAAGACTTAGCAAAATCAGCCTGGTTCATACCTATTTCAGCCCGAATATCTTTTATTCTAGTGTGCAATCTATTCACCTCCTAACCTTAAATTATCACAAATGAAATAAACAATCAATAAAAATCTACAAAACTATTGACAAATATCTCATATGTGATAAATTAGTGTTAAGAGTAATCACAAATGAAATAAAATAAAACGGAAAACGAGGTGATTAAATGGACAAAGACATAAAGCGAATTGAATACTACACAAGGAAAGTCGCGCTTTATGGAAATAGGGAAACAAAAAAAGGCAAAAACAAATATCGTCATCAAAGATTACTAGATTATAAAGAAGCATTAAATAATAGATTGCGAAATCGATAGAGAGGTGAAGCGGATGATACGAAAAGATGGGCACATCACAAAAAACACAGGATTCATGATGTTGGATAATGTGGCGGATGGAAAATGCAAAGTATGTGCTACAGAGCATGACGAAAAGTTACCACACAATCAGGAAAGCCTACATTACCAATATGTATTTTACGATGAACACGGAAGATGGCCAACTTGGGAAGATGCAATGGAGCATTGCGAGGAAGATATAAAGGTGTTTTGGAAAAACGAACTCAATAAACGAGGTATTGAAATTTAAAAGGACAGAATGAGGTGAAGTGATGAAAGAAGAAATCAGCAAAGAAGCGGAATCACTAATGAGTGAAGCAAAGGTACAGTTATCAACTAATGGAGCGGCAAGAGAAATAGCGCTACAAATAGCTGAAGTTTGGAGAGCAAACGAGGTAACGGTAATTGTAGCAATAAAGTCATTAGAATATGCAAAACAAGAACTAGGAAACTTATCGATTAAATAATAATTTATTCATCATGAAAGGGGTGAGCATCTTGACTGAACAAACTGTACACCAAAAAAAGAAAGTGGATGCCAAAGAATTAGCTGAAGCACTTGAGCGCCTACCTGAAGAGGAAAAGTTTAAAATCTTCTACATGATAAAAGGCCTTGAATTAATCCAAGAAGACAAAAGCAAGCCTGTAGCTTAATTGCTGCAGGCAGGTATTAAAGGAGGGATCTTCCTATGTTGACATTAGAAATAGACCAGGAAGTAGTAGAAAAAACCTTCAAGGAAGAATTGCAGAAGCGGCTTAGTCGATTAGAGGAAAGAGTAACTATATGGGATATGAAAGAATTGCAACGACAAACAAACATGAGTGTCAACACGATCAGAGAGTGGTTTTTCTACGATGAACGATTTCCCAAGTACAAAGTCGGTAACAAGTGGTATTTCCCAGCAGAAGAATGCGCCGAGTTTTTAGTTATGTGGCTGAAGGAGCAATCACGAAGTTAAAAAAACAACATCACTATCGGATCAGCAAAAGGAGTGTTCGTTAATGAGTAAACGAGTGATAAGTAGTGACGAATTAATAGCAATGTCAAACGAAGATGTAGCAACAGAATTATTTTTCATCATCGTACAGCATGGTCAGAAAAATTTAAAGGACGTATTCCATATTACGAGAGAAATTGAAAAACATGCAAAAGAAATTGAAAAGCGAATCCAATTGCGAAAAGAGGAAGCGGAACAAAAGTGAAAAACTTAGTGCATGAATATCAGTTAATCGGCATTGAAAGCAAAAAGGTGTATATGGAAGGGAAAAGTAGAGCAGATTGCTTCAGGAAACTTCAAAAACAACATCCATATTTTATTGAACATAACGGACGTAAACAAGCAGTGCAAAGATTATATCCTGAAGCATTAGTTTTAGTTAGGGGGTGAAGTGGTGGCGATAGGCAGAGCGGAAGAAATAAAAACAGCGAGTATCAAAACGATCGGAAATGTCGGACAAACAATAAATAATTGGCTAGAAAAAAACAAAGACTTAACAATTATTGATATAAAAATATCAGAATCTAAAAAAAGAGACGACAATCCTTATAATATTCCAGGACAATGAACACCTAATGATAACAAGACCTGAAGTAAGTATTTGAAGGGAGTGAAACGGGTGAAGGGCTATGAAGCAATTGGACCATATGGAAGAAAAATATTCGATGAAACACACATTAGGCATTTATCGGCCATGGGAGAAAGTGAAAGAAAGAAATATACGCGCGACCAGGTTAAACGAGTTAAGGCAAATAACGATGAACGAGTAATTGAGGTTTATTTCAAAAACGGAGATTTGTTCAAATACACACCAAAAAGAACATGGCATTAAAGAAAGGGGAAAAACAATGGAATTAATTTATTGCACATTTGGGCTTGGAACGCAATTGAGTGAATACTATCAACCTATATTCGCGGAAAACGACGAACAGGCATACAACATAATGTTAGACAGATGGGGAAAGAACTTCGCATTTAGTTATTCAGCGAAAGAATTTGGTGAGTCGATGAAGGAGGGTAGGTTTCTAAATTTAAAGCCATTACCGATTATTTACGCAACAAAAATAATCACAGTTGGAGAAATGAAGCAATTAACGGATAGATATAACCAAATCACAAGCGCTTCACAAAATTTCAAATCGGATCGATTAGAAAACATGTTGAAAGACGTAAAAATGGCATACAAGCCCGATCCATTTGTTGACCGATTAATAGAAACAATTCGAGAGGCTATTTGAGAATGGGGAAAAAACGGAAGGAAATCATCCTAAAAAATGTCTTGATGCAATTAACAGATGAAGCAGGAGTGGCATCAAAATTAAAAGAATTAGGCATTCCGACACTCGACAAAGAAGGTAATTTCCGCGGGATTAAACCAATTTTACAGGATATACGTGAAACAGATGTTAAAAAATGAGCAATCAAAGGAGGGAAGGCATGAAAAACATCTACTTGCCTATCGAAGGACTTGCAAACGGAGAACTACAAAAAGAGATAGAAAAAGAAATAAAGAAATTGTTCGACAACATTCACAATGAAAAAACACAACCAACAGAAGAAAGAGCAATAACAATTAGGCTGAAGTTCAAGCCTGACAAAGAAAGAGAAAATGTCGAGGTGGAAAGTGAAATTTCTACTAAACTAGCAAAAATAAACGGAGCAAAAGCAAGAGTAATTACAAGAAGGAATCCGAACACAGGTCAAATTGAAGCACGAGAAGTTAAAAGTGGAATACCTGGACAATCATACCTAGATGATAACGGGCGCTTAAGGAGCGATGTAGGGGAACTTGTTGACTAGATTAAATTAGAACATTTTGAAGCGGAAGAGAGGCGAGAATATGGAGAAAACTGAACAACAGAAATGGCAAGAAGTAATGTCGTTAGCTGAAGAGTACGGATTCATTATCCAAGCATATGGCGGAGTTGCTACATTAGCAACACATGAAGTGCAACGTGAGAAATTCGGAAATGAAAAGCATGAAGAAATTCAAAAAATGAATGGCAGGTGAAGATGATTGCGCGGAAAGCGGCTAACTTTAAAAGAAAAGAAATATATAGGTTCATTAGGGTTAAAGCCCGAAAATTGGCTCATGCACAGGAAGTATGAAAATGAATGGATCATTGTTAATAAAATTTCCAAGAAACCAAGAAGAGTTCCAGCAAAATAAAAAGCCACCTAGTAGATTAGGACCTACTAAGCGGCTAACAAGAGATCGCGAATTGACTTCGCCACACATCTATATTTTATCATGTTTTTAATCGTGTGGCAATGTCAATCAGCGTCCTTGTAATGAGTATTATATTTAGGACGATAGGGGTCAGCATATGAAAGAAAAGAGACTTTACCACACAAAAGATTATGAAGAGTTATACACAATTCATGAAGATACAGTTGAACAAAAGATAGAAAACTTAAGGGATTCAAATATAGCTAAGTATAGGGTGAAATCTATTTGGAGTGGGGACATGCTAGAAGTTGAGGCTTACCCTCTATTCAAAACACCTATTGGAAAGAGAGCAAGAAAAAGTAAGTCTAGCACAGAATCCCAAAAAAGATTAAATGATAGAAATACAATAAAGCATGTTACTAGATTAGTTCACACTAATTTTACTGATAAAGATTTGTGGACCACATGGACATATAAAAATGAGAATTTACCAAGTGATCATAAAGAAGCAAAAAAAGATATGACTAATTTTATTAGAAGATTGAGATATTGGTTATCCAAGCAAGAAGAATATAAAGGTTTTGATTTAAAGTATGTGTACGTTACAGAAGTTGATGAAGACAAGAAAGTAAGAGTTCACCATCACATGATTACCAATTTTCCTGATAGGGATGTAATGGAAGATTTGTGGAACGGGGGTGGTAGATCACAGACAAGAAGGTTACAGCCTGATGATATGGGGTTAGAAGGTTTGGTCAGATATATATTAAAAGAAAATAAAAAAAAGAAAACAAAAAGGTACACCATCAGTAGAAACATGAAGCAGCCGAAAGTAACGATTGCAGATAGCAAGATGACAAGGAAACGTTCTGAAAGATTAGCTAGAGAAGAGGTTAGCGCACAGGAAATGTTTGAAAAGTGGTACCCGAATTATAAGTTCAATGATATGGAAGTGAAGTTTAGTGAGTTTATGAGTGGTGCTTACATTTACGTGAGGATGAAGCGGATAGAACCGTTAATTCAAACAAAGAAAAGGGAGTGAGTAAACATCAATCCTATTAACATCATTACCAGGATAAGAGAATCAGATCCGTATATTGAAATGATTTATTTATATGGAGGGTGTTATAAATTTCATGAGATTTTAAAGGGGATCTTCCTAGAAGCGGAGCCATACATCAATGAGGAAAAGAATCACGTAGTAACGAAGATTGATGGAAATTATTATGACATAACAGGACACGTAAAGGGAGAATACCAACCGCTTACGAGCGAGAGAGATATTAGGTTATGTGAAAGTTGGAGTTTCTCAAAGGATTATTTTTTAACGAAAGAATGCACGTATTGTGAAGAGCCATTTTTAATAAGTGTGGAATTACAGGAGAGGGAGTGCTATTCAGGTGAGAATCAAAATATATAAAGCAAGGTTTCAAACAGCAGGAAAGACAAGCGAAGAAATTAGAAGTGAATACGATGATTCAATAGGACCGCCGCCAACAACAGAAGAAATTGAGTTATGGAGAAAAACATTAATTGCGTTAGATGGAACAGAATTATTTGTTACTAATTCATTTTTATCTTCAGGTGACAGGTACACGATTATTAGTTGGCCAAATGAATCAGATGAAAAAATGATGGAGTTTGTTTATGCAGCAGAACAAGATTCAATGTTTGGGACATACCAAAATGAAAGAGAACAGTTTATAAAGGATTGGAAAACAGAAAAATATGAGCCTAGCGGTTCATTATCGGTTGGTGCATCAGATATAAAAATAATCGAAGAATTGAGGCGGTCCAATGATTGAAATGTTGTTAATTGTAAGTGTGACAGTAGCGGCAGTATGCTTCATTGTTTCAATACATTACAACGGATATAAGAAAGGCTATAAAAGTGGCTTCATGCAAGGGCGAACAAGAATAAATGAATATGCTTTAAAAGTTAACCAGGCACTGAATGAACGAGTCGCGGAATTGCAAAGTGCCAGGAATGACAAGAGAACAAAGTAAGCGAGGTGAATTAATTGCAAGAATGTTACATCAAAGATGGTGAAGATTTAATTGAAGCGGAATTTATAGGTATTTATCAACATTCAAGAGTAATAGAACCTAGCCCTATGTTAGGTGGACATCCAGGTGGAGTCATTGCACATCCAATAGCATTGGTAAGAGTAAACAACAGATTCAGACAAGTAAATCCATTCGATGTAGTAATGGTGGAAGAGGATTAAGTTCACATTATTTTAAAAGGATTGATTTCATGACGTATTACGGAAGACGAGGACAAGCATTTGAGAATTTAATAGATTACACGAACAACGTTTATAGAAACAAAGAGGCAGCACTCATCAACAAGCGACCAACACCAATGAAGATAATAGGTAAAACTAGGGGCAATCAACATATATGCACATTCGCCGAAAAATCAACAGTAGATTATGACGGAATTTACCGAGGGAAGGCAATTGTGTTTGAGGCAAAATCAGTAAATCTGAAGCGATTGCCATTAGATGTTATACCTAGGCATCAATTAAGTTACCTAAAAAAAGCAGATGAACAAGGAGCAATATCATTTCTGATCGTTGAAATAAGACCAATGAGGGATGTTTATCTTGTAACAAACAACATGCTTCAAAAGTATGTACGGGAAGCGGAAAAAGGCGGGAGAAAATCAATACCATTAGATGACTTAGAGGTATATGCCGAATTAGTGGACCAAGGCAACGGAATACCACTAGATTATCTATCGGTAGTAGACAAACTGATAGAAGAATTAGAAAGGTGACTTGCGATGGAATATTATTGTCCGAATTGCGGGGATGAAATGGAACATTGGCATCAAGAAATTTACGAATGTGAAAATTGCGAAATAATGATTGACGTAGAGTCACAGAAAGGGGATATATCATGTTAATTCAAGCGGAAAATAAAATTAAAAGTGAAATGGAAAAAGAAAAGAATGCCTATGTAAAAGTAATTGGCGAGTTCCTGATCAACTACATTAAAGAAAATGAAAGTGAAGCGGAAAAGATTGTCGCAGATGACAAGAAGTCGATCATGGGGAGCATCGAGGAAATGCGGAAAGAAGCGAATAAAAACAGAGTAGGCAACATGGCCATGCTAACACCTGAACAAGGATACGCAGTTGTATTAAAGTATTTCGGAATAAGTGAGAATAACGAAGTGAAAGTTAACTACTCATTTGACCAGGGGAAAACAGGCGGCGACTTCAATGCAAAGTTGGATGATTTCCTATGATGATAAAAGAAACAAGAGACAAATCAATTGCCAAAAAGATTAAAGACACACTAAAGCATTTTCCGAACAAAATAAATAAAAGAATTCACGATTACGTGATTAATAATGTGCTAATTGAAAGTAGATACATTTTTACGACAAGAAAAAGAGGAAAGCAATTCGGTTACTGTACGCATTGCAAAAGCGAGTATGAAACATATAAATTAAAACACAAAACTAAAATGGGATGTCCTGAATGCAGATCAATATGTGAAGTACGGGCATCAGGTTACAGCAGAAAATACATGATTGATAAAGCCTACTTCGTTTATTACGAGAAATCTAAAATAAATAAAGAAGCGGTTATTGCGCGCGGCTTTACTGTATGGATGGATTGGAGCGGGGATTACAAGAATGTGAAACCGCAATATGAAACAGATGCAAGATACCTATTTGAAATGGGAAATCCAGTATTTATAAAAACGTTCTATTCTTGGCCAGACAACGCAGTGAACTATGAATTAAGAAAATCGGTATTCACATTGTTCAAAAGAACGGGATATTTCGGTGTACCGCTAGAATTAAATCAAAAAGTAAGTATCGACAGCATCGATAGAGCAATTGAAGGAACGCAATTCCAATATTCGGAGTGGAATAAATTCACAGAAATAGACGATTACGTCGCCTATTTCGCACTGTATGCAAAGCATCCGCAAATAGAATATTTGATGAAGCTGGGGTTCAGAGAATTTGTTAATAAAAAACTACACAATGTAACGACTTTTAGGACGATTAATTGGAACGGGAGAACGTTAGATAAAGTACTAAGAGTTTCAAGGCAAGATGTAAAGGAAGTAACTAGAAATGCACACAAGATAACACCATTCATATTAGCAGTGTATCAATTAGCAAAAAAGGACGGATCGAACTTTACATTGGATGAAGTGATTGAACTGACATGGCAAGGGCTAGAAAATGAATGGGACAACTTGAAGAAAGTGCTGAAATATACGAAATTCAGAACATTAATAAATTACCTTAGAAGGCAAACGAAAAAAATCAATGAGGAACGTGAAGAAATCGATCCAGGGAATGTGGCGGGAGAACACAATAACTTAGGGCAGACGTTTATATTGTTGAATGACTATTGGAACGGGTGCAATCGACTTAATTTAAGAATAGAAAAGGATATACCTGAATATCCAAGTGATTTGCAACGACAGCACGACAACATTTATAAACAAATAAAATTCAAAGAAAACAAAGAACTTGATCAGCGCATCCAGGCAAGGTTGAAAGAATTATACGAATTCGAAAATGAACATTTTTTCATGCGGCCATTCGAAAACACTTACGAAATCATTCAAGAAGGAAAGATGTTGAAGCATTGCATCGGGAATTATTCAGAACGATATGCTCATGGAAAAACGGACCTGTATGCAATAAGAAAACACGAAGATCCTGATAAGCCATTTTACACACTTGAAATAACAGAAGGGGAAATACGTCAGTACTATGGATATGGCAATAATAGAAAAATAAAGAAGTCAAAAGAAATCATTGAGTTCGTAAATGAGTTTGAAGCGGAAATATTAAAAAATAAAAATAATAAAAAGGAGATCGCGTCATGAATGAAATAACGGTCGAAAGATCATCAGAAGTTATTGCGGTGGAAATAAACAGCATCAAAGATCAGACAAGAAGGATGGTTTTACACAATAGCATAGAAATCGGAAAAAGATTAGTGGAGGCAAAGGCTATTGTTCCTCATGGCGAATGGGGAAATTGGTTGGAGCAATCCGTCGACTACTCACAATCAACAGCGAATAACTTAATGAAAATTTACGATGAATACGGAGGCGATCAATCCCAGTTGTTTGGCGGGGATGCGAATTCGGAAGCGATTGCTAGTTTGCCATACACAAAGGCACTTGCGCTACTAAGTATTCCCAGTTATGAACGAGAAGAATTTGTTGAAGAAAATAATGTTCACGATTTATCGACAAGGAAATTACAGCAAGTAATCAAGGAAAAGAAAGAATTAGAGGAAAAATTACAGGTTTACGAGGATGAAGCAGAAGAGCATAAAGATTTAAAGTTAAAGCTATCCATGAGTGAAAGTAGAGCGGAAAAGTTAGAAGAGCAATTAAAAGAAGCAGAGGCAAACGATGATGAAGATTTGATAAATAAGCTAGAAACAGAAATCGAAGAATCAGGCAAAAAAGTTAATGAATATGATAAAAAAATCAAAGAACTAGAAGCGGAACTAAAGAAAAAGCCGATTGAAGCTACACAAATAGTCGAAAAAGTACCTAAAGAGGTAGAAAAAGAATTAGAGGATTTAAGGAAAAAGGTTGAAAACAATGCAAGTAGTGAAGCGGAAGTTAAATTCAAATACCAATTTGAAGCATTGGTTACTAACTTCCAAACATTATTAAAATCATTAGGCGACGTGGAAAGCAAAGAAACTGTCGAAAAATATAAAGTGGCCATAAAAGGGTTGATCGATAAAATGACGGATACATTGAACGGGTGATGGATATGCCGATCGATGAAAAGATTATCATCCTGGATGGATTAGACTTTTTATGGAGCAAGAAAGATATTGAGCACGTAGTAAGCATGCATAACAAAGGTTATCACATCAAAGACATATCCAAAGATATAAACAGAAACCCAGCTGAAGTCTTATTAGCATTAGTGGATGTAGCGGTGAAAGGGAAGGTCGGAATACGTCCATTAGTAAAGAGGTGAAAAGAGATTGCAATATGAACAAGCAAAGGAGCACATCAAAAAGACGATCAATAACATGTCGGGAAAATACAGCAAATACAATATATTTCGTGACTTCATTGTATTAAGTGCATGTACAATATCAAACAGTGTGGACAAGGTCCATTTTGACGAGAGGGAAAAAATGTACATGGATACGATTGCTAATTACAGTAAAGAAGAGGCTGATAAATTCGCCGAAATGCTAGCGATGATTACAATTGGTTTTAGTGGCGGAAAAATGGGAGATTTCTTAGGAGAACTATACATGTCGATGGAATTCGGAAATAAACATTCAGGGCAATTCTTTACACCTTATCACTTATCAAAGCTAACGTCGCAAATCTTAGGGGTTGAATTAGATGAAGATGGAATTGTGACATTAAATGAGCCTTCAGTTGGATCAGGTGGAATGGTTGTCGCTTATGCAGAAACGATGAAAAGTATGGACATGAACTATCAAACACAATTGAGGGTCATATGTAATGATATTGATTACGATGTAGTTAAAATGTGCTATATACAATTGTCGCTATTAGGAATTGATGCGGTAGTCATGCAGGGCGATACAATAACTTTAAAGATGAACGAGACGTGGTACACACCTATGCATATTTGGAACAGAATAAGAAAGGCAAAAGAGTCTGAAGTCAATGAGGCGAATGAAAAGACAGAAAGAATGTATGCAGATATGAAGCGGATATTAGAAATGGAAAGTGAAGAAACAGCGGAAACGAAGGAACCACAATTAGTCGGAATACCAGGGCAAATGTCAATATTTGACTACATCGAATAGGAGGACGAGTCATGTACTGGACGTTGAGAAAAAGGAACAGAGAATTAAAGGTTACAAGCAGAATGAAAGTTATTTTATTAAAGCTGATTGGCTGGAAAGTGATGTTCCACTTCACGAAAGAAGGAGTTGAGTGAATTGCCAAGCGAAGCGGAATTGAGCATTTTGAAAGAAAAGAACAAAGCATTAAGTGAAGCGAACAAAGAACTAGCCGAACAAAACAAGAGGTATCAAAAGACAATAACAAGCGCCATAAAATTATTGTCGAGACATTCACCAAGAACCGCATTAAAAACAAGTTTATCAAACCTATTAATAAAATCACTGGAAGATGAAAGGAAGTTATTGCATTGAATGAATTAGTGAAAAAAGTTGAAGAGTGGGCGAAAGATAGAGAGTTACACATCGCAGATCCGCATAAGCAAATGTTAAAAGTAGTTGAAGAGGTTGGGGAAATATCAGGAGCATTAGCAAGAAACAATATCGGTGACCTGGAAGTAGAGATAGGAGATGGAATAGTAACATTAATTATTTTATCAATGCAACTAGGGATGGATATAGAGAAATGCTTGGAACTTGCGTATAAGAAAATCGAAAAGAGAAGCGGGAAGACAGTGAACGGAATCTATATCAAAAAGGAAGATTTATAAACAAGAAATCAAGGGGTGAATCTTCATGATAAAATGCATCGATTGCAAAAAAGTGATCGATACCGAAAACGATACATTTGTTATGGAACGAGTAGAGGATTCATATGAACACATCTGTTTCAATTGTTTCAAAGACAGGAAGAGAAAATAAGTACTCAATCCTCTTCAAATAAAAAAAGCTAGACTTGCGCCTAGCAAAAAGAATATCTAAAACCATTATAACATACAGGCGGTGAGTCTATGCGATTACTATTATCTGAATATAAACAATCACGAAGAGGGTTGAGGAAGATGTTGCGAGAACTAGATAAAAGAGAAAAGATAACAAAAAAATCGATAGAAGTGAAGAAAGTTAACGAAATAGAACCAATCATAGCAGATATAGAGAAAGAATTGCGCATCATCAAAAGAGATAAAGGAATTGTTAATAGCATGATCCGCAGCACAAGTGAAATTATAGATTGGATAGAAACAGGGGTCAATCCTTATTTTAGGCAAGGAATTGATAGAAGGCACAATTACGACATAATATATTTAGGGCAGATGGATCTTATACCTGACATTTCAGAACAACTGAAAAGTGAAAGAGAAGAGTTGAGACGGTTATCAAGGGAAGAAAAAGAATTGATAACACAGGTACTCAAGACACTTACAGATAGAGAGAGGGAATGCTTCATATTACATGTTGCGGCAGGACATAGCATGTACGAAACAGGAAAGATACTCGGTATAGCCAAAACAACAGTACAGAACCACATAGAAAAAGCTAGGGTTAAAATAGAGAAGATTACATCAAACACCTAACATGGTACGGGTATGGTACGAATTCGTATATAGTGAGAGGCATTTCCTTTCGTATGATATAATTTAGGCGAAGGGAGAGATGAAGAATGAAGAAAATATTCATTACATTTTTATTAGTATTTGCACTCGTCGCTTGCAGTAATGATTCAGAGAAAGAAGAGAAACAAGTTGAAGAGCCGCAAGTAGAGGAACAGGAAGCAGAAGTAAATGAAGATGAACCAGAAGAGGAAGAGGATGAACCTGAAGCGGAAGCGGATGAAGATGATGAAGGTTCAGCGTGGGATGACTTGAAGAATCAAGATAACATCATAGGTAAAAGTGACAAAGATTACTCGGAAGTTTCAACAAAGCCATCCGAAGTAAGAAATGACAACACAGGTAATTGGCGAAAGGTGACGTTAGCGGAAGACATAGACTTCGAGGATTACGCGAAATCCTACCAAGAGTTACATATGGAAGAGGGAGAAACTCACTTTATCGTCAACTTTAACAGAAAGACGACAACAGTAATAAATGAATTCAACAGTCTTTTATACGTGGACATTCACGAATACGTTGAGAAAGAAGAGCACGATGCAAATAAGATAGGTTCAGGAATGGTACTTATCAATTATGTAATATATCCTGATGGCGACATAGAAGAATTAGAAGAGTAAATCAACAGCAACCAGGCGCTTATTAATCGTAAGCGCCTTTTCATTAAAGGAGCGCAAATGATATGGAAGAAAAACAAAGCAACCTAAACACAGTCGAGTGTAACGAATGCAATGAACAATTTATTATTAACGAAAAGATCAGGAAGCATCCGAATGCAATTGAAGAAACATATTTCGAGTGTCCTAATTGTGAGTATGAATACATTGTACTTGTCACAGATCCACCATTAAGAAAAGAAATAAAAGAAATTAAGAAACTACATGAACGGTATATCAAAAGGAGAAGTAAGGCAACAGCTAGATCTGAAGTGCTTCAAAGTAAACTTGAAACAGATAAAGTTATGCAGGATGCGCTAGAAGCGGTTGATGATGTGTTGGACGATTGGAATGAAGACATCTAAAGGGGGTAACGCAATGCTTACAACATACAAGGTTATTCTATTGATTATCCTAGTTATAAGTGCCATAGGAGTAATGGGAGAAAATAAAGACTTGAGACTTCAGAGAAACATGATGCTATTAGGTGTAGCTTCAATGATTAGTTTCATAGTAACACATGCATACTTTTGAAATTAAAGGAGTGATTACACATGGAATTAAAACCTGAAACAATCAATCCATTCAGGGATATCGGTAAAGCGCTTAGTGAGGCATTTGAATTAATTAAAAGAGACTTGATTAATTTTTTCGAACAAGTCAAAGAAGCCAGGGAGAAAATAAAAGAGCGAAAGAATAGAAGGCATAATTATTATTGGAACATTCCTAGATTAATAAGTTTGGAAGATCAGGTATTAACAAGGAAGCCAATAACAATTAATATCAGAACGAACTTATGATGTGAAGATCAATGGACCTAGAAACTATTAAGCATCTAATAAGAACAGACAACCTAATTAAGTTCTACCAATCGAGAGCATGGAGAGAACTTAGGAAGATAGTCATTCGCAACGCAAACTATGAGTGTGAACATTGCAAGGAGCAAGGAAGATTAACGACAGCAAATACTATAAACAGAAACGGAAACAAAACAAAGATGGAAGTGAACCACAAGAAACCATTACGAACGCATCCACACTTAGCATTGACATTAGGTAACCTTGAATACTTATGCATTGATTGCCACAACATAGCTGATGGCAAGGACAGATACTTACAGCAGAACAAGAAAAGATTCTTCAGCCCAGAACGATGGTAGCTGGGAATGCGCACAAGATACTCGGAAAAGAAACCATAACTAATACCCCCCAGTCAAAAGTTTCGACTTTTATTTGGGGGCCGCTGAAACGCGGGGGGGAGGTAGGAAAAAACATTTTTCGTTTTCCGCGCATGAGAGGGGGGGTACTATGCGCGTTTCGCGAGAGACTAGACGAATGAATGTTCGTGCTGATTTAAGAAAGCAGCTTCGAGAAAATGGCATGGACACCCATCTATGGCTTGATCTCATTGAAGATTACATGAAATTTTGGGACCTAAAAGAAGAGTTGCAAAAATCGATTAGAACAAAAGGTGCAATGGTTACGGTTGAAAATGGAAAGCAACGTTTTTACAAAAGAAACGATGCAGTCGTAGAGTTGCCAAAGGTTTCAAAGAGAATGACCGATATTTTAGATAAGTTAAAAATACAAGTTGCGGAAATTAAAGATGAAGGTGAAGGGGATGACGACGTATAGAAACACACACAAATTTATAGATGAATATATAAAATTAATTAAAAAAGGAAAAATGGCAGCTTCAAAAGAGGTTCACCTTTTAATAAACTTAGTCAAGAGCATACTTAATAGAGATGATGTATATATAGATCATGAAGCGGTTGATAAAAGTGTAGAGATACCAGGAAGGTATTTCCCGTTTAAGCTTTATCCTTGGCAAAAGTTCGTAAATGTGTTCATTTATGGTTTGCGGTGGAAAAGAGACGATACATTAGTATTTGATAGGTATTTTTTATACATGGGCCGCGGTGCTGGAAAGAATGGATATATATCGTGGAATAGTTTTTACATGATGACAAAGCAGCATGGAATCAGGAATTATCACATTGATATCGTTGCAACAAGTGAGGATCAGGCAAAAACATCATTCGAGGACGTTTATAATGTATTGGAGGATAACGAGTCAAGGCTAGGAAAGGCATTTGATAGAACATTAGTAAAAATAGAAAGTAAATCAACAAAAAGCAGGTTAATTTATAACACATCTAATGCGCGAACGAAAGACGGAAAGCGCGTAGGGTGTGTTATTTTTGATGAAGAGCACGAATATGAAAACTACGATTCTATTAAAGTTTTTACTTCAGCAGGTGGAAAGATTGATGATTATAGAGAGTTCCATATATCTACAGACGGAAATGTTAGGGGCGGACCATTAGATGACTTAAAAAAAGAAGCGCAGATGCTTCTTAATGGCGAATTAACAATAGAGGACACAACGTTATTTCCCTTCATGTGTAGGTTAGATGATCCGAAAGAAGTAGATAACGAAGACATGTGGACGAAAGCAAATCCATCATTGCCATACGACGAAACACTCAAAAGGAAAATGAGAAGCGAATACACGCGTATGCAAATAAATAGCGCAATTAGATTGGAGTTCATGACTAAGAGAATGAACAGGCCAGTCGAGGACGTAAGAACAGTAGTGGCAACATACGATGATGTTCTATCGACAAATAAACCATTGCCTGAAAAGTTAAAAGGAATTACCGCAATAGGTGGAGTTGACTTTGCGGATGTCAGAGACTTTTGTTCTGCAGGTTTACTTTTTAAACATGACGGAAAGCGCTATTGGATTCAACATACGTTCGTGCATCATTTGGCACTAGAATTACAAGACATTAACGAAGACATTATCGAACTAGGAAAAGAAAAAGGATTAATTTCGATAATACACAATGAAAAATCTATAAATCCTGATAGGGTAGTTAATTGGTTTTTGGAGCAACTTCGAACATTCAACATTAAAAAGGTGTCTATGGATGATTACAGGGCAGCAATTCTAGGGCCAAAACTAGAAGAGGCAGGATTTGAAGTCGAGAGAGTACGACGGGGCAGGATAACGCATGGAAAATTAGATCCATTGATACAAGATATGTTCATCAATCAAACAATCATATTCGGTGACGATCCTGTTATGCGCTGGTATGTAGGTAATGTTTATAAAGACGAACAAGGAAATGGAAACATGGAGTACAAGAAAATAGATAAAGAGCGGCGAAAAACAGATGGATTTTTCGCTTTTACGCATGCGCTAAATTTTGATGGTGAACTGAAAGATGCAAAAGCAATCACGAAGGAGAATGTAAAGAAAATCATCAGATCGTATAACTATTAGGAGGTGAGGAAATGGGATTATTAGATTGGTTCAGAAGTTTCTTGAAGCGGAAAAAGGAAGTGTCAAACAATGAATTATTTTACGAATCAGGAATCGATTACTTTTTTAAGAAGATAGCAGTAGACACATGTATTGATTTAATTGCAGGATCCATCAGTCAGTGTGAAATACAAACATTTGAAAAAGGTGTTAAAAACCGAAGCAATAACTATTATCTTTTTAATGTAGAGCCTAACCAAAATCAAAACGCAACAAACTTTATGCACGAATTAGTAACAAAATTAGTTTATGACAACGAATGTTTAGTTGTGATGATTAATAAGCAGCTATATATTACCAGTAATTTCACTCGAGAAAAACAAGCGCTAAAAGAAAACACATATAAAGATGTGACAATAGATGATTACGAATTAAGCGATGTATTCACAGAATCAGAAGTAATGTATTTTGAATTACGCAACGAAAAAATAACTTCAGTAATAGACGGAATGTACGAAAGTCTAGGAAGGTTATTGATATCATCTATGAATTATTATAAAAGGAAAAATAACAAGCGCTTATTAATTAAGGGTGATTTTCTAAGACCTCAAGATGACGAAACGCAAGAAGCGATTGACGAGTTATTCGAGGGTCAATTAAAGAATTGGTTTGATCCAAATGTCGAGGGTTCAGCATTCCAGTTGCAAGACGGATATGGTTTAGAAGATATGTCGGATGGACAAACAGGAACAAATAACGCGGGCTTAAGTAGAGATATTGCAGCACTGATAGATGATATTTTCAATTATGTTGCAATGAGATTCAATGTACCAAGAGGATTGCTTAAAGGAGACTTCGCAGATTTAGAGGACCAAATAGAAAGCTTTTTGATGTTTGCAGTGAATCCAATAAGCGAATTAATTCAGGATGAAATCAATAGAACAGTTTATACGAAAGAAGAATATCTAAAAAGAACATATGTAAAAATAGATACAACAAAAATTAAAGTTATTGATATATCCAAGATTGCAACAGCACTAGACAAACTATTTGCTATCGGTGGATTGAGCATAAATGATGTTTTAGAAGAATTGGGCAGAGAGCCAATCAGTGATGAATGGGCTAATCATCGATATGTAACCAAGAACTATCAACGTGTCGATAAGCAGGAGGATGATGAAGATGAATAATTCATTAATTGATAAGCCAATGAAAGGGGGTGGGAGTGAATGAAAAGAATGACGGTTGAGGATTTCCTAAAGAACTTCAAAAACCAACAGCACACAGAGCAATTAAAACAAATACCACAAAAATTCAATGTCGTTCATGACAACGAAACAAAGACAACGAACATAACGATTTACGGAGTTATTGGTCAATCGTGGTGGAGTGATTCGTTTTCGGCGAAAGATATTGATAACGCGCTTAATGAAGCGGGTGAAAATGATATTATTATCAATCTTAATTCACCAGGGGGCGATGCATTTGATGGCATATCGATATTCAATCGGCTAAAAAGACATAAAGGAAATGTTACTGTACATGTCGATGGTTGGGCTTGTTCGGCCGCCTCAATAATTGCGATGGCTGGTGATGAAGTTATCATGGAACTAGGGTCAATGATGATGATACACGAAGCATCTAGTGCTGTATGGGGTAGTAAAACAGACATGAGGAAAGAAGCGGATGTATTAGAGGAATTAGAGGAAGGAATAGTAGATATTTATAGTACAAAAACAACATTGGAAAGGGATGAAGTACAGGAAAAAATAAACCAAGAAACATGGATGAGTGCATCAACAGCAGTAGAGTATGGATTCGCAAGTAAAACGTCATCAGAATCAAAAGAAGACGAGGAAGACGAATCTACAAACGAGCAAACAGAATTAAGTAATATCGAAAAAAGAAATATTTTAGAGGAACTGAACACTGTATTAGGAAATGGAACACAACGAAAAAATACTATATTAGATAAATTCAAACGTCATTAATTGACGTTATTTTTATTTTAGGAGGAAATAAAATGACAAAAGGAATTGAAAACTTAGATAGAGAAGAATTACTAGAAGGAAAAGAGGAACAGATCACAGCATTGCAACAAGCATTTGAAAGTACAGATCCACGAGAGGTTGCCCAAACAATTGTAGAAAATTACGAAAGTAACTTATTACATTTCCAAGATGTAATGAATACAACAATTCGTGAAGCTAACCGCGCCAATGAACAACAATGGGATGATGCGGTTTTAGCGCAAAGGGGAGTACGTCGCTTAACATCAAGTGAATTGAAGTTCTACAACGAGGCAATTGAAGCAAAGTCATTCGATGAAGTGAGCAAGTTAATGCCGCCAACCATCTTCGAACGAGTATTTGAGGACTTAGCACTTGACCATCCTTTGCTGTCACGAGTTAACTTCCAACGTGTTGGAGCCTCAACAATGTGGATTGTTCGCAAGCCAGGACAAACCGTCGCAACATGGACAGAGGTAACAGACAAAATTAAAGAAATGATTGATCATGGATTCGAAACAATTGACCAGGGCATGTTCAAATTGTCAGGATTTTTAGTTGTCAGCAAGGCAATGTTTGAGATTGGTCCTGAATGGTTAGACCGTTACGTTCGAGCATTCTTAACTGAAATTATCGCAGCAGAATTAGAAAAAGCAATTGTTACAGGAGATGGAAACAAAAAGCCTATTGGAATGACTAGAGATTTAGACGGGGCGGTCACAGGTGGAGTATATCCTGAAAAGGAAGCGGTAAAATTAAAGGATTTGAAGCCGAAAACAATCGGAGAAGAAATTCTTGCGCCAGCAACAATTATAGAAAAAGATGAAGGCGGAAATCCAACAAAAACACGACCGTATGACGGAATCACATTCATTCTTAATCCATATAACTACGCAATGCACTTCTTTTCAGCGGGAGTAAAGCAACGCGATGATGGAACTTGGGAATTTGACAAGTTTCCTGTACCAGGATTAGATATCATTCAAACGTCGGCAGTACCAATCGGAAAAATGGTTGTCGGTCATCCAAAGGACTACTTTATGGGAACAGGAACAGACTCAACATTAGAACATTCAGATGTTGTCAGAATGATTGAGGACCAAAGACTGTATGTTGTACGTCAGTTAGCGAATGGGCGACCGTTAGACAATGACAAGTTCGATGTATTTGATATTAGCGAACTAGGAGTAGAGGAAGAAACGGAAGAAATACCTGAACCATAATTTTGATTTATAGTTTATAGGAGGATGAGCAATGAGTAAGTATAGAGTGTTAGCGACGTTCAAGGAAAACAATCACGATGGTACCGTTTATGAAAAAGACGGTACCTATCCTAAAGAGGGATACAAAACAACTAAAAAACGAATTGAAGAATTAACTTCAGACAAAAACAAGTACAAGCATCCATTTTTAGAGGAAATAAAAGAAGGAACTGAAGCGGATGCTAAAAAAGGAACTAAAGAAACTAAGAAAGAAGCGAAAAAATCTAAAGACAACAAAAAGTCTGAAAAGTAGATGATAACATGAAAAATAAATTATTGTCTCAACTAAAGAGAAAGTTAAGAATCACTTGGGAGGATGAAAATTCTGATTTAGAAGATCTGATAAAAGAAGCGGAGTCGTATTTGTTGAATTTAACAAATGCGACTTTTGACTTCGATAAAGAGGATTGGGTCAGAGGTTTGTTGTTAGAAAGATGTAGATATGATTATCACAATAGTTTAGATGAATTCGAGAAAAACTTTTCATCAGAAATAAAAAGATTAATTGCACTTGCAGCATTAGGGAGGGTGGGAACCAAAGTTGAAAAGGATGAAAAACTACCGTAAAACATACAACGACGGTTATTTGACCTATGGGACTAAAACAACAAAAAGAAAGAATGGAAAAAGAATCGGTTCCACCTTTGAACCTGAAGGAAAGTTGGCATTCAATGAATTATCTATAAGAGAACAAGATTATCAAATGGCAGATATGTCAACGTCGAAACTTGATTTAAAGGTTGAAACAATGTATCCGCCATCGTTTAAAATGAAGCGGAAAACAAAGTACACAGTAGTCATTGAGAGCATCGAATACGACGTTATTAAACTTGATACAGATTATAGTAAAAACAATTTGTATTTCTACCTACAAGAAGTAGGTGAGGCAGGTGATTCGGTTGAATAAAAGAACAAAGAAGTACATGACGGATCAAAGTGAAGGTATTTTTGATGAACTAAAGTCATTCGGTTTGTCGGTTTATGAGGATGAAGTAGCGGAAGATGAAGAGGAGCAATTATTCAATTCAGATAAATACAATTTTTTCACGATTGAATACAGCAACATTAATGCTACAGAAAGCCCGACACAGTTATCGCAAATAATTATAATCGATTATTATTCGGAAGACCGCCACGATGTATGGGAAGTTGTGGTTGATGTAATAACGAAAGTAAAAAACATCAAGGCAGTAGCATTCGACAGAGCGAGAAAAGAAAGGTTGCGAATGAGTGAATCCGAAAGATATATTGATCGTGTCTCAATTGTATTCAAGCGGGTGATAAAACTTGAGTGCTAAATATGAAATAGATTATAGCGATGTCTCGAGGTTGGAAGAAAGAATAACAAAAATACCGAATGAATCAGAAAAAATCATAAATAAAGCACTAGAAGATCAGGGTGTAAGAATGGTAGTTGAGGAAATTACTAAACTTATTAAAACAGGTGAACGTCCAGGCAGACACGCAAATCAAAGTAAGTGGGAAACAGTAGACAACTTTAATTTAGGATTCGATGTTAAATCGCGCGGAGGGGCAGCAAAAAATAAAGGGTCATTTGGATATCTTGTTTTTCCTGATCAAGGAAGAGGACCGCGAAATCCAATTGAACAACGATTTTCGGAACGCGGACTGGATGCGGCTGAACCTAGAGTCGTCGAAAGTCTAGCGAGAGACATCGAGAAAAAAATACAGGAGGTTTTATAAGATGGCTAATAACGTAATTACAGAGTTTGATTCAGTATCTATTATTAACGCAAGTATTCAATTTTTCAAAGGTGGAACAAAGCAAGACGGAACGAAATTCGGTTGTGTAGGACAGTTAGAGTCAGAAACAGAAATAATCGAAATTGTTAAACGTTGTGCTGGTGTAGAAGTTAAGAAGGTATCAAAGCCACAAAAAGCAAACGTAACAGTTTCAGCACACATACCGATTGATGTGTTTCGTAATTTCTTCGGACTTACAAATACAGGACTTAAACCTGGGATTTATTCTTACGGAACGAAATCAAAAGGACAGAATTTCGTATTTACAGCAGATGTTGTTGATGAATTCGAGGAAATAACAAAACTAATTGCATTTTCTAATTGCTCAAGTGCCACAGGGTTGAAGTTCACTATTGAAAACGGAGCGGAGGAAGTAGCATTATTAGAGTTAGAATACACAGCACTTCCTGACGACAGGCAGGAAATTTATTATGAAGCATTAGTACCTGAATTAGATGATGATGAAGTGGCGAAAGATTGGCATAAAGATTTTACACCAGAATTAGTTGAACTACCTACACCATAGTAGGTAGTTTTTTATTTTAATTAAAATGAAGGGTGATCAATATGAAAATAGCAAAAATCACATTAAAAGAAATGGAAGTTAGAGAGGAAAACGGAGAATACAAACAACACTTTTTTAACGAAAAAACATATCCAATTTTCCTAACAAACTATGCTTTAAAAAGAGGTAAAGAGCAAGGGTATATTGAAACGTCGCTATTTAGTGAATTGGCCAAGATGGTTGAAATGGAAAAGGCAAAGAAAGACGATGGCGAATTAGACGTAAGTCAACTATCGGGCTTCGATGAAGAAAAGGCGATTCAAATCATTTATTTAGGGCTAAAAGGCGCTAACAAAGGGCTTGAATTACCTTACGACGATTTTCTTGAACAGTATCATTACGACATCGAAAGCACATTAGAACTTTATGCTGAATTAATAACTAATTTAGTATCCTCAAATCCAAATCAATTCGCAAATGAATTCAAGAAGGTAACAAGTAACGATAAAAAAAAGTGGTAACACCAAAACTAAAAATTGAATGTGTAGAAGATCTATATGTTCTATATTGCATCGCTTACGGGATTGATGGCGATGTTTTTTGGCATGAACCGATTAATTCGGTCGAAAGAATATATCAAAACGTACTAGCGTTTGAGGCATGGCGAAATAATCCGAGAGAAAGGTAGGTGTTGCAATTGGCTAAAAACTCGGAAATAAAAGTAACGTTTAGGGCATTCAACAAAGATTTCAATAAGTCTGTAAACGAAATGAAGAGATCATCTACACAGTTAAGGCAAGAATTAAGATTAAAACAAACGCAATTACGATTGAATGGAACTGAACAAGAAAAGTTACAGGCCACAGTAAGCAATCTAAACAAACAGTACGAAGTGGCGAAACAAAGAACAAAAGAAACCGCGGAGCAATTGGAAAGAACAAAACAACAGTTTGGGGAAAATTCAAACGAAGCAAAACGAATGGAAACCGAACTAAGGCGGGCGCAAATTGCCGAGCAGTCAATTGCAAACCAACTTGAAATCACGACACAAAGATTAGATGAAGCCAAGCGAGCTGAAGCGGAACGTACAAGTGAAGTTGGAAAAGCAAAAGAAAACCTGAAGCAATTACAGCAAGAAGAGGAAAGGTTAGCGCAAACATCGGACAACCTTACAAAAAAGTTTGAAGCAGAAAAGGCAGCGCTAGGAAATAATGCAAGCGAAACAAGTAAGGCAAAACTAGAATATGATCATTTGCAAGAAGCAAAAAAAGTCGCAGGCGAACAAACTGAAAACTTAAGAAAACAATTAGAAAATGCAAAAACAGCCTATGGTGAAAATAGTAAAGAAGTTAGAGATTTAGAAGGAAAGCTATATGATGCGGTAAAAGCCGAACAAGAAATAATAAACAAATCACAGGAATTGCAAAAAAGAGTAGGTAATGCTTTAAAAGTTGCGGGAAGTCATGCTAAAGAGTTCGGAGACAAGATGCAAGAGGCGGGAAGAAAGGCAACCGATGTCGGAAAGAGTCTTTCTATGAAAGTGACAGCACCAATAACCGCATTCGGAGCGCTTGCAGTACGAACAGGAATGAAGTTTGAAAGTAGCATGAGTGAAGTTGCCGCAATCAGTGGATCAACAGGAAAAGACCTAGAAGACCTGGAAAAGAAAGCTAGGGAAATGGGTGCATCTACATCTTTTAGCGCGAGTGAAGCGGCTGAAGGATTAAAGTACATGGCATTAGCGGGATGGGAAAACGAAAAGATGCTATCAGGACTAGGGCCTGTATTAAACCTTGCTGAAGCAGGAAGTTTAGATTTAGGTAGAGCATCGGACCTAGTTACAGATAGTATGGCAGCGCTAGGGGTAGAAGTGGACGACCTGGAAGATTACTTGGATAAAGTTGCACAAACAGCATCAAGCGCAAACACAGATATAGATGCGCTTATGGAAGCGATGATTGTGACAGGTGGTAAGTTCCGAGAATTCAATGTACCACTAGAAGAGGCTAATGCAATGCTAGGGATACTAGCTAACAGAGGATTAAAGGGTTCACAAGCAGGTACGGCCATGAATGCAATCATGACGAGATTAACGCAATCGTCAGGGCCAGCCGCAAAAGGACTAGAAGAGTTGGGGCTTAGCGCATTTGATAGTGAGGGTAATTTCCGCGGAATGGAAACAGTGCTGAAGGATGTTAATGAGAAAATTAAAGACAAAACCGATGAGGAAAAATCGGCAATCTTAACATCTATATCAGGACAAAACCACAGTAAAGCATTATCAGCGATTTTAGCTGGATTAGGCGATGAATACGATGAATTAAAGGATAGTGTAGAGGACTCGAACGGTGCATTACAAGAAATGCGAGATGTAATGAAAGATAACTTAGGTGGAAGATTAGAAAACCTAAGTTCAGCATTTGAAGAATTGCAAATAAAAATATACGAGGCACTTCTACCAACATTAGAAAAAGTCATCGGTGCATTTCAAAAAATTGTCGATTGGATGAACAACACATCGCCAGCAGCAAGAAATGTAGTGATTGTTTTAGCGGCAATAGCGGCAGCAATAGGACCGCTTCTCATAGTATTTGGTCAATTATCGATATGGATCGGCGGGATTGTTAAATTATTTGGTGGACTTGCAAGTGTGATTGGCGGCATTTCAGGCGGAGCAGGAATGTTGGGCGGAGCACTTACAATGCTGAAGACGGTATTAGTCGCATTGACAGGACCTGTAGGAATCGTAATCGGAGTAATCACTATACTTGTAGGAATATTCGTCAGAATGTATCAAGTTAATGAAGAGTTTCGCGAAAAAGTGAATGAAGTATGGAGCGCAATCACTGAAAAAATAGGATTGGCTATTGAACATATAAAAGAATTTATCATGGAAATATTCGGGCAGGTAGTGGATTGGTGGAATGAGAATAATGAATCGATTAGACAGGCAACGGAAAATGTTTGGGAGTGGATACAAACATTTTTAGGTGTGGTATTCGATGTTATTCTAGGTATTTTCCAATTTATATGGCCATTAATAGAATTTATAATCGTCGATACTTGGAATGCGATTAAGAACGTGATTCAGGGCGCGGTTAATGTGATTCTAGGAATAATAGACTTTTTTGTAGCGCTTTTCACAGGCGATTGGGAAGGTTTATGGGAAGCAACGAAACAAATATTATCAGGAGCAGTTCAACTTATATGGGGATTAATTAATTTATGGTTTGTAGGAAAAATCCTCAAACTAGGAAAATCATTCGTTAAGTTGTTTCAAGGTGTATTTACGAATTCGTGGAAGTTCATAACAAATTTATTCACTAGATCTGTATCAGGAGTTAGAAATACGGTTTCTTCAGGATTCAACGCAGTTAGAAATTTAATATCTAACATAATGAACGGAATTAGAAATGTGATTTCTTCAATATGGAATGGAATAAGAAACACAATTTCAAATGTCGTCAACGGAATTAGATCGACAGTGTCAAATGTGTTCAGCAGCATCAGGAATACAGCATCAAACGTATTCAGCGCAGTAAGGGATCGAATGGTGCAACCGATCCAAAAAGCAAGAGATTTAATAAAGTCAGCAATTGATCGTGTGAAGGGTTTCTTTAGTGGTATGAAACTCAAATTTCCAAAAATAAGTATGCCTAAACTACCTCGATTCTCACTCGAAGGGAAGTTTAATCTAATGCCGCCTTCAGTACCTAAGCTTAAGATTAACTGGAACGCACAGGGTGGAATTTTCACTAGACCGACAATATTCAATACAGCAACAGCGGGACTTCAAGGTGTAGGTGAAGCGGGACCTGAAGCAATTATTCCATTATCTGAAAGAGTACTAGGAATGATTGGGAAGATGATTGCAATGACAATGCCGCAAATGGACCAGTACATCGAAGTGCATCCAAGTGACGTAAACATGTCGGGTGAAAAGGTAGGAAGTATAACATGGAGAGTTGTCAAAGGGAAAATAGATAGAAGTGGTAATCGAACAAGAAAGATAAGAAGAGGGTGATGATAAATTGATAAGTAAACATAATTTCATTATAAAGCACCAGGACGGTAGCGAATACAATTTACACAATTATGGAATTTGGGTACACGACTTCATAATATCATCACCTAATTTCGATACCGACACACAACAATTGCGACGTAAAGAACGAATTAAAAAAAGAGTACCAAAAAGCCGAGACGTAGATATCGAATTGTTATTACAGACAGACTCAATGGAAGAATTAGACGAAATGATCCATTTAATTTATAGGATATTCTACTCTTACGATGAAATGGAAATCATAAGAGATTTAACACCTGATAAACGAATATTCGCAGTACAAGAACAATCATATGGAATAGATAGTATAACGTGTGAAGATGGAGAAATTAATATTAACTTAAAAATGTATGATCCTTATGTGTACAGTTTAGAAAAAACAATAAACGTAGTGGAAAGTGAAACACCTTACAGTATAGGTGGACTTGAACCTACCGAATGGAAAGCTAAATCTGTTTTCACAGCAGCAACGGATTCATATGTATTAAATTCGGAAGACGGAAGATTAGTAATCAATTACGATTTTAAGATAAATGACATCTTAGAAATAGATTACAAAGAAAGGTTACTACTATTAAACGGTTATGTGATAGACGTCGGGTTATCACTAGAATCAATTTGGTTTGAACTTAAAAGTGGATTAAATAAATTAAGTGCAACCAACAAAACTGAAATATACTTTTCAGAAAGACATTATTAGGGGGTGCTAATATGGCGAGAAATGAAACAGCGGGAAGACTAAACCGCGAACAAAATCCACCACCAGGAGAAATGCCAGGATACAATCCACAGTTCTATGATGAAAGCGGACATGCGGTTGATGTAACTGAAAAAAATCCATTTCCTAGCGCTTTATATAATAAAACTGAATCAGGTATATGGTTGCCTGTATCATCGAGCAATCCGATACACACAAAAGACAACGAAGCAAAAGGCGCAACGAATCAGATAAAACAAACGATAGATAACTTAACGGAAAGTCAAAAACTTAAAACAAATGATGCTGGAACACAAGGTAAAATAGATCAACTAAAGCAATCAATAGATGATTTGAACGAAAACCAAAAGAATATTAATAAAAAGATCAACGTATTAGCAGGAGACAAAGCAATTTACGGTGTTCGATGGAATAAGGTGTCATCACCAACAATGATACGAACAGATGAAGCGCAAGGATTGGTTGCAAATGCTGGTATAGACGGGCAATCAGTCACTAACGACTTCGATAACTTGCCGATTTGGGGCGAGATGGGCGAGGTGACAGATGATATAGGAAACACATTCGTAAAAATACCTAAATTCTATATACAAAAGAAATCAGGAAAAGGGTTTTATGTATTGAGGATATCCAAGCATCATCACACAGGATTTTATCTTCCTTGGATATTTTGGGACTTCAACAATAATAAAGAATTAGATTATGCACTTATCGGAAAGTACGAAGGGTTTGTCGAGGATGTTCGCTTAACATCTAAGGCGGGAGTGCATCCGACAGTAGAACAGAACATTGTTGAGTTCAGGGGTTATGCAACAGAGAATGGGCCAGGTTACCAACAAAATGACATTCACATGATCGATGCATTGCAAGCATTATTCTTTATCGAATTCGCAACGTTAAACACTCAATCGATAATGCAAGGTCATGTAAGTGCAAATTACAGCAATAACCACACGGTTACAGTAGCTGAAAGTAATGCGAATAGAGCAATTGTATCTAATTCAACCGCATCAGGATATGAAGCGGGACAAACAATTGGAATAGGGGTTAATAATTACAGTAACAGTGTCACGGGAACATCAAGATTAATAACAAAAGTAGAGTCATATGACAGCAGCAATACAGCGATATATTTTGATGGTGATCCTGTTAGCACATCTGTAGGAGATGTAATAGCTAATAGATCTGTTATTACAGGATTTTCAAGTGAAATTTTAGCTTCAAGCGGAACAGTAAATGCAAATGATGGTTGGAATGGTATTAGTTATCGCGGCATTGAAAATCCATACGGTAATATTTATGAGTGGATTGACGGTGTAAACATTAATAGTCATCAAGCATGGGTAGCCAGGAATGCGGATGATTATGCTAGTAATGTGTTTGCGAAACCTTATGAAAAATTAGGTTATGTGAATCATGATGCAAACGGATATGTAAAGGAAATGGGGTATGATGCAAATCATCCATATGCAGAATTTCCGATAGAAGTAGGCGCAGGAACAAGCACGTATTACGCGGATTATTACTATCAAAATACAGGGCAACGTGTTGCCCGTTTCGGCGGTTATTGGAGTACTGGCTCTAGCGCGGGGTTGTCGTTATGGAACTTCACTAGCACGTCGTCGAATCGGAGCGCCACTAGTGGCGGTCGGCTTCTTAAGAAGCCTCTTTGAGGGGGTTAAGGGGGAAACATCCCCTTAGGTTTTAAGTCATTTGTTTTACAGGGTTATAGAGTGCGCGCTCTCCGTTTCGGCGGTTATTGGAGTAATGGCTCTAACGCGGGGTTGTCGTTATGGAACTTCAATAACACGTCGTCGAATCGGAACGCCAATAGTGGCGGTCGGACTCTTATTAGATAAAAAAAGATTCTTATAAGCATTTTATAATCCTTAGCCCTTGCTAAAAATTCGTTGCAAAGAGCGAGGTTTAGTAGCAGCAGTCGAAAGACCTTGAGACTAATAAGAAGGAGCAATAAACGAAGTTGAAACGTGTAGGTTATATTTACGAAAAAATATATGACATTGAAAACATTAAAGTTGCTATATGGAGATCATCAGAAGGAAAAAGAGGCCATAGACACGTTAAGAAGGTATTAGATAACGTTGATTATTATGCTTTCCAAATTCAAGAAATGATCATCAATAAAACGTTTAAACCAATCAATCCGCATCACAGGAATGTTTATGATGGGGCTAATAAAAAAGAGAGAATAATTTACAAACCAAGATTCTATCCTGATCACATAATTCATTGGGCGCTATTAATTCAATTAGAACCAATATTTATGAAGTCTATGTATGAGTACAATTGCGGGAGTGTTCCAGGGCGCGGTACAGCATACGGGCAAAAGGCATTAAGGAGATGGATTGATAATGATTGTAGAGGTACTAAGTGGTGTTTGAAATTAGATGTACAAAAGTTTTATCCATCGATTGATAACGAAAAATTAAAAGAAATGTTCAGAAGAAAGATAAAAGATAACGATTGCTTATGGTTGATCGACACCATAATCGATAGCACGGAAGGACAACCAATAGGTTACTATACTTCGCAATGGTTCAGTAATTTCTTTCTTGAAGGATTAGACCATTTTATAAAAGAGCGATTACGAATCAAGTATTACATCAGATATGTAGATGATTTAATCCTGCTAGATTCAAATAAAAGAAAATTACATAGAGCGCGAAGGGAAATAGAAAATTACCTAAGCAACATAAAACTAAACCTAAAAAATAATTGGCAGGTATTCATGGTAAATGATCGGGCTATTGATTTTTTAGGTTTTAGATTTTTTCGAGACAGAACAACACTAAGGAAAAGAAATGCATTGCGAATTAAAAGAAGAGTAAACAAAATAGCTAGGAAAGGTTATTTAAATGAAAAAGATGCCAGGGCAATTATATCTTATTGGGGCTGGATTAAACGAAGTGATAGCTATTTGTTTTATCACAAATATGTAAAACCTGTAGTGTCCATAAAGTTGGCCAAAAAGGTGGTGAGCAAAAATGACAAGATACGGAAAAATAACAAAACAGGGAATTTTGTTGCTAAGTTATACGCAAATAAGCGGATATAAAGAAGTGGTATATGAAGATATACCAAGTGAATTTGACGAATCGACACAATACATCACACAAAAAGAGCCTGAAGAAAAAGAGAATCATATTTTCATAGGAATTGAAATTCATGAACTTGAGGTAGATGAGGATGAGGGACAATGATAAAACAAACACTTATTTCGACTTAATAGAATTGATAGACAAACAAAGTAATGTAATTAAAAAGCAATCAAAAACGATTACTAAATTATTGAATGAAAATGCCGAACAAGAAAACATGATAAATGAACTAATGCGCAGTCAGTAGGAGGTGGAATGATGTCAGAGATTTATGTTTTTAATGCCGATGATGAACTGTTAACAATTCTAAGTGAAGACAACGGACTTGTTAGCGCGCCTTTTAAAGAAGAAATAAATAAAGTGCCTGATAGCCCGTTAACCATTATTGTTGATGCGGAAGCTGAATATGAACAGACTTATGATGGGAACCACAACCTTACGCAAGTTGCAGGTGCATTTGTTGGAAGGGTTGCAAGAAGCGGAGTTCATGCAGAAAATGTTGTGGCAGCTAAATATATTCAAGAAGAAAATAGAGTTGTATTCAGGGATCGTGAAAACAAGTTACGAGAATACGTCATAAAAGAAGTTGACGATGTTAGCAATATAGATGCAGCGGAAGTAACAGCTATATGTTTCCCAGCATGGATCGATGAATTAAACGATAACTATGTTTTAGATAAAAGGTATAGCGACAAAGAGGCCCAGGAAGCGCTAAACGATGCACTAGAAGGAACAAGGTACGATGGAGAAGTTACGGTTTCATTAGGAAAGGCATCTACATCATTTTATAAACTAACAAGCACTGAATGTGTTTTTAAAATCATTGATACCTGGGGCGGCGACTTAGTAGATGAAATAGAGTTGAATGATTTAGGTAGAATCGACAAAAGAAAACTTATCATTTCGAACAGAATCGGATCAGATAAAGGGTTGTGGTTTGAAGTTGGCCATAACACGCAAGAAATAAAACGGACCGTATTATCTTATCCAAAAACAGCGCTATATGGTTGGGGAGCATCCCTGCAAATTGAAGATGAGGAAGGCGAACACACAGGAGGATATACACGTTATATTGATTTCGGTGATGTCGAATGGAAGGTGTCGAATGGTGATCCTGTAGATAAACCAAGAGGTCAAAAGTGGGTAGGGAACAATGCGGCACTACAGAAGTATGGGAGAAAAAAGAAAGACGGAACATTATTACATCGGCGCGGTGAATTTAACGATCAAAACATTGAAGATCCTGAAGAATTATTATTGGCCACATACAATCACTTAATGGAAAGCGCAAGTAAAGTAGAAGTCAATTATCAATTATCCGTTCACTTGTTAAGCAAAACAGCAGAATTAGGAGATACAGCAGTAGCTAAAGATTATTCATTCGCAAAACCAATAACGATACAAACGCGCATAATCTCAATCGAATACGATTTACTAGATAAAGATGATGCAGTTGTCGAAATGGGCCAATTCTTAGACTTAGAAGACGATAGAATATCCGATATTGAAGATACGTTAGATAATAATCGGGGTAAATGGGAGCATCCTCAAATAGAGAACGAAAATTTCCCTGACAGAAAACCAAATACACCAATCAACGTTGATGCATTTGGCGGAATTAATATCATACAGGTTTATTGGGATTATGATTATGCGGTATATATTAGCCATTACGAGGTTTACGGATCGAAAGTAAAAGACTTCACACCTGATTCGCAACATCTATTGTGGCGCGGTAGAGTATCAGCATTCGCGCATGAAGTAGATGATAGCGACACCTGGTATTACAGGGTTCGAGCGGTAAACACGCGAGGAACCGCATCTGATTGGAGTAAACAAGTATCGGCAAAAGTAGCGATGAATATTAAAGATGAATTACAAGGAGCATTAGATAGTGCGGCAGATGCAATGGGCAGAGCAGATGAAGCATTCGGTGTGGCAGGTAAAGCATTTGACGAGGCAAGAGCAGCCTTTGATGAAATAGGAGCACTTAGTGAATTTGTTGGCGAGCACGAAGGGGAGATTTCGACAATAAAACATGATCTGTTAGGATTACAAACAACTGTAGGTGACATGGAAGGAAACCTAACAGAAGTCACGCAGATAGCAACAGGACTACAAACGACAGTGGAAGACATCGAAGGAAACCTAACAGAAGTCACGCAAATATCAAAAGGACTACAAATGAGGGTTTCTGATTTAAGTGCAAAAAACCTAATAACACATGATCCTGAAAATTGGATGAGTATCGTAGCTAGTCACTGGACTTACGATATGTTCAGTTTAGAGGGAGAAAAGACATACACAGTGACGGACTTCTCATCGCAAAGAATCAATGAATTACAAATATCGCTTTACAACGGAAATAGGGAACATGTGCGAAACATTGTGATAACCAACGGGCAAAGCAGAACCTTTACAACAGCATCAAATGAAGTTTATGCAATGGTATTCGTGGAAGTTGACGACTATTTTTTAGAAAAATTAGGAACGACTTACAAATTTAAGTTAGCGGCAGGAGAAGAAAGTACATCCTGGACAAATCACGATGAAGATTTATATTCGCAATATACTCAACTAAGTGATGCAATCAATTTACGCGTAATGAAAAATGATGTATTAAACGAAATCAATATATCAACTGAAGGGATATTGATAAATGGTAGTAAGCTATGGATCACAGCACAAACGATTATTGATAGTGGTGTAATCGGCAGAGCGCAAATTGCGGATTTGGCGGTAGACAATGCAAAAATAGCGAATACAACTATCACTTCAGCAAAAATAGCATCATTAAGTGTCGATAAACTAACAGGAAGTGTTGCGAATTTTGTTCGAACAGGGTTTAATAACGTAACAAGCCAGGTATCAATCACAGGAAGTGGAATGGAAACATATTCGGGCGGAGAGAGAACGTCATTGATTAATGGTTCAGGACAGCGATTCTACAGAGATAACAGATCGGTAGGCCACATCGGAACATCAAATTTCGTGAATGACAGCGGATATCGCGGATTAAGGTTCGGACTAGAAAACGATGCGGATTATATGTCATGGGGGTACAAGCAGACAGCAGGGGCTTCAAGCTACACTACATTACTAACATGGCATAGAACGAGTGCGAAAGATGAAAAAGGGTTTAATTTCAGCGATAGAGTTGTTTTCAAAGATGAGATACAAGTAACTGAAATAACCACCTACTTCGGAAGCACAAGAAGAGCAAGAGTAAATGACTTCACATGGGATGGTGTTACAGGATTCGCGATATACAGATATGCCAGTTCGAAACGCGGAGGCACATTAATTTTAGGAACATCAAGAGCAGCACTTATAAGTAGTGGTAATGCACACATTGAAGTGTTGCAGGATAGCGAAGGAAACGTAGTGAGATCACTCGATGTATATAACAGAAGATATTCAAGCGCAGCAAACATGCATGTGACTTCATATGGAACGTTTGGCATGTCCACTTCGGCTAGGAAGTACAAACGAGATATTGAGGCAATTGAAAAAGAATATGCATACAATTTTTTCGAAAATGCAACACCTGTATTTTACAGACCGAAAAACACAGCTGATGATAATAAAGAACATTCACATTATGGGTACATCGCGGATGATGTGGCACCAATAGAACCGAGATTGGTGCAATTTGACCAAGATAATAATCCATCATCATTTAGTTATGATAGAGTGCCAGTTTTATTGCACGTTGTAATGAAAAATGAAAAACAAAGAGTGGACACGATGGAGAAGCAACTAAACAACACGGATGAAAAAGTGTGTGTTTTAGAATTGAAGGTTCAAATATTAGAGCAGGAAGTAAAACAGTTGAAGGAGATGGGAGCATGAAACTCGAGATAAGAAATATAGACATTCCAAAGTGCTTAAACTTTTTAAAAGAATTAAATATAACAGGTGTTAACAGCATTAATAGAACAAAAATAACACGTTACTTGAATGAACAGTTGCAGGAATTAGCGGAAAATGAAAGAGAGATCCGCGAGACAGCTAAGAATGATATGAAGAAAATGAATGAGTGGCTAAAAGAATATTATAATCAGACGTTAACAGTAGAGGGGGCGAATTTTAAAGAGGGCTTAATTGTAATAAAAAATCAAATAGAAGAAATGGTCGCAGAAGATTCGGAACAAAAGTTTTCAGGAGACGATGCGGATGCCTTGGCCATATTGTATGAGAATCTAGTAATGGATAAGGAGGAAAAATAATGGATGCAACAATTTCGAACATTTCTCCGATACGAGAAAACGGAGAAGTTACATCAATCAAAGTAGAATTCAATGCAAGTTTGAAAGGTGGTGAAATCAACATAAGTGGCAGCTTGGTAATCGGTGATTTAGATTCAGTTATAAACTTCGAAGAGATTCACCAAAGAATAAAGCAAAAATTAGCCAGTGAGGTTATCGGGGAATAGTGCATAATGCGCTATTTTTTTATTGCAAAACGAGAGGGTCAAATTTTCCCGCATATACAGATAGGGGGTTTTGAGGTGTGGTAAAAATGCCTGTTGAAGAGAGGTTGACAGAACATGATAAACGATTGAATAATCATGGCGAGCGCATCACTCAACTAGAAAAATATGATGAAGATAAACATCGTCGGTTAAAGGAGGTGGAAAAGAATTACGGGGAGTTAAAAGAAACCATTGTCGGAGAAAACAAAGAAATGCGACAGTTTTTTCAATCCAATATGGATAAGCAATGGGACTTGATCAAGTCGCGCGATGAACAACGACATGACACAAGGCGCATGAAGCACGAACTCGATAAAACGAAAACAGAACGTTATGCTGATATCACTTTTAAATTACTAGGCACAGGCGGGATTGTTTATTTAATTTTACAAAACTTATTAGGAGGATAAAAGATGGAATATACAGACGTATTATTAATTGCAGTGATTGTTGGATTGGTGGAGTTGCTTAAAAAGTTGAACTTACCACACAAATTATTACCTGTAGCATCGCTGATATTTGGGTTAATCGGCGGTGTTTTTTATTTGTTCCCGAACGATCTTAAGGCTGGAATTTTAACAGGAATTATCATCGGATTATCGGCAAGTGGTTTATACAGCGGGGTAAAAAATACTGTAGAGGACAACGAGTGAATGTTGTTCTCTTTTTATTTAAAAATTTTAAGGAGGAATGGAAATGTTTGAGTTAAATCAATTAGTCGAAATCAAGGATAAAAACAAAATGGAGAACGATAAAACCTTGGAATCTGAAGCGCTTAAGATAATCGAGGCAAGTAAGTTCAGGGGAGAAATAACAAAGATTGAGGACGGAATCCACTTCGTTGGATTTTTAAATGATGAAGGTTGGGTAACACAAGGATTCAAAGAAAATGAAATAAAGGCGGTTGAATAACATGGCAGCAATTAACGGTGTTCCTTTTAAGAAGAATCTAGTTTCATCGAGTAAATATAACATTAAATGCCCTTACACAATGAACCCTAAAAAAATCACAATACACAATACGGATAATTCAGCAACAGCACCAAATGAAATTAACTACATGAACGGAAATAACAATCAAGTATCGTTTCATGTTGCGATCGATGAAAATGGAGTGGTGCAAGGATTGCCATATAATCGAAATGGATGGCACGCGGGCGATGGTGGCAATGGGTACGGTAACAGAAATACAATCGGTGTAGAAATGGCCAGGAGTTATGACCGTAACCGAAAAACAACAAACCTTAACGATCCACTCAAAACACAATTCGAAAAGACTTTTAATAACACGATAAAGTTTGTAGCACAATTATGTGTTGATTTAGGGATTGTAGCAAATGGAAACAACATTAAGCAGCATCGAGATTGGAGCGGAAAGTATTGCCCGCGAAAAATATTAGATGATAAAACTTGGAATGAATTATTAAATGCAATCATCAAGGAATACAACAGGTTGAAAGGAAATAAAACACCAACAAAACCTGAAGCGCCAAAAGATAAAAACGAATCAAAGCCACAAAGTACCTATAAAGGTAACTCAATTGTGAATTACCTGGTATCATTAGGTATTGATCACAGTGTGCAAAACAGAAGAAAATTAGCGGTAGAATACGGTGTTAAAAATTATGACTTATCAGCAAAGAAAAACCTAGAATTATTAAATAAAATGCGAAGTGGAAAGAAGGTGCCAGCAAGCACAAGCAAGCCAAGCACCAATAAAGACAAGAGCACTTCCACATCATATAAAGTTGGGCAAAAAGTAAAGATTAAATCATCAGCGGGGAAATATTCACGATCTAACACCAACATCCCTAGCAAGTACAAAAATAAAACATTAACTATTCAGCAAGTCGGGAAAGATGATGTACTGATTAAAGAGCTATATTCATGGGTTAAATTGAAGGACTTATCAGGACACAACAGCGGATCACCTTCAGGAAGCGGTAGCAAGCAGACAAGCACAAGTAAAACGTTTAAGGTTGGGCAAAAAGTAAAGATTAAATCATCAGCGGGGAAATATTCACGATCTAACACCAACATCCCTAGCAAGTACAAAAATAAAACATTAACTATTCAACAAGTCGGGGCTAACGATATTTTAATCAAGGAACTTTATAGTTGGGTAAAGAAAACAGATGTGCAATAACGTTTGTTATGATACAATATAAATATTCGGCCATCGTTTGGCTAGTAGAAGCGGCTTGTTCATGGCGGACAGGTCGCTTTTTCTTTTTACTTAACAATAAAAAGGACCACATAAATTGTGGCCCACATGGTTAAAGTATCGTGCCTATTTCGTGCCATGTTTACCTGAACTAACATGACTTATTTTGATTAGATTAAAAATAAAATGCTATAATAACAACGGATTGAATAGTTATGATGCGATGTGATTAGTTGAAATAGTTGCATACAACTTGGAGTGATGGCGCAGAATCACTCGAAGAAATGGTAAACCATGCCCGAGAATTTGGATATGAGTATATTGCTATTACGGATCATTCGAAATTTTTGCGTGTAGCTAATGGGCTAGATGAAAAACGTCTTCGTGAGCAACGCGAAGAAATTACTAAGTTAAATGAAAAGTATAATGATATTCATATCTTAGCAGGGGTTGAAATGGATATTTTGCCGAATGGAACATTAGATTTCTCTGATGAATTCTTAAAAGAAATGGATATAGTTATCGTGGCCATCCATTCAAGTTTTGATCAGTCCGAAGAAAAAATTATGAAAAGATTGTATACTGCATTAGAGAATCCATATGTGGATATAATTGCTCATCCAACGGGTCGCATTATCGGAAGACGAGATGGATATAAAGTAAATGTAGAAAAATTAATTGAACGAGCAAAGGAAACAAATACGGTACTAGAATTAAACGCAAATCCTCAACGTTTTGATTTAGCTACACGGTGGTTAAAAAGCGCTCAGGATACTGGCGTGACAATTGCGATTAATACAGATGCACATAAAGGTGGTACGCTACATCATATGGATTACGGTGTGAAGATGGGAAGAAAAGCATGGCTAAAGACTAATTCTGTATTAAATACATGGGAAAAAGAAAAGCTTATCGACTTTTTAAATAGAAATAAGTAAGCTCTTAAGGAGAATGCTTTTATGAACGAACGAACATTATATGTGTTGGAATTTAATAAAGTAATTGCACTTTTAATGGAAGAAACGGCCACATCTGTGGGAAGAGAATTAGCAAGTCAACTAAAGCCTTATACAGAAATGGATGATATAATCTATCTCCAAAACGAAACAGATGAAGCACTTCATATTCTTAGATTAGATAAGACAGTACCTTTTTCACAAATGTACGACATCACCGATAGTCTCAAGCGCAGTCGAATTGGAAGTACATTAGATACAACGGAATGCTTGCAAATTGCACAAACGATTTACGCTGGTAGAAACATTAAAACATTTATTGAAAAGCTTGAAGAAAACATACCTTTATTAAAAGATATTGTACTTGATATTACACCGCTTCATCATTTAGAAAAAGAGATAAAATTAAAGATAGATGATCATGGTCAAGTAGTAGATGATGCTTCACCTAAATTAAAATCAATCCGCCAAACAATTAGAACCTTTGAATCTCGGATTCGCGAAAGACTTCATCAACTGACTAGAACAAAGAGTAAAATGCTCTCAGATGCGATCGTCACAATTAGAAATAACCGGTATGTGTTACCAGTTAAACATGAATACCGCAGCGCTATTGGCGGAATCGTTCATGATCAATCTTCTTCAGGGCAAACTCTTTTTATGGAACCACGTGCGATTATTGAATTAAATAATCAGTTGCAGCAAGCAGTAGTAAAAGAAAAACAAGAAATAGAAATTATCTTACAAAAACTAACGAGTGAAATTGCCGAACATGAAGAGACTTTAATAAAGAATATAGAAGCAATTGCAAATATTGATTTCATATTTGCTAGAGCAAGACTCGCAGTAAAAATGAAGGCAGCAAAACCAACGCTAAATGAAGATGGAATTATTGATATGAAGCAAGCGAGACATCCATTAATTCCTTTAGAAAATGTAGTTGCAAGTGATATTTCAATCGGGAAAACGTATCATGCTATCGTCATTACTGGGCCTAACACAGGAGGTAAGACTGTTACATTAAAGACAATTGGTCTTTGTACACTAATGGCACAGGCAGGGCTTCAGATTCCAGCTTTTGATGGATGTAAACTAGCGGTATTTAAAAAAATATATGCCGATATTGGTGATGAACAGTCGATAGAACAAAACTTAAGTACATTTTCTTCACATATGACGAATATAGTAAACATAATGGAAGAAATAGATGAACATTCACTTGTTCTATTTGATGAACTTGGAGCAGGTACTGATCCACAAGAGGGTGCCGCGTTAGCGATGGCCATTCTTGATGAAGTGATTGACCGAGAAGCACGCGTTGTGGCTACAACACACTATCCAGAGCTAAAAGCGTATGGTTATAATCGTAAATCTGTGATGAATGCTTCTGTTGAATTTGATGTGGAAACATTGCGTCCTACCTACAGATTACTCATGGGAGTTCCAGGTAGAAGTAATGCTTTTGAAATTTCAGATCGACTAGGTTTAAGAAAAGAAATAATAACTGAAGCAAAAAGTTATCTAGGCATCGATTCAAAAAATGTTGAAAATATGATCGCTGCACTGGAAACCACGAGAAAAGATGCGGAGAAAGATTTGGAAGAAGCGGACCGCATATTAGAAGAAAGTGAAGAGCTTCGTTCAGAATTAGTGAAAGAATGGAAAAAGTTTGAAGCTGCTAAAAAAGATCTTTATCGTCAAGCCGAAGAAAAAGCTGAAAAAGCATTACAAAAGGCACGTGAAGAAGCTCAAATCATTGTTGATGAAGTAAGGCAAATGAAAGATAAAACGCTTTGGAAAGAACATGAATGGATTGAAGCGCGAAAAATGTTAGACGAAGCTCAACCGTCGCTACTGAAGACTGAGAAAATTAATGAAAAAACGACTGATAAAGAAGAATTGGAAGTCGGAGATCAGATTAAGCATCAGACATTGCAACAAATTGGTACAATAATTGAAAAAAAGAATAAACAAGAATTTGTTATTCAAGTCGGTAACATGAAGATTACCGCTAAACGAAAGGATCTAATTTTTGTTAAAAAAGCCGAAAAGGAAAAAGAAGATGCACCTTCCCGGCCTGTATCTCATATGATCACTTCTAGTGGAGGAAGTGTAAAATCGGAATTAGATCTTCGGGGTGAACGGTATGAAGATGCCATGCTCAATTTAGAAAAATATATAGATGATGCGTTAGTTCAAGGTTACCCGAGAGTAACGATTATTCATGGAAAAGGGACCGGTGCACTACGCAAAGGAGTAGAGAAATTTATTAAAACGCATCCCCTTATTAAAAGTCACCGTCTTGGAGGTGAGAATGAAGGGGGCAGTGGTGTAACGGTTATTGAATTATCGTAAAGAAAGCTTCATTTTTATTATTGTCAATGAATACTAGTAATTTTTATGTGAGTTATACTAAATTGAACGGATATTCATTATGTGATTGAATTACCATTCATAATATGGTAGAATTTGAGAAACTCACCAAATTCTTTTAACCGTTCTCTTAAAACGGAGGAAAACAATGGTTCTAGATAAACTAGCAAAAATACTAATCTCGGTAGCAGTTGTGTTTTTAATTATAGGTGTTGCTTATTGGGTACTAGCGTAAGTAACAAAATGATTTTGACAATTTTTCTCGGAGGTTGTCTCTGATCTATTACTTTAGTGTCTTTTTTGACAGCCTCTTTGAGATTAAGTTAAAATTCAATGTTTAAAAATTTAATAAGGGGGATGTATATGGATAAGCAAAAGCCATGGCTTCAACACTATCCAGAGGAAATTCCAAACTCAATTCACTATGATGAAAAACCTCTGTACAGTTTTTTATTAGAAAGTGGAGAACGTTTCAAAGAAAAGAAAGCGCTTCACTTTATGGGGAAAGAGATTTCATTTGGTGAATTGCTAACAAGAACAAAACAAATGGCTGCTTTTTTACAGTCAAAAGGATTAGAAAAAGGAGATCGTGTTGCTAGTATGCTACCGAACTGTCCACAATCAGTTATTACCTATTATGGTGCACTGTTGGCAGGCGGGGTAGTAGTACAAGTGAATCCATTGTTTACTGAAAGAGAATTAGAGTATCAAATAAAAGATTCTGGTGCTAAATTTGTTATTTGTTTAGATATTTTATTGCCTAGAGTTTCTAATATCCGTAAAAAAACGGATTTAAAGCATGCGATTGTCACAAAAGTAAGTGATTATTTACCTTTTCCAAAGAATCTCATTTATCCATTTATTCAAAAACGCCAGTACAATATGGTAGTTAAGGTAGAAGAATCAGAAGATACACATGGGTGGAAAAATATTTTTGAAAGCGCTTCCGATAATTATAAAAAAATTGACATTGATCCTAAAGAAGATTTAGCCTTATTACAATATACGGGTGGAACAACTGGTAAGCCTAAAGGAGTTATGTTGACCCACTATAATTTAGTATCAAATGTGCAAATGTGTAATGCTTGGATGTATAAATTAGAAGAAAATAGAGAGGTAGTTTTAGGAGTATTACCATTTTTCCATGTATACGGGATGACAACAGTAATGAACCTATCCATTATGTATGGTGCAAAGATGATATTATTGCCAAAATTTGATGCGGAAGAAGTGTTGAAAACGATACAAAAATTAAAACCGACATTGTTTCCCGGAGCGCCTACGATCTATATTGGATTATTAAATCATCCAAACCTTGAGAAATATGATTTGTCTTCTATTAAAGCATGTATTAGTGGATCTGCGTCTTTGCCATTAGAAATTCAACAACGTTTTGAGAAGATTACCGGCGGAAGACTCGTTGAAGGATATGGATTAACGGAAACGTCTCCAGTAACACATGCAAATTTTATTTGGGATAAACGAATTAATGGAAGCATTGGAGTTCCTTGGCCAGATACGGATGCAATGATCGTTAATGAAGGTACTACGGAAGAACTTCCGGTTGGTGAAGTTGGTGAGATTGCTGTTAAAGGTCCACAGGTGATGAAAGGGTATTGGAACAGAGAGGAAGATACTAATAAGGTAATAAAAGATGGCTGGTTATTAACTGGAGATATGGGACGAATGGATGAACAGGGTTATTTCTATGTAACAGACCGTAAATCTGATATGATTATTGCAGGCGGGTTAAATATTTACCCTCGTGAAGTTGAAGAAGTTTTATTTGAGCATACAGGAATTCAAGAAGCTGCAGTAATAGGCATACCAGATACATACAGAGGCGAAACAGTAAAAGCAGTAATCGTTCCTAAAAAAGGAGAAAAGTTAGATGAACAGCAATTAAATCGTTATTGTCGTAAACATTTAGCTCCTTATAAAGTACCGCGGATTTATGAATTTAGAGAAGAATTACCAAAGACAATTATAGGAAAAGTATTAAAAAGACAGCTAATTGAAGAATCAATTGAAGCTAAAAAAGAAGAAAAACAGGTCAATTAAGGATTACTAATACAGCAATGGATGAAGACAGATATAATTAGTTGATATGTAAGGGAGTAAAATGATCAATGCGTTTTCATTCAATAACATATCTTTATTGACAAAATAAAATGAAAACGCTAAAATAACTTATGAATGACCAATCATTCATAAGTTATTTTTTGATAAAAAAGTGAGGGGAGCCTATTGAAAGATAGACCGAAATATAAACAAATCATCGAAGCTGCGGTTGAAGTTATTGCCGAAAATGGATATCATGCCTCTCAAGTTTCTAAAATTGCAAAAAAGGCAAATGTTGCTGATGGAACAATTTATTTATATTTTAAAAACAAAGAAGATATACTCATATCAGTTTTTAATGAAAAAATGGGACATTTTATTGAGAAAGCAGTAACCGCAATTAATAAACAAAAGTCTGCAAGTGAGAAATTGCTAACATTAATTCAAATGCATTATAAGCAACTGTCAGAATCACCACATTTGGCGATAGTGACTCAATTAGAACTAAGACAGTCAAAATCTGAATTACGCTATGAAATTAATAAAGTTTTGAAATCTTATTTAGAAGTAATTGATGAAATAATCCATCAAGGAATTGAAGAAAAGGAAATTCGTAATGATATTAATCCGCAATTAATGAGACAAATGATTTTTGGTACACTTGATGAAACGGTTACTACGTGGGTGATGAAGTCTCAGAGATATGAGTTAATCGACCAAGCAGAAGAAGTACACAAATTGTTGACGGAAGGATTCTTTGTTGATCTTGAATAGTAATTCTATTCTTAAATATAAAGGAGGAGTAAGGTGAGTACGTTATCTCTTGAAATAGAAGAACAGATAGCCACTATAACAATCCAAAGTCCACCTGCAAACGCGCTTTCTACAACATTATTAAAGGACCTGGAAGCAAAACTAGATGATGTAGAATCTAATACATCTGTTAAAGCAGTGATTTTAAAAGGGGAAGGCAGATTTTTCTCAGCAGGAGCCGATATTAAGGAATTTACTTCTTTACAACAAGCGTCAGATTATGAATCACTAGCAAAAGTAGGTCAACATTTATTTAACCGAATGGAGCGTTTTTCTATACCAATCATTGCAGCAATTCACGGTGCATCTTTAGGTGGTGGTTTAGAATTAGCCATGGCTTGCCATATCCGCATTGTAACTAAAACAGCAAAATTAGGGTTACCTGAACTTACATTAGGTATCATTCCAGGCTTTGCTGGAACGCAACGTCTACCACAATTTGTTGGAAGTCCAAAAGCGTATGAAATGATACTTACAGGGGATACAATCGAAGGGGAGGAAGCGGCAAGAATTGGTTTAGCTAATTATGCTGTTAATGAGGAAGATATATTTATAGAAGCAAAGAACTTAGCTAAAAAAATTGCATCGAAAAGTAAACCGACTGTAACTAGAGTAATGGAATTAATTCCTTATGCGAAAGTATCAACATTTGATGAAGGTATTGAAGCGGAAGCCAAAGCATTTGGAGAAATTTTCGGTAACGATGATGCAACGGAAGGTATACAGGCGTTTATGGAAAAACGTCAACCTCATTTCAAAGACAAATAGATGGTTTTACATGAATAACGGAAAATAATCATTATTTTGGATAGGGAGGAACTAAGAGTGAATATTTACGTATTATTAAAAAAGACATTTGATACGGAAGATAAAATAGTCGTAACAGATGGAGAAATTGAAGATGAAAGTGCAGAATATATCATAAATCCGTATGATGAGTACGCAATTGAGGAAGCGATCGTACAAAGAGACGCACATGGTGGCGAAGTAACAGTAGTTACAATTGGTGACGAAGATTCGGAAAAACAATTGAGAACAGCTCTTGCGATGGGGGCTGACAAAGCAGTATTAATTAATACGGAAGATGATCTGGAAGAGGGAGATCAATTTACTACGGTTAAAATTTTGGAAACATTTTTTGAGGACAAAGATGTAGACTTAATCTTAGCAGGAAATGTAGCAATCGATGAAGCAAGTGGTCAAGTAGGTCCTCGTCTTGCTGAAAGACTTAACATACCTTATGTAACAACCATTGTTGGATTAGAAATTGACGGAGAAACAGCCCATATCGAAAAAGATATCGAAGGCGATGTTGAAAAAATTGACGTAAATTTACCGCTTCTAGTTACATGTCAACAAGGTTTAAATGAACCTAGATATCCGTCTTTACCTGGGATTATGAAAGCGAAGAAAAAACCATTAGAAGAATTGGAGATTGATGATCTAGATTTAGATGAAGATGATCTAGAGCCAAAAACAGAGACAATTGATATATTCTTGCCGCCAGAAAAACAAGCAGGAAGAATTTTAGAAGGCGATTTAGAGGACCAAGTAAAAGAATTAGTGTCTTTATTAAAGAACGAAGCAAAAGTTCTGTAAACTTTTAAAAGGAAAGGAGAAATAATGATGAGCGACAAAATATTAGTTATTGGCGAGTCCAGAGATGGTGCCTTACGAAATGTGAGTTTTGAATCTATAGCAGCAGCAAGGAAAATAAATGAAAGTGCGGAAGTTGTTGCATTGATTTTAAGTGATTTAGATTTAGATAAACAAGCCCAAGAAATGATTTATTATGGTGCGGATCGAGTAATTACCGTACAACATGAAAATTTGAAAAATTATACTTCCGAGAGCTTTGGACAAGTGGTCATGGAGATTATTGAAGAAGAATCACCTGACGGCATAGTTATGGGTCATACTGCTATCGGAAAAGATTTAACACCAAAAATAGCTGGACGATTAGAATTAGGATTAATCTCGGATGCAACAGAAGTGGAAAATGACGATGACCAAGTTGTATTTACGAGACCTATCTATTCGGGTAAAGCATTTGAGAAAAAAGTAATAAAAGAGGGAATTATTTTTGCAACCATTCGTCCTAATAATATTGCAAGTCTTGAGAGGGACGAATCTAGAACTGGTGAAATAGAAGTCAAAAGTATAGATGTAAAAGATTTACGGACGATTATTAAAGAAGTAATTAGAAAGCAATCTGAAGGTGTCGATATGTCAGAGGCAAGTGTTGTTGTAGCTGGTGGAAGAGGAGTTAAAAGTGAAGAAGGCTTTAAGCCTCTTTATGAATTAGCTGATGTATTAGGTGGAGCAGTAGGTGCTTCTAGAGGTGCTTGTGACGCAGAATATTGTGATTACTCTTTACAGATCGGCCAAACAGGGAAAGTAATTACACCAGATTTATATATTGCAGTAGGGATTTCCGGTGCGATTCAACATTTAGCTGGAATGTCTAACTCAAAAGTGATCGTAGCAATTAACAAGGATCCTGAAGCGAATATATTTAATATTGCTGATTACGGGATTGTCGGGGACTTATTTGAAGTCATTCCAATGCTTACGGAAGAATTAAAGCAGCTACAAAAGTCATAAATTATCAAAAAAAATCTGACTATCTTGGGTCAGATTTTTTTCATAATCGTACTTGAATGGTAAAAGATGATATTTTAGGTATTCATACTGGGAAGAATGGGCATGTACTGGATACCTGTTATACATGACGTAGTTAGGTTTGATTAAATTCATTGCGTATAAGCAAACTACTAGCAAGGTAAAACTAGTGATGATATAATCAAATTCAGAATCAACCAAGATTGAATGGAGGAGTTTTAAAAATGGCAATTGCAGATGTTAATGATCAAAATTTCGGACAAGAAACAGCAGAAGGATTAGTACTTGTCGATTTTTGGGCGCCATGGTGTGGTCCGTGTAAAATGATTGCTCCTGTGCTTGAAGAGCTTGACGGTGATATGGGCGATAAAGTTAAAATTGTTAAATTGAACGTAGATGATAACCAAGAAACAGCTGGAAAATACGGTGTTATGAGTATTCCGACACTTTTACTTCTAAAAGATGGTAATGTTGTTGATCAAGTAGTCGGATTCCAACCAAAAGAGGCATTAGCTGAATTAGTTAACAAGCATGCGTAATAAAATTTTGAAGATAATCCCTTGCTACTAAACAGAAGCAAGGGATTATCTTTGGTTATCGAGTTCTTTTGAGAGGGGGATATCGATGGATACTACAATAGAGGAAAAATTAAAAGTGTTACCTGCAAAACCTGGATGTTACTTAATGAAAGATAAACATGGAACAGTTATCTATGTAGGAAAGTCAAAACTGCTTAGAAATCGAGTCCGTTCTTATTTCCACGGTTCTAACGATGAGAAGACACAAAGGCTTGTAATAGAGATTGTTGATTTTGAATATATAGTAACTTCCTCAGAGATCGATGCACTTATTTTAGAGATGAATTTAATTAAGAAGTATGATCCTAAGTATAACGTCATGCTTAAAGATGACAAAAGTTATCCTTATTTAAAGATAACGAATGAACGCCATCCTCAATTACTTATTACACGTAAATTAAGAAAAGACGGCGGGAAATATTTTGGTCCATATACCAATGTAATTGCTGCACGAGAAACAAAAAAGTTGTTAGATCGCCTTTATCCACTTCGTAAATGTAATAATCCCCCTGGAAGGTATTGCTTATATTATCATATGGGGCAATGTTTAGCATGTAGCGAAGAAACTGTCCCAAAAGAAACATATGACGACATTGTTCAAGAAATTAGCCGTTTTCTACATGGTGGATATAAAGATATTAAAAATGATTTATACGAGAAAATGTTGGATGCTAGTGAGCAACTTAAGTTTGAAAGAGCGCAAGAATTAAGAGACCAAATCAATCATATTGAAGCAGTAATGGAACAACAGAAAGTTACGTTAAATGAAAAAGTAAATATTGATATTTTTGGTTACAGTTACAATAAAGGCTGGATGTGTATTCAAGTTTTCTTTATACGCCAAGGTAAATTACTAGAACGTGATGTTTCAATTTTCCCTTTTTATACAGAGGCAAAAGATGCTTTCATTAGTTTTATCGGACAGTTCTATATAAATCATAAAAATTTAAAACCGAAACAAATTCTTGTTCCTATCGGTACAGATGCTTCATTATTAAAAGATCTATTAGAAGTGGATGTACATACTCCATACAGAGGACAGAAGAAAGAATTAGTTGAGTTAGCAACTAAAAACGCAAAAATAGCATTAGAAGAACGATTTTCATTAATTGAACTGGATGAAGAACGGACAATTAAATCCGTAGAACGTCTTGGTGATATGTTAAACATTGAAATGCCCCGCCGAATCGAAGCATTTGATAATTCGAATATTCAAGGTACGGATCCTGTTTCAGCGATGGTCGTTTTTATTGATGGAAAAGCAAATAAAAATGAATATAGAAAATATAAAATAAGGCATGTTGAAGGTCCAGATGATTATGAAACGATGCGGGAAGTAATGCGACGAAGATACAAGCGTGTGCTCACGGAAAATCTCCCTTTACCAGATTTAATAATAGTGGATGGTGGAAAAGGTCAAATGTCGGCAGCTCGCGATGTACTTGAAAATGAATTAGGACTATCTGTACCTTTATGTGGTTTAGTCAAAGATGAACGACATAAAACTGGCGAGTTACTTTATGGTGAACCTCCGGTAGTAGTTCCTCTTGAAAGAAGATCAAATGAGTTTTACTTAGTTCAACGGATTCAAGAAGAAGTTCACCGCTTTGCTATTACTTTTCATAGGCAATTAAGAGGAAAAGGAGTCATCCAGTCTGAATTAGATAAGATTCCAGGAGTCGGGGCAAAACGTAGAAATCTTTTATTGACTCATTTTAAATCAATTCAAGCCATAAAAGAAGCTACAATTGACGAAATAACTAAATTAGGAATCCCGACAAATGTAGCGGAAAGTATTATCCAAACCTTGAATAATGATCCTAAGTAAAAAATTTATCCCTAGTTTTTTCTAGGGATAAATTTAACTAAATATAATTTAACTTTATGTAAAAAAATATAATTTCTAATCAATTCTTTCTAAGTAGAAAGATCTTATAGTTCTTGAACGGCTGGTACAAAGTCTATTAATCAGTAAAAAACAGCTTGAATTGGATCCGATATAACCTCTCGTTAATTGATTCTGTACATTCTGTAGGCCTGCCAGTTAATCGTTGAACCGCTTCAGCAATAAATCCAGCCTCCATTCTAAATTCAGTTTCAAACTGAGATTGTAGTCTTTTGACAACCTCGTCTGCCATTAAGTGAAATAGCATTTGATCCTTTTTATCTTTAATTAACTCCAAATTACCCCAACGGAATTTCTGGAATAAGTAGATCAAATCATCAAGACTATTCATTTCAATTTCCCGAGCAAGCGTTCTTCCAATAAAATATAATAGAGTTTCCTTTTCATGTCCTAAAATATTAGGTAGACTTACATATCTAAGGACATCTTGTCCAACCGTTTCTGAATCAAATTCATCCAGCATAGTGAGCGAGATTGATTTTTTGCCCATCTAAGTCATCCTTTGCTTAAAAATTTACAATTAACGTGTTTATTATATCATAGTTTAGTAGATTAAAAATTATGATGATTATTTTAGATAACTTAAAAGATTGATGAATCAGTTTGGCTATTTTAAATGCTATACTGGCAATATAAATTTGATTATTGAAAATATATGTATTCCACAAACGGGCCAGACTGTTGAACAATCAGTGTGTTATACAGAAATTATATTAATTATTATTTACGAGGAGAATAACAATGGACATAGAAAAACGATTATATGATTCGGCAGTTGAATTGATTAAAGAAAGATATCCTTCTAACTGGGGTGGTGCAGCAGCAATGGCATTAGAGGATGGTACAATTTTGACAAGCATAGCACCCGAAGTTATTGTTGCTGCTACGGAACTTTGTATTGAAACAGGAGCAATTCTAGAAGCCCATAAACTTGATAAAAGAGTAACCCATTCAATATGCGTAGTACGAGACGATGAATATTCGGATTTTAAGGTATTGTCGCCGTGTGGAGTATGTCAGGAAAGATTAATTTATTGGGGGCCAAATGTAAAGGTAGCAGTTACTGTACCAGGAAAAGATTTAGTTTTTAAAACTTTATCAGAGACACAGCCTTATCATTGGACTGCTGCTTATCCAAATGAAAATTTATTTAATGAGTAAAACTGCATAAACGGGCGCGATTGCTTTATAAATATGTGTAACTATAGAACCGTTTTGTTAAATAACATGTTTTACCGGGTGTGGCAACAACCACTAAAATAAACTTGGAGGTTTAAAAAATATGAAACAATTGGGGACGCTATACTTTTTCTGCGGGAAAATGGGCGCAGGAAAATCAACTAAATCAAAACAAATGGCAATAGATAAACATGCTGTACTAATATCTGAGGATGAATGGCTTTCATCTCTTTATCCCAATCAAATCGGATCATTTGATGACTATCTAAAATTTTCGACGCAGATCAAGCCGCTGGTGAAAAAACATGTCCAAAATATATTAAGTGTTGGTACAGATGTAGTAATGGATTTTCCAGCTAACACTCAAAAGCAGCGAAAGTGGTTTTTGGACATAGTGTTAGATGTCAATGCAAGCCATCAACTAATTTTCCTTAATTTAAGTAATGAGCAATGCTTACGTCAAATTGCACAAAGGCATAACGAACAACCCGAAAGAGCAGATTTTGACACGGAAGCGGTGTTTACTCATGTTACTAATTTTTTTGAAGTACCAGAAGCATCCGAGGGGTTAAATATTGTAGAGTTTAGTGGAAAAGAATAACAAGTGATATGTTAGCTGTACCAAAGCCATCTAAGAGTAAGAAAAAAGCGGTAAATAATAAGCCTGATACGTCAGAAGACAGGATGATTGAAATTGCTGAAAAATTAGGAGAAGCATTAGAATTCAAAAGTGAAGTCACTATTTCCACATATCAGCATGGAAACTGTAAGTAGTTTACGGGGATTATACAAAGTGCGAATGTAGATACAAAGATGATTACTTTTCAATTGAGATATAAGGAATTAAAGATTAGTGCCAATATAATAGTAGATATTGAATAAACCCATCGTTTAAACGATGGTCTTTATTTACAAAAAAAACAATTTGGTCATATTAATCTAACGTCTACCCACGTATTATTATTAGCCCCAAAAGTAGCCCCAAATACGTTCTTTTTAGAGCATTAACTTGCAAACTTTAAAAAAATCATTTTAGTATAAACACTTGCACTATTAATGTTATTAAAAAATCAATGTTATTTTTTGCATTTAGTTGAGTTTAGTAGATTAAAATTTATGATGATTATTTTAGATAACTTAAAAGATTGATGTATCTTTTATTGAATGAGTGTGCATAAACACGATCGAACATCACTTTTAGGGCTTGTTCAGGAATCGTAATCATTTTAGTGGTGCAAGTATAGCGGGGAGCTCTTTTTTCGGTGGCAGCATTAATCTCGATGGGATGTATGGCCCTAGTACACGTAAGAAGTTACAAGTTGTGCTGAAATCGAAAGGAAATTAAATAAGTGAAGTAAAATGTTTGTTTGAACGAGAAAGTTTGTCCAATCAAAATTAAAATGTTTCCATATATTATTATTGAAGTCGGCCGGCTTTAATAATTTTTTGGGGGTTTTCAGTGATGTGTTTTAGAGATGATTTTATTGGTGGAGAGGAAGATCGTAGACGGAGACGTATTAGGCTAATTTGTGAATGTCGTAGAGTAAGACGTCGCGGATGGGATGATGACTGGGATGATGACTGGGATCGTGACAGAGACCGTGACAGAGACCGCGACAGAGATCGTTTCAGATGTAGATGTAGAGAGATATAAGGATTGGTAAAAACTAAGCCCCTCAAATTATGAGGGGCTTTTCATTATTCGACACTACTTGCTTATAAATAAAACTGAGCGATAAATCGATTTATAAATAGCGAGCTCTTTATTCAGTTAATTAGATCTTGTACATACGATAAATATGTTTTTACACCCATATTTTTTTATAAAAGAGATCACTGTAGAAGCGATCTTAAATTTACTTACACTTATCCACGTATTGTTTTAGCCTCAAAAACAGCCTCAATTTAATTCATTTTAATGTTTCACTTGCAAAACAAAATAGAAAACTACCTTTAATTCTTATCCTACCAATATTATTTCATGGTCTAAGTTATTCTTTACATTTTTTTAAGTTCAGTAGATTAAATATCATGTTAATATTCAGGATTAAAATGTAGTAATAATGAGATATAAGTGTTAATTTATTAACTGTGATCATTCAATATGATACCCCTTTTCTTGACGCATTTTATTGTAAGAAGTACAATAAAGAAGACTCGTTCAATGATTTGTCAATATTATTTTAAGTTAGATAATTAAATTCTTTACAACAACATATTAAGCAAAAATAGAAGACATTTATTATCTAAGTGATTTTGATAAATTACTTATTAACTTGTTGTGCAATTTTTTTAAAAAAAATTAATATAAATTTAGTTAAGGAGGGAGTAACACATGGTGGATCATCGAGAATATTTTTACCGAAGACTGCATTCACTTTTAGGTGTTGTTCCAATTGGTATCTTTGTTGTACAACACTTAATTGTGAACCATTTTGTTGTTTATGGAGAAGAGAGCTTTAATAAGGCTGCTGGATTTATGGGTTCACTTCCATTCGTACTAGTATTGGAGATTTTTATTATTTATTTACCTATTTTGTTTCATGCCATCTTAGGGGTTTACATTGTTTTTACAGCTCGTAATAATCCAAGGAAATACGGTTTTTTCCGTAATTGGATGTTCTTATTACAGCGTATAACAGGTGTTATTACACTTATTTTTATTGCATGGCATGTATGGCAAACACGAATTCAAGTTGCATTAGGGACTGCTGAAGTGAACTATGAATTAATGGAAGGAATCTTAACTCAACCATTCTATTTCTGGTTCTATATCATTTCCATTATCGCTGTCGTATTCCATTTAGCGAATGGATTATGGGGTTTCTTAGTTTCATGGGGAATTGCACAATCTCCACGATCTCAACAAATTGTTACATATGCAACTATCGCTATTTTCTTTATAGTTTCTTATATCGGTATTAGAACAATTATTCAATTTGGTTTAGGAGCATAAATCCATTAGAGGAGGGAGTAAATCAATGAGTAACCGTAAAATCGCAATAGTAGGTGGCGGTCTTGCTGGATTAATGGCAACGATCAAAGCTGCTGAAGCTGGCGTTCAAGTAGATTTGTTTTCAATCGTACCAGTTAAACGCTCTCACTCTGTTTGTGCCCAAGGTGGAATTAATGGTGCGGTAAATACGAAAGGAGAAGGAGATTCTCCGGACATACACTTTGATGATACGGTATATGGAGGAGATTTCTTAGCAAACCAACCTCCTGTAAAAGCAATGTGTGACGCAGCGCCAAGTATTATTCATATGCTCGATCGTATGGGGGTTATGTTTAACCGTACTCCAGAAGGTTTATTAGACTTTAGACGTTTCGGAGGTACGCAACACCATAGAACAGCATATGCGGGGGCAACAACAGGGCAACAGTTATTATATGCATTAGATGAGCAAGTTCGCCGATATGAAGTGGAAGGGCTTGTTACAAAATATGAAGGATGGGAATTCCTCGGAGCTGTCATTGACGAAGAAGGTGTAGGAAGAGGAATTGTTGCTCAGAACATTAAGAGTCATGAAATAAAATCTTTCCCATCTGATGCTACTATCTTAGCTACAGGTGGACCTGGTATTATTTTTGGTAAATCGACGAACTCGATTATCAATACAGGATCTGCTGCAAGTATCTTGTACCAGCAAGGTGCAAAATATGCTAATGGAGAGTTTATCCAAATTCACCCGACTGCTATCCCGGGCGACGATAAATTACGTCTAATGAGTGAATCAGCGCGTGGTGAAGGTGGCCGTGTATGGACTTATAAAAATGGTGAGCCTTGGTATTTCTTAGAGGAGAAATATCCTGCTTATGGAAACTTAGTTCCGCGTGATATTGCAACACGTGAAATTTTTGATGTTTGTGTGAACCAAAAATTAGGGATTAATGGAGAGAACATGGTTTATTTAGATCTTTCCCATAAAGATCCTAAGGAACTTGATATTAAATTAGGTGGAATCATTGAAATCTATGAAAAGTTTGTTGGAGAAGATCCACGTAAAGTTCCAATGAAAATATTCCCAGCTGTTCACTATTCAATGGGTGGTCTATGGGTAGATTATGATCAGATGACTAATATTCCTGGAATATTTGCTTGTGGTGAGTGTGATTACTCACAACACGGTGCAAATAGACTTGGTGCGAACTCTTTACTTTCTGCGATTTTTGGTGGTATGGTAGCTGGCCCGAAAGCAATCGAATATATCGATGGATTAGATACGCATGTCACAGACATGGGTCCTGAATTATTTGAAGCCCGTGAAAAAGAAGAGCAAGAGAAGTTTGAAGCTCTCCTTAAAATGGATGGAACAGAAAACGCTTATCAATTACACCAAGAGCTTGGTGAGTGGATGACTGATAACGTAACAGTCGTTCGAGAAAATGCTCGTCTAGAAAAAACAGATGAAAAACTTCAAGAATTACTAGAGCGTTGGGAAAATATTAATGTAACTGATACTTCTCAGTGGAGTAACCAAGGTGTCATGTTTACACGCCAACTAAGAAATATGATTGAACTCGCTCGTGTAATTACACTAGGAGCATTGAACCGTGATGAAAGTCGTGGAGCTCACTACAAGCCAGAATTTCCAGAGCGAGATGACGATAATTTCTTAAAAACGACAATTGCTACATTTGATGCTCAAAATGATGAGCCAGTAATCTCATATGAGGATATAGATGTTTCATTAATCCCGCCAAGAAAACGTGACTATTCTAAAAAAAGTGAAGGGAGTAAAAAATAATGGCTGAACAAAAAACAGTTACCTTTATCATCACAAGACAAGACAGCCCTGACTCCGCTCCTTATGAAGAAACGTTTAATGTACCTTACCGTAAGAACATGAACGTCATTTCTGGATTAATGGAAATTCAAAAGAATCCAGTTAATGCTAAAGGAGAAAAGACAACTCCAGTTCATTGGGACATGAACTGCTTGGAAGAAGTTTGTGGTGCTTGTTCGATGGTAATCAATGGTACGGCTCGTCAATCATGTGCTGCTTTAGTTGATAAATTAGAACAGCCGATCCGTTTAGCGCCGATGGATACATTTCCTGTTGTACGTGATTTAATCATCGATCGTGAGCGTATGTTTGACGCATTAAAACAGATTAAAGCTTGGATCCCAATCGATGGTACGTATGATCTTGGTCCTGGACCTCGTATGCCGGAGAAAAAACGTCAGTGGGCATATGAATTATCTAAATGTATGACTTGTGGTGTTTGTTTAGAAGCATGTCCAAACGTAAATGCTAAATCAAACTTTATTGGACCTGCTGCTTTATCACAAGCTAGACTCTTTAATGCTCACCCAACAGGTGAAATGAATAAGAGTGAACGTTTAGATGGTTTAATGCAAGACGGAGGAATTCAAGGCTGTGGAAACGCACAAAACTGTGTGGAGGTTTGTCCAAAAGGAATTCCTTTAACAACTTCTATCGCTGCAATGAACCGTGCAACAGTCGTGCAATCATTTAAAAACTTTTTTGGTAGTGACAACGCACATTAATTCTTTAAATAAGCAACCCTTTTATCGATATTTCGGTAAGAGGGTTCTTTTATATTTATTAAAAGAAAATTGCGCTTTCATTTTTACCTCTTTCATATTATAATGGGTGAACAATCATTCATTTTAATGAGGTGGAAAGATGAATATACAAACAATGTCATTAAGCGAAATTTGGGAAGAAATTGAGAGAAGAGCAAATGAAAAGCCTGAACTAATCGAGGAGATGACTGCTAAATATGTTTTTCATATAACCGGCAAAGAAACCGGAAATTATGGATTATTTTTTGATGGTCAAAAAGTTGATGTCATTCCAGATGCCTCATCTGAGGAAGCAGACTGTTCACTTTTAATGAATGTGGATAACTTTAAAAAACTATTAGAAGGGAATTTAAACTCTGCTTCTGCTTTTATGACTGGTAGATTAAAAGTAAAAGGGAATATCGGTTTAGCTTTAAAACTTGAAAACTTATTAAAGAAATTTGATATTTAAGGAGGTTTTACACATTGAAACATATTTCGTATATAGAAGATTTTAAAAGTTGGAAAGAAGAATTCACTTTTTTTATCGAGATATCCATTCGTTTTTCGGAGACAGATATGTTCGGTCATGTAAACAATGTCTCTCCCTTTATTTATTTTGAAGAAGCAAGAACGGAATATATGAAAGAAAAAGGCCTTTTTACTGATTTGAAGAACCCTACCTCTGTACCTGTTGTTGCTGATCTACAATGTGATTATCACCAGCAGATATATTTCGGTGAAAAAATTAAAATGTATGTGAAGCCAAACTCAATCGGAAAAACGTCACTTGATTTCCATTATATGGCGATAAATGAAGCGGGGGCGGTCTGTCTAACTGGAAGGGGAAGGATTGTAAATGTTGATCCAAAGACAGGATCTCCGACTCCTTTACCAAAAGAAGCTACAGCAGTATTAGTAAACTAAGAAAAATCTTCTGCTGGCATAGATGCTCTGATCACTGGTATAATGTAAAGGAGTTTTCAACGTAGAGGTGAACACAGTGTCAGAAGAAGAACTTAAGAAAATCGCAAGTGAATTTTTATCCAAAAATTATAATATAGAATTAAATGTTCCAGTTTTACGTAATAATCGTCTTCGTACCACATTAGGAAGGTTTGTTATCTCTTCTGATAAAAAAACTCCGTTACGTATTGAAATTGCAGGAAATACATTAGATTATGGGACAGATAAGGCAATAATTGGTGTATTAAAACATGAATGTATCCATTATGCTTTACATTTAAAAGGGGAGTCCAGTACTGATGGACACCCTTATTTTGAGTCTGAATTGAAAAAACATGATGCGCCGAGTACACGATCGACAAGGATCGGAAAAAATTATGTTTTTACTTGTAATGCATGCGGAAAAGAGAATGAAACTAGAATTAAGCAGTTAAACCGCACTCCGTATCGTTACCGTACCACTTGTTGTAATGCTAAATTAACTATCATTGGTGAACGAATATATGATGGCACAAATTGAATTTTAAGTGGACTTTAACGAATTCAAAACAAAACTGGTCACACATTGGTGACCAGTTTTTTATACTGTATGGAGTACAACAATTAATATATGTCCTAGCAAATAGTAAAGAAGAAATTTAATTTATAACTTTAACTCTCCCATCCGAATAAGTTCGATTACTGCCTGGGATCTTCCTTTAACACCTAGTTTTTGGATTGCGTTGGAAATATGGTTGCGGACTGTTTTTTCGGAGATGAATAATTCGGCTGCTATTTCCTTTGTTGTTTTATCCTGAACTAGTATCTCGAATACTTCTTTTTCCCTCTTCGTTAATATTTTGTTTTGCTTGTATTCGTTTGAGTTGTTCAAATGGTACCCCTCCTTGCTGTCGTCTTGAGATGCGAAATGAAGGGAATTATTTAGTCATTATAGCTTATGAAAAGGAATGAAAACAAGTGCGTATAAAAGCCTTAGACGGACAACTATTTTACAAAAATCTACAATCCTATGGTAAAATAAATACGTTTCCATATATAGAAGAGGTGAAAAATTGAATCGAGCAATAGGAGTACTTGACTCAGGGGTTGGAGGACTTACTGTAGTATATGAATTAATGCGGCAATTGCCAAATGAAAAAATAATTTATGTAGGTGATACACTACGTTGTCCTTATGGCCCCCGTCCACAACATGAAGTAAAGCAGTTTACACTTGAACTAGTACAGTTCCTAATGAAGAACAATATTAAAATGATCGTTATTGCTTGCAATACAGCAACCGCATATGCGTTGGAAGATTTAAAGAAAACCTTACCGATTCCAGTAATAGGTGTGATTAAGCCGGGAGCAAGAGCGGCGATAAAATCAACTAAAAATAAGAAGGTTGGCATTATAGGTACAGAAGGAACAATTAAAAGTAACGCCTACCCAAATGCCTTACACCAAATAAACACCGAGCTAGAGGTAACTACATTAGCTTGTCCTTTATTTGTTCCCATGGTTGAAAAAGGAATATTACAGGGAAAGAAAGCTAAAGAAGTAGTTGCAGACACATTAACTCCATTAAAAAAAGCAAAAGAAATTGATACGTTAGTTTTGGGGTGTACTCACTATCCATTATTGGAGGGTACGATTAAAGCAGTAATGGGGGAAGAAGTACAAATTATTTCATCAAGTGAGGAAACGGCTAGAGAAACGAGTACTATTTTAGAAGTACATCAATTATTACATAAAAACCCAAGAAATATTGAACATCATTTTTATACGACTGGTGATCTAAATATTTTTATGAAAATTTATCGTTCTATTTTTAACAGGAATGTTGGCGAACACCCAAATATCCATATTGAAAATATAATCATTTAAACTCCTTATATTCTGTCCCATTCCATTGGTATTATTTGAAAGGTTGTACGTATATATAGTAGTACAACCATCAATGGGAGGGTGTTTTTATGCAAAAGAAAGGATTATTGCTGGTACAATTTCTGATTGTTTTAAGTCTTCTTTTAGGGGGCTGTTTAAAGGGGGAGCAGACTTTTGAAGAAGTGGATGTTCCTGAGGATGTGACTATCGTAGAGGAAGGAAATGAGGAGGAAGAAGGAGAAAATCCTATTGAAGAAGAGGAAGTCATTGAAACGGATGAGACGGTTTTAAGGGAAATTTATTTAATCGATGTTAGTGGAATGGTTGTTTCCCAAACGCTTGAGTTACCGAAAACAGAGTCCGCTGCAATGCAAGCGTTAGAATATTTAGTAAAAGATGGTCCAGTAACGGATTTGTTACCAAATGGGTTTCAAGCCGTATTACCTGCAGGAACAGAAATTCTTGGTTTAAATCTTCAGGAAGATGGTACATTAATTGTTGATGTATCAGAGGAGTTTAAAAATTATGAAGCAGAGGAAGAATTAAAGATATTACAAGCAATGACTCATACGCTAACACAATTTGATAGTGTAGATCGTTTAAAACTATGGATAAATGGAGAAAACCTTGATGAAATGCCTGTAAATGGAACTCCGATATCAGAGGGTTTTTCAAAAAATAACGGTATAAATATATATGCAAAAGACCAACCTAGTTTAATGCATAGCAAGGTTGTAACCGTCTATTATCCTAAACAGCATAATGATAATTTTTACTTTGTACCAATGACTCAATATATCAATGACAATAATGACGATGTTTTTACATCAATCGTTGAAGCTTTAATGGAAGGACCATCTTATGAAGTAGAAACAATGGATGTATTTAATGATCATGTTACATTAGTAAATAAACCTGTTTTAACAGAAGGTGTGTTACAATTAGAATTCAGTCAAGATATTTTGAAAGATGAGCAAAAAGCAGTTATTGCTGATGACGTAGTTGAAACATTAGTGAGAACGTTAACGGAACAAGAAGATGTAGAAGCGGTGGAAATAAAAGTCCAAAATACAGAAAAAGTTGTGAGTGAAAATGGGACTGCCTATGACAAGCCAGTTACCAAAAATGATTTCATTAACTCAGAAAAGATGTAAAACTAGTATTTTTTTAAATTTAGGAGTGTAAAAAATGAATGCCAATAATCTAGAAATCAGACCAACAACAATCACACCAAATTATATTACTCATCCAGAAGGATCTGTGTTAATTGAATTCGGAAATACGAAAGTAATTTGTAATGCCAGTATCGAAGACAGAGTGCCTCCGTTTATGCGTGGGCAAAATAAAGGATGGATTACAGCCGAATACTCCATGTTACCAAGAGCTACAGAACAAAGAAATATCCGTGAATCATCTCGCGGGAAGGTTAGTGGAAGAACGATGGAGATTCAACGGTTAATTGGCCGTGCATTACGTTCTGTTGTTAATTTAGATGCAATTGGTGAAAGGACTATTTGGATTGATTGTGACGTAATTCAGGCTGATGGAGGCACAAGGACTGCTTCGATTACTGGAGCTTATGTAGCGCTAGTACTTGCTTGCGGAAAATTACTTGAAGAACAAAAGGTAGAACAATTTCCTGTTACGGGATTTTTAGCTGCTATTTCAGTAGGAGTTTCTCCTGAGGAAGAGCTTATGCTGGATTTAAATTATGAACAAGATTCCACAGCGAACGTTGATATGAATGTAGTGATGACTAGTGCAGGTGAATTTGTAGAGATTCAAGGTACAGGAGAAGAAGCTACTTTTTCTTATACTCAGTTACAATCAATGTTAGCTGCTGCTGAAAAAGGTATAAATCAATTATTCACTGTACAAAAAGAAGTTCTTGGAGAGTTAGCTCAAAAGGTTGGATCTGAAAAGAGTAAAGAAGGGCATGAAAGTTGAAGAAATTAATTATTGCAAGTAAAAATAAGGGTAAAATAAAAGAATTCAAGCAATTATTTAGTAAGTATGGAGTTGAAGTTATCTCTTTATTCGATTTTGAAAAGGAACCCCCAGATGTTGAAGAAACAGGAACTACTTTTTACGAGAATGCTCGACTTAAAGCTGAACAGATCGCTGAAATAGTAAATATGCCTGTGATTGCCGATGATTCGGGATTACAAATTGATGCTTTGGATGGCAGACCTGGTGTCTATTCGGCGAGATATGCTGGAGAACCTACTGATGATATACGAAATTATGAAAAAGTATTAAATGAAATGAGTCATGTGCCAAACGAGGATCGCACAGCACGCTTTATTTGTGTTTTAGCGTTAGCTATTCCAGGAGAAGAAACACTATATAAAGAAGGGGTTTGTGAAGGAATAATTACTACAGAACCAAAAGGTATGAATGGATTTGGATATGACCCAATTTTTATACCAAATGGCTTTACGAAAACTATGGCACAACTTGAAGACAATGAGAAAAATAGTATCAGTCATCGCTACCATGCATTAGAACAGCTTGAGAGTTGGCTTATGAAGCATCAGAATAAAGGTGAGTAAGAATGAATAATGTTTTAATTGTAAGTGATAGTCATGGTCTAACAAAGGAATTGGAAGCTATAAAAGAGCGACATCAAGTGGAAAAGAGAATCCATTGTGGAGATTCAGAGCTCCCTTCAGATGCCGCTTCTTTACATGGCTACCTCACTGTGAAAGGGAATTGTGACTGGCAAGCGACTTTTTCAGAAGAACATATTATTGAAATTGGCGGTTTGCGTTTTTTAGTAACGCATGGCCATTTAAATGATGTTAAATCAACTCTATTACCTTTGCAATATCGTGCACAAGAAGTACAGGCTGATATCGTTTGTTTTGGACACACACATATAGCATATGCTGAAAAAATAGGGGAACAATTATTTTTAAATCCCGGCAGTTTACGACTTCCAAAATATTTTAATATACCTAGTTATGTAATTGTAAGCTGGGAGTATCCAACAGATGTAACGATTACTTTTTATTACTTAAATGGTGATGTGATTACCAAATTTCCGTATGAAAAATATTTTTTTATAAAAAAATAAATATAGTGTTGACAAAAAGATTTATAAGTCATATAATAATCTTTGGTTGCAAAATTTGAAAGCAAAAATGCGGGTGTAGTTTAGTGGTAAAACTCCAGCCTTCCAAGCTGATGTCGAGGGTTCGATTCCCTTCACCCGCTCCATATTTGTCCCAGTAGCTCAGCTGGATAGAGCAATAGCCTTCTAAGCTATCGGTCGGGCGTTCGAATCGCTCCTGGGACGTAACAAACATAAACGCTGTACCCTTTGTCATGAAAGGAGTACAGCGTTTTTTATTTTCTTTAAATATAATTATAATTATCACTGAAAATTATTGATTTAAGACACTCATCTTTAACATATTTAAGTAATCGAGGGCTAATAATCATCAGCATTACTTCTTTTGGTAATGGTAAAAACCTACCCTGTCATTCTTCGTTCCTTTCAATATAACAACTACACCTTTTTTGACTTACGCATCACCATCAAATACCTTACCATCTGTTCGCAGTTGGATTCTTAACTCGTCACCAGCGTCAGTAAAGATTTTTGTCCTTGCCTCATAGGTTTTTCGGTAACTACATGATACCAAAAAGTTTATTAGATGCAGAAATGTGGGCTAATTCATTTATAAATAGTAGTAGAAAAGTATAACAGTAGGTGTCTATTTTTATGTCTAAAACAGGAGGTAATTATGGAAACATTTCTTTACAGCAAACAACGACTCTGATTTAGGCATTTCTATTTCCCCTTTCATAAAATTAAAAAGAGCAACGATTACTCGCTGCTCGTTGATTTTCCATTTAAAGTATCAACTGCTTTTCGTGAGCGACTTGTACGAAACAGTAAGGAAAGATATTCCGCATTTCGTGGGTGTGTATATTAACGGTAACTACTCTATAGCTAGAGCCGAAATGTTGATTTGTTAAAAGACTCACTAATTCGATCACTCTCAAGAGAATGTCAAAAATCTTTCAAAAGTTTGGACGCTGAAATTATGAAATGGGTAGAACGATAAATCGAAAAGGCATGGAAAGAAAACCGTAAACTTAACAAAAAGATGTAAACAGCAAACACTTTGTTCGTGATGATAAGAAGAGGATATTCACTAGATGAAATGAAAGAGTTTGCTGAAAAATTTTGCTAGGAGATTTTTGGAGATATGAATATCCTTGAACACCTTGCATAGTTAAGAATTTGATTTTTTTAGTCGATCATATTCATTCAATACAACATCTAATTTTTGATTCATTTCAATAACTTGTGAGTGAGTTGGCCCTTTTGCTTCGACAAGATCATTTACTTTTACTCTTAATCGTTCGATTTCGTTAGATAGGTTTTCAAGTTGATTTTACAAAGTATTTACCTCCAAATTTTTTCTTTAGTTTTCACTATGGAAGATGAAAATATTCAAAGGAAGTGAGGATGTGAAAGATCCAAAGGTATTCGGAAATCTATGTCTTATTTGTAAGAAGCAAGAATCAACACAACTGTGTGAGTATGCAGTTCATTATGACAACGGAATTATTTTCTATAGAAATAGACTTGAATAAAAAAGAGCGAATGCACGAACAAGAAACACTACATGTGATTTACCTTTATGCAAAGAGTGTTTCTATGAAATAGGGCACAACGTAGGTGTTTGCCCACATCATTATAAATTGCACCAACAAGCAGATATTTACGCTTGAAACGCAATAAGGGGAGATGAGATTATCCTCCCCTTACCAACTTTATTCTTTTTCTGGAGTATTCAAACGGAGAACTAAATACACAAGTTTATCAATTGGGAATGTCAGTTTAGTTTTCATGAGGGTCCGCTTGATAAAAATAGTTAGGTGTTAAAATGTCATTGTTATATGGTTTATGATAAATGTGAGTTGTGGCTGGTGATATTGGTGGAATAAGCCAAGCCCAATTTCCAGTGATAGGTCGACCATTTTTTATTTCATTTTCTTCGAATTTCTTATATTGTTTTGCTGCTGTATGATGGTCAACAATGGTTATACCAGCTTTTTGATAAGAATGTAATACCGCGACATTTAATTCAATTAAAGCTCTGTCTATCCAAAGTGATCGTTTTGATTTAATATCTAATCCCATTATTTCTGCAACTTCTGGTAATAAATTATAGCGGTCATGATCTGCTAAGTTTCTTGCTCCAATTTCGGTGCCCATATACCAACCATTAAATGGAGCCATAGGATAATCAATGCCGCCTATCTCTAAACGCATGTCTGAAATAATAGGAACAGCATACCATTTTATGCCCAGCTTACTAAACCCTTCTAGTTGTGGGTGAATGATTGGTACTTCTTTAACAATTTTATTAGGAATTTTAAATAGTTTAGGCTTTTTTCCTAATTCTTGGATCACTAGAGGGAGAATATCGAAGGATGTTTTGTTCCCTTGCCAACCCATTCTTTCGCACATCTTTGTCAATTTAATAGATGTTGAATCACCAATTACATTATCGTCATCATCGTAACCAGCATATCGGATTAATTGATGGTTCCAAATTCTTATAGGATCTTTTCCATCTTTTCGAGGTGCAAAGATTGTAATTGTAGGTTGGATTTTACCATCATTTGTAGCAAAATCAATATGTTTAATTAATTTATTATAAGCATCTTCAGCAGTAATTACATCTCGCGCATCAAAAACATGTAATGTATCCCATAGTAATCGTCCTATACAACGATTACTATTACGCCAAGCCATTTTTGCTCCTTGTGTTAATTCAAAAGGTTTATGAAAGTATGTTTCAGTAATATTTATTTCATTTTTTATTTCTTCAATTCGTTTCAATTGTTCTGCTTTAGAAATTCCGAGTTCATCATAACTACTTTTTATAAATCGTGTTGCTTCCAGTAGCAATTTATTAGTTTTAGTAGAATGAACCATTAGCATCAACTCCATGAATTAAGTATATCATTAATGTACGAGTGTATTAATTATACAATTTGTAGATTTATTGAATCTTTTTTGAAATAGATGCCAACGGGAATAGGAGGATTCCAACAACCTCAGAAGACGATTAAGAGGAGTAAATACGCGCAAATCACTATTGAATGAGTGGACAGCAGAATGAAATGATAACTAATTGGGCCGATGGAATTGATAGATCAATATAAAGAGAGTTTAGGTGCTTGATGATCGCTATAATAGGCGTTACTTTTGTTTTAAAGAGGAATTCTCCCTCCTTTTGTCGAAGTATGTAGGCGAGGAGGGACTACTTTTATGGAAGAACATGTTACCGAAGCAATTGATTTTTATTTGTCACATGGCTTTGTTACAGAATGTGATTTTTCTTTTATTGGGTCAAGACCTTTATTTAAAAATTTTGGACACCAACTGGAAAGTCGGAGGATAGAGTATATGGATTCAGCCATTGAAATAAAGGGACAGTTCCTGTATTTTATATATAATCCATCTGAATTTCCTGTTTTTTCGGAAATGAAGGACTTTATTACACAATATATGGAACAACGTAGTTATTATTAATAAGGAAGCAGGCAAATCAATGCTTCTTTATTTTCAACGATTACACGAGCTTTACTTCATGGTTAAATTTCCCTTCTTGTCGTATGATGGTGGAAAACATAAGGAATAGAGGGATTCGGTGGAACGAGTAAAGTTTTATAGATGATAGTTTTAAATGTGATGTAAAGAAATCTTTTACTTCTCAAAAAGCTCTCATTCAAGAGCTTATTCCAGGTGCAGATATACAGCACGTTGGTAGTACCACCATACCAAACAGCCTAACTAAAGGAGACTTAGATATACAGGTTCGTATTTTTAAAAATCAATTTATTGAAGCTGTTGAAGCGCTATCTAAGGTTTATGAACTAAATGATGGAAGTATAAAAACGAATAAGTTTAGGGCATTTAAAGATGACTCAAGTACTCCGCCTTTAGGAATTCAATTGACTGTTATAGACTCAGAATTTGATTTCTTCTGGCAGTTTCGAGATGTTTTACTGAAAAATGATCAATTTAGGATAGAGTATGATGAATTAAAAAGAAAGTTTGATGGAAAGAGTATGGAATCTTATAGAAAAGCTAAAAATGACTTTGTTAATAAGATAATGCAAACAACTGAATTCAAACAATTGAAAGAAATAAATTGATAATATAAATTTGAATTAATGCACTGTTAGAAGGTTAAAAAATGGAAATCCTAACTTAATATATAATCGAGCAAGCACTGATTGTCATTCTAGTGCTTTTAATTTTGGGAAAATATTAGGGAAAACCTAAATTAAAAGATTGGTTGATCCAGTATGTCTTACTAATTATAGTGTAGCATTTACTGTAGCAATGATTGGATTTAATATTGATGTGGGATTAAACCGATTGGCGCAATTAATATTGTACACATGAATAACATATAAATTTTAAAAAGTTTATACACCAAAAAGATAATGATGTGGACTCTTAATTCAAGACCTCCAAAGAGTAAGTCAATAATCGAATCATAAATTATAGTCGCGAAGGGGAATAAGATTGCACTTGAAACTATAAAGATTTTTACCGATGTCGAACCGCCTTCGAATATGTAATTCCATGAAAAATAAGTGCATGCTATACCAATGATATAGATTTTGATTAAGTATTTTAAATTAAATTGACTATAAATGTTCTTAAAAACACTCACAATTCTTTCACCTCCATAAGGTACATTATAGTAAAGGAAGTTATTTTTGTTAAATTTACATATTTATTGAAAGGAGATTATATGGTTGTCTATTCGAAAACATAAAATCTTCATATAATAGTATTAAAGTCGGCCAACTTTAATCTTAATGGGGAGGTTTTGACTTATGTGTTCTCGGGGTCGTTGCAGAAGGTGTCGTCGCTGCTTTTGTTGCTGTAGATGTGGATGGGGATGGTAAAGACACTGTAAAACTAAAATAGCGACTATTCGTAAAAGCTAGTGGTATTTATTTTGTAAAAAATAGCCTCTCACTCTTGAGGGGCTATTCATTATTTAATACTGATTCTCGTTCCTTTAATAATTCTTTTAATGCCCCAATATCTTCCATGATTTACTCCTTAATCTTTAATTCTAAGCGCTCACGTAAGTGTTATTGTTTATGGTTAAATTTCCTTTTTTGACGTATGATGGATTTAATATGATGAGGAGAGGGACTTCAAAAAGAGAGCCCATTCGTTGAAAAAGGAAAAGAATTACAGGATAATAAATCAAAGTATATTTATGAGATAGGTGATTCAGTGGAAAATAATGCGATTATTATAAGGGCTAGACAATTTGTTCAAGAGCAACATCAGAACGATTACAGTGGGCATGACTGGTGGCATATCATGCGGGTAACCGACACGGCTAAAATAATATCGGTTCAGGAAGGTGGAAACGATTTTGTTGTTGAACTTGCAGCACTTATGCATGATCTGGCAGATGAAAAAATAAGTGGAAGTGAAAAAGAAGGCCTGAAAAAAGTGAATAAATGGTTAAAAGAAAATGGCGTAAAGGAGGATGAAATCTTAGAGATTAACGAGATTATTACAACAATGTCATTTAAAGGTGGAAACCGTAAACCTATGAGTACTATTGAAGGTAAAATTGTACAGGATGCTGATCGTCTTGATGCATTAGGAGCTATTGGTATTGCACGTACGTTTGCTTATTCTGGTGCCAAAGGTCAGCCTATTTATGACCCAGAGCTTCCACCTAGAGTCGGGAGTATGACTTATAAAGATTATCGTCATGGAAAGAGTACAGCTATTAATCATTTTTACGAGAAACTTTTAAAGCTAAAGGATTCTATGAATACTGAATACGGAAAAAAACTTGCTGAAGAGCGCCATAATTATATGATGCAATTTCTTGAACAATTTTTTCTTGAATGGAAAGAAAGTGAAAAATAAGGTTAACAGTTAAATATTACAAGAGTATTATCAGGTGTTTTTTCTATCATTACTCACATCCGTGGGTGTTTTTTCATGTCTACATACAAGAAAGTCAAAACTTAATAGGAGTTGATGATTATGAATTTAGAACATTAAGAAGCAGCAAAGCTTTTCTTGTTTGTAGACGTTAAATTTTTACACTTACTATTATTGCTTATTTTACTAGATATGATTTAAGTTAAGTAAGTCGTTGCAGATCGTGTACATGGATTATAAAGGTAATATCACAAAAAGAAAAATTCAATACTGCTACCTTTACAGCTTATTGTTATTTTCGTGGATCAAGACGGACTTTTAAGATAAAGAATGCTATGTTGTTGAAAAAGATGCGAGGGAAATAGATAATTAAATATAACGATTTATTTAACTAGCCTGCAGGTGTCAAAAGCTTGCGGGCGATTTGTTTTTAAATAAAAATAGGTCCCATGACGGGACCTACTATTAAAAGGGGGGTAAATCTATATTACCCCTTATAATTTATATCAAACTAAATTAGTTGTGAACAATTTATGAATTAAAATCCACCTTATAATATCTGCAGAGAAATAACCCCAAAAAATAATATAAATACTATCTTGAGTGAGTGTTTAAAATTGGAAAATTACAATGAGTTTATTAAGGAAGATAAGGAGATTGGAACCAATATATCCGGGTGAGTGCCAAAAACTCTTTCAACTGGTTCACTTAAATAGAAATTCGATATACAAAAGAGGGCTTAATTGCCCTCTAGTAATTCTCTCATTATTTGCTTCACATTCTTCTTTTATATTCTTTTTCCATTACCAGTATATTCGCGTACCTTATCCTCTTCATTTAAAGGGTCAATCGTATGCTTGAATGAATACCCTTTGGAAATCGTTAATAAGGTTAACAACAAAGTAGCTACAGTTAATACTACACCAACGACAAGTGATGTCATTACCATAATTATTCTCCTTTTTCCACTAATGAATTTTAAATAATCTTATTTTAATGCGGTATTTGATATGTTAAGGTAAGTAGGTTTCTCTTAAATCTATTATAACATTAAGGCTGAATTGATTTGTGAAATGTTTTTAACAATTGGGCCTTACATTTGAATCGTGCATGTGTCAAACAGCTTGAAAAAGAGAGCTTGGTTGCACTCAATGAATAATTAAAGAATATAATGATAAAATATAGTTATTATATACTGCTTATAAGCTGCTAATCTCCGATGGTAAAGGATAGCAGCTTATTTTTTGGTGTTCTATTCTCGAGGAATTATTGGTCAATATTTTCTTCATATAATTCTTTCATATAAAATTCATCAATTTAAAAGTATGATCCAGCTTCATATTCCTATTTTGGATTTACTATCGTATAATCTCTTAATGTTGTTTGAGCGATGCCTCTCTTTGCTAATTTTACAATTACTTATCTCTTATTTATATATAACGAATACCAAATAACCAATGCCGATCCACATAACTATTATAGTTATTTATTCAATCCATATTATTGCGGGGCACGAAGGTGAAGTTTAGGTAGTTTATGCTATAGATATTTGTTCTATATAATTGTATAATAACTAAAATTATATAATGAATTGGGGCGTGGCAGATGATTTATAAAGTTGGCCAAATTATGTTGTATGTAAACAACCAAGACGATGCAGTAGATTTTTGGACGAAAAATTAGGATTTAGTGTCATTTCTGACGATAATAACGGTCAAGGAATGAGATGGATTGAAATTTCTCCAACGAAAGATGCAGAAACAAGTATCATTTTGCACGACAAGGAATTCGTTGCTAAAATGTCACCTGGATTAAAATTTGATACACCCTCTTTATTATTTTTTACAGAAAATCTTGATGAACTAAGAAGTGACTTGTCTCAAAAACATGTCAAGGTCGGAGAAATTGTAAACATGCCTTCTGGTCGAACTTTTAATTTTGCTGATAATGAAGAAAATTATTTTGCTGTCATGGAGAAATAAAAATTTTATAATTCAATTTGTATTAGCATCTTTATAGATGCTTTTTTATTTTAAAGAAAGAAGGAAAGCAAATCAATCGGACTTGAAAAGCCTTACTGGTAGAGTATCAAGTGCAGAAGATAAATTGTCTGTGTTGCCTGGTTTTGAATTGGAAATTTATAGAATACTCGTAGCGAAACGTGTTAAAGAGGAATTACCCTTCCTTTTGTAGAATTGTAGTAAAAGGAGGGAATTGGAAAAGGAATTCAAATACTCTAAACAAATGTGCCAATTATTGAACAAATTACTGGAGGTGGATTTATGAAAAATAGACATCTTTTTTTGTTTGGTGGAAGTCCACCGTTCAGTAATAATTTCGGAAAAAAGTTTGCGGACCTTGCATTAAATGAAAATGGTAAGATTGCAATCTTATTTTTAGAGAGGGATGGGTGGAAAAAATATACACATGTTATAGAACAATATGATATGAAGGAGTTTGTTTATTTACCACTCAATTCTAAAACAGAAAATAGAACCAAAAAAGAGTTAACTTCTTGTACCGGAATAATTATTGGGGGAGGAGCAACAGAGCTTTATCAAAATTATATTGTTAATACATCAATTGGTGGATGCATAAAACAGCTTTACAATCAAGGTGTTCCAGTGGCAGGATTTTCAGCAGGAGCATTAATTAGTCCTTTTATTTGTGTGATCCCACCTATTGATAACTCAAAAAATAGGCATCTTTTCCTAAATGGGATAGGTCTCATTAATGATTGCATCATAAGTGTACATTTTTCAAAGTGGAACGAAGAAAAAAATTTAAAGACCGCTTTAGAAAAAGTCAACGTACCAATTGGATATGGGATAGATGATGGAACTGGTTTATATTTTGAAAATGAGAGCCTTTCCGAATCAGAAGGTGGTAATTTTTATACATTCAAACAATAAAATTGGTAGAAGTTCAGTATCGGCTACTTCCTGCTTGAATTCTTCATCCTAAATACCCATAAAAACAACCCTGAGGTTAAATTTTAGGTCTAATTTCAGAAGTGCATATCATAAATGAGATGTTTTGTTGACATTCAGTTTATATTTTTAAATTTTTCAACATGTAACTATAAAGTTTCTTATTTTTGAACTCAACGTCAAAGCTGCTTATACTTGTAATATATATTGGGACAAAGATGCTATCTATATTCAAAATCACTCGCCGATCCAACATGACGGTTGATATTAGACGAATTATCCGAATGCAAATAGCTGACGCTATATGAATTTACGGCGCGTCTCATTATAAAGTACGACATTTCCATTCCACGACAAGCGGATGCTACATTGGAAGAAGCGGAGCTCGTAAAATCAAAACGAAAAGGAAAGTATCGTGTACTAATGTTTCATAACGAGCCCTAAAAAATTTACTAAAGGGATGGATAGAGTAATGTTATAAAGATCAATGTATGAATTTTTCTGTTTAGATACAAATTGTTAAAGGTGCATCCTAGATTGCAATATTAAAGGAGATAAAAATCTTATGAAAATCATTGTTACCAGTATATTTGTTCAAGAACAAGACAAGGCATTAGCATTTTATACGGAAAAGCTTGGATTTGTAAAAAAACATGATGTTCCTGCTGGAGCCCATCGGTGGATAACACTTGTTTCTTCAGATGATCAGAACGGTACTGAGCTTGTGCTCGAACCAAATGAACATCCCGCTGCTAAAGAGTATCAAGAGAAACTATTTGCTGATGGCATCCCAGTCACAATGTTTGGTGTTACAGATATTTACAAAGAACACAAACAATTAGTGGAAAAAGGCGTGAAATTTACTACCGAGCCGACTGAAATGGGAGGAATTACAATAGCTGTCTTCGACGATACATGCGGAAATCTTCTCCAGATTATACAGCAATAACTTAATGACAAAAGTATCGCTTTATGGACTGGCTTTTATCCATAATTAAACAAAAACAACCTGACCCGTACATGGCGATGCCTCTTAGAATGATGTTGTCATGGTGAAATTCTAAAATCCTTCAATAATCATACAATAAAACTCCTATATAAAAGTGTCGCACAACCATAAGTTTGCTCACTAATTATATAGGGGTTTGAGTTGGTTACAGTAGGCAAGGTAATAAATTTTTATGGTTGTAATAACTTCTTTACTAGCCTTGTCATCAATTCTATTATTTGAATTTTTAGTGGGTCAGGGAGTTTATCATTCTTTTGATAGTAATTAGTATAATTTTCCTGCATCTTCGAATTATTGTGGATTCTTCCTACAATATCTGGATGCCCTTAAGTTTTTCCTACCTCACTAATTTCATCTTCCTTTAGTGATTTACCTTCATTTTCGAATACTTTCACACATATGTAATGTTTCATATTAACATCGCCTTTTTTCCAACTACTAAATCTTTTACCGATTTTCCATTTCGCTTATACATGATTATCCAAAGTTAAAAATGCTATACAATTTGAGCATAGCATTTTTGAGCAATGAAAAGTATTTTTTAGCTAGATAGTCTCAATAATTAGGCACTCTGATCCTCTCTTTAATAATAATAAGGAGAGACAATAATAGGAAAAACTCCGCATACTATCTTCTAATGAGACTATTAACTTTAATTGAGGCGATTATTCATGTCATAGTTTGGTAATCAGCTTTTCCAAGATGTGATGCCTAATCTCTCTGGTCAAACAAATAGTAGTTGTTTTTTTGGTGTATTACAGATATAATACGTTTAACAATATTTTACTTTTGTAACAGATAATGGCCATGCGAAATATTGTGTGAAGAGACAGAATTTATCAAAAGATAAAAATTTAATTGGATTTTTAGTGAGGGGGTTTGTAATGAATTTTATTAAGCGTGGATTTTTAAGTATTATAAGAAAAAAAGGGAAATCATTAATTTTATTAGCTGTTATTTTCATCCTAGGAAATTTAATAGCAGGAGCAATTTCCATTCAACAAGCAACTGGTAATGTAGAAAAGAATATTAAAGAAAAACTGGGAGCCGCGGCAACGGTTGAGCTCGATTATGAAACATTGGATTCGTTCAGTGATGAAGAGTGGGAAAGTGTAGAGATTGAAGATATAGACCTTAACTTAATTAAACAAATTGGTGAGCTTTCCTATCTAAAATACTATGATTATAGTATGGCTACTAATCTAGGATCAGAGAGCATTGAGAGTTATCAAGGTGAGGAGATGGACGGGGACGTTGTAATGATGGGTCCCAGTATGGACTTTATGTTGAAAGGAATCAATTATGCTCCTGTGATTGATTTCGAAGAACAAAAGGGCAAATTAATCGATGGCCGTGTTTTTACACAGGAAGAGATAGATAATGGCACTTCTGTAGCGATTATTTCAAAAAAATTGGCAGAAAAAAATAACCTACATGTAGGAGATACGTTTACATTAGAGAATCAAGTCTATGATTATGATGATGAGACTGGAGAGGAAGAGTTAATTGATTCCAGGGATGTTGTATTAGAAATCATCGGATTATTTGAACCACAATCCGTTAAAAAAGATCAGGAAGAAAAAACGGATGACTATATGATTGATTGGATGGATATAGATTATCAAAATACAGTGTATGTTCCAAATGAAATCGTCGCCAGTGAAAATAAATATTATTGGGAAGCATATATGAAAATGGATGAAGAATATGCAGCAATGGTGGAGGAGGAAGATGAATCTTTCGAATATTACACACCAGTATTTGTCCTAAATAACCCTGAAGATATTGAAGCATTCGAGGAAGAGGTAAATCCGTTACTTCCAGAATACTATACAGTAATCAGTGCTACGGATCAATATGATAGCATTGCAGGGCCAATGGAGTCGATGTCTAAACTATCAAAATATATATTGATTGTCGCAGTAATTGCAACGGTGCTGATAACTGGTTTAGTAGTTTTACTATTCTTAAGGGACCGGAAACGTGAATTGGGCATTTACTTATCCTTAGGGGAACGACGGAGCCATGTTGTCGGGCAAATCCTAAGCGAAATAATGGTTGTTGCGCTAATTGGTATTACTTTATCCGTATTTAGTGGAAGCTTCTTAGCTAGCCAGATCTCTGATACGATGATTAAAGCGGGCGATAAAAATACGTCTTATGAAGAAGTTATATATTATAATGAGCTTCATACAAATTTGACAACAGAAGATGTTTTAGATTCTTATGAGGTAAACTTAAATTCAAGTTATATTCTAGGTTTCTATGGAATTGGTCTATTAACTATTTTAATATCTACAGTTATTCCACTAATGTATATTGTAAGGTTAAATCCGAAAAAAATACTGATGTAATAGAGAGGTGAGATTATGATATTAGAAGCGAAAGATTTAAATTATTATTATCAAGATGGCGAGCAGCGTCGTTATATTTTAAAAGATACATCTGTTTCTTTTGAGAAAGGGAAATTTTATACGATTTTAGGGCAGTCTGGTTCAGGCAAAACCACCTTGTTGTCATTACTCAGTGCCTTGGATTCGCCACATAGTGGAACTGTATTATTTAAAGAAGAAGACATTAAGAAAATTGGGTATGAAAGGTATCGCCGGAATAACGTCGGAATTATCTTTCAAAGTTATAATTTAATTCCGACTTTTACGGCTGTGGAAAATGTACTGGTTCCTATGTCAATTACCGAAAATGAAATTCCGGAAGATACAAAAACAGTAGCCTATAATTTACTAGATTACATCGGAATTGTAAAAAGCAAAGCAGATCGTTTAGTTAATAAACTTTCTGGTGGAGAGCAGCAGCGTGTAGCAATTGCCCGCGCGCTGGCGACCAATGTGGAATTAATTCTTGCAGATGAGCCTACAGGAAATCTGGACGAAGAGATGGAGCAAGAAATCATTGATATTTTTAAAAAATTGGCACATGAGCACGAGAAATGTGTCATTGTGGTAACACACTCTAATGAAATCGCATTGCAGTCCGATCAAGCTTTCCAGTTGAGGAAGGGTGTACTATCTTCCTATGAGTGATTTTTTATCGAAATTTAATAAAGATAAGTACCAAGATATGGTGAATGAGCAAGAAGACAAAAATATAAAAGATGAGAAAGTAAAGAAAACAGAGAATCAAGAAGAAACAGATTCGCAGCATAAGCAGGAAGAACAAGCTTCTGCTGCGGATTTAGAAAAAACAGTACCTGAGCTTGATACTTCACCTAAATTAAAGCCTACCTTTTCTAGGAGTAGCCGTCGACAAGATGCAGAAGAAGAAGTGGAGATTGATCTTGATTATCAAAAGAAAAAAAGATTTCGGATGTGGCTAATCATTGCAGGTTCGGTCTTAGCTTGTCTATTGCTCTTTTTCATTTATCATTTACTTGTCCATGTAAAGGTAGAAGATTTTGCGGACAAGCCTGTTTCAGATGCTCGTGCTTGGGCGAAAGAAAATGATGTAGAAATTGAACTAGAACAAGAATATAGTATGGAACATGATGCAAATGATATTATTTCACAAAGTGTTCCTCCTGGAAAGAAAATCCGAAAAGGAAAGACACTCCAATTAGTTAGCAGTTTAGGTCCTGATCCAGAAGAGAATATTCCACTTGCTGATTTTTCAAAAATGAACCGAGAGGAAGCAGAAACATGGATTGATGAGAATAAAGCGGAAAACCTGCAACTTGTCGCGGAGTATAGTGATGATATTAAAGAAGGAAAGTTTATTAAGTTTACCATTAAAGACAGTGATATTGATGAATCTGAATACAAACGTAAAGACAGTGCTGCTGTCTATTATTCAAAAGGGAAAGAAGTGTTCGAAAAGAATATCACTATACCTGACTTTACAGGAACTCCCAAAGAAGAAGTGGAAAAATGGGTAGAAACCAATGAAATTGATATGACGTACAAAGAAGCGGGTTCTGACGATATCGAAGCAGGTCATATTATTAGTCAAAGTGAGAAAGCAAATGAAATGATTGCAAAAAGGGATAAGATGGAAGTTGTTGTATCTTTAGGTGAAGCCGTAGTAGTTCCGAATTTTTGGGGACTAACTGCCGAGGAAGCTACTAGCAATTATCCTGATTTAGATGTGACAGTTAAGCATGTATTTAACGCAGAAGCTCCTTATGGAACACTTATTTCCCAATCTGTTAAGGCGGACACAAAGTTAACGGAGAAAGATAATAAAAGTGTGACAGTTACTTATTCGCAAGGCAGACCTTATTTACATGATTTTCGTGGACAACTAGAAGGGGATTTGCCAAGATTATTTTATGAAGAATATCAGTCAAAAGGTGCTAATATCAAATACATTGTTAAGTTTGTCGATTCACCCGAGGTAAAGGGAACAGTGGTCGGTATGAGTAATTTTAATGAATTTGTACCAATGACTTACACCGTCGAGATTCACATTAGCAAAAATGCCTCTGCACCTCCTAATCCACCAGATTTTATTGATGATGAACCAGGTGGAGCCGTGGAAGTGGAGGAACCAGATCAACCTATAGAAAAATAAGCATTTTTCTGTATCTATTCTATTCTGCACCTACATATTTACAACTGGATAATTTTTCTAAACAAAGATTTTTAAACAAAGACGGAAAGAAGAAAATGTCTTTCTCTTTCCATTCTACGATCCGCTAGTTTTTCAATCTTTATATAATAAAAAAATATTTAAACAGTTGAAATTATACTGAGTAATTTGTTGGTAGAGATGGAAAGCGTAGGGAAGAGAAGCATATATGCATACGAAGAAGAATATCCTATTGATAAAACCATTTTTCTAAGGAGGAATCGTTATTGGGTATTTTGTTCGTGTAGAGTTAGGTGTAAATCTATTTGTTGAAGATCTTAATCCGGAGGGGAACAAGGCTATAGTATTTATACATGGCTGGCCGTTGAGCCATAAACAGTTCGAATATCAATTTGATATTCTTCCGGCAATGGGTTACCGATGTATTGGCATAGACTGGAGGGGATTTGGTAATTCGGATAAACCATTCAATGGCTACACCTTGGATAGACTGGCTGATGATATCCGTACTGTTGTTGGTACACTTCAATTAGAAAATTTTGCGCTTGTGGGTCACTCAACGGGTGGATCCATTGCGATACGATATATGTCTAGATACAACGGTTATGGGGTATCACAGCTTGTTCTTGTTGACGCTGCGGCTCCTACAGGCTTTTCAGCAGAGACAGCTAATAGATATCTGATGCAAGCTTTAAATGATCGCCCTAAAATGATGCAGGATGTAATAGATGGCTTTTTCTTTCAGTACATAACTGGCCCATTTTCGGATTGGTTTTTTCAAATGGGAATGCAGGCTGCAGGTTGGTCGACCGCGGAGGTCATCGTATTATTAAGAGATGAGACTTTGTATGAAGATCTTCCTAAAATAGCTGCCCCCACTTTAATAATCCATGGTATTCATGACAAAGTTATTCCATTTTCACAAGCAAAGGAACTAAATCAAAAAATACCAAATTCTCAGCTAGAACCATTTAAATATAGTGGGCATGGACCATTCTGGGAAGAACGCGATAAGTTTAACCGTTTATTGACAGAATTTATTCATTAGAAATTTTACTAATCACATAAACGTAGAACGGATTGTATAATAGTTTAGTGCTTTTATAAACTAAGTTCAGAACAATAAAAATAATTGTTATTTTACGACCCGCGCAGGGTTATTTTTTATGAGAAAAATACTACTGGAGAAGTGATCTCGTATGACAAACTAGTGAAAAATTAATTTTATTAAAAAACTAATGAGGTGGCTAGCGAGTTATAAGTATTATTTAGGTATATTTTAAATAATTTGATTTGCTTTATCGATTTGTTATAATAAATTTCGATAAATATTTCACACGCCGTAAGCCTTGGAAAAGCTTACGGCATTTTTTATATGAAAAAGGCTTTTTAATTAGATAGTTTGTTTACTCAACTTGTAAAAATCCCCGTATATTAATATGGAAATTAGCCTGATTTAGGATATATGGGGAGCGAGAATTAATTGATTAGACCGACATTTGAGTGAACTAATAATTATAAAATGACTAGCAAAGACAATCTACACAATTTGCTAAGCGATCGGTTGGGCGTTCGAATCGCACGTAGGACAACATGAATAAACTGTTAATCTCCTTCTCTTATAAGACAGAAACTAATACAAGATAAGCTTTCTGTAGCTGATATTTGTCCAGTGATATCCGAAGACTATAACAGTAATAATTCATACTATTGTAAGCCTTGTTATTTATCTAATATTTCAATTAAGGGCCTATTTTTTATGTTATACTGAGGGAAGTGTAATAAGGCTTTCAGGGGTGGCGGCTCGCTTCTTTCCTTAGGTTGTTAAAGGGAGGGGGTGGTGCCTGATGACAGTTTTTGAGTCATTAATTATTTATATGGACTATACTAAAGAACAGACCATAACGTATTCATCGTTATGATCTGTTCTTTTTTTATATCTATATAAATCTATTAATAGTACTATAAATATATAGTATTCATAGATTATAAAGATATATTCCAAAAGGAAGTGATTTATTGAAAGTTCAGGAAGTACAGGTAGCTGGAAATATCAGATATATACTAATAGATTCCAATGGAGGCCCTGTTGTTACAGTTGCAAAGTATCTAAAATACTTGGATCTTATTGGGAAATCAACTAATACTCTCAAAGCCTATTGTTATCACTTGAAATTGTATTATCAGTTTTTAGAAGAAATAGATCTTGATTATAAAGAAGTTGATCTAAGTGTTTTAGCCAATTTTATTGGTTGGTTAAGAAACCCTCATCAATCCACCAACGTAATAAATATAAGGGAAGTAAAGGCAAGGAGATCAGAAAGCACAGTAAATGTCATTTTAACGTGCATAATGGGTTTCTATGATTATTTATCAAGGTTAGATTACTACAATAATGAGCTTTCCAAAAAGACAAAGGCAGAACTACCTTCACGCTTTAGGAATTTTAAGCCTTTTCTACATCATATAACAAAAGGTAAGCACATCAGTAAGAATATTCTTAAGTTAAAGGAACCTAAGAGACAAGTTAAGGTTTTAACAAAATTACAGGTAAATAAAATCTATGAAGCTTGCACAAATATTCGTGACCAGTTGCTAATTCGTATACTTTATGAGGGAGGAATTCGAATTGGAGAAGCATTGTCATTATGGATTGAGGATTTGGATATCGGAAAAAATGCAATTATTGTTAGGAAGTCTAAAACGATAAATGGGGAATTTAGAAAAGTTTACATATCATCAGAAACAATCAATATGTTTCAAGATTACCTAATAGACTTCCATTCAGAAGATATTGATTCGAATTTTCTCTTCATTGCTTTAACAGGGGAAAACAAGGGGCAACCTCTTAGCAAGGAAGCTGTATACTCTCTTGTCAGAAGATTGAAAAAGAAAACAGGTATTGATTTTACGTTACATATGTTTAGACATACATTTGCTACGGAGATGTATGAGAATGGGATGGATGTTGGCTCACTTCAGCGATTACTTGGGCATGCCCAGGTACAGACAACAATCCAAACATATATGCACCCATCCGATGATACTCTTAGGAAAAACTATGATAAGGCTACAAGCAGGAAGGAGAATAAGGATGGATAAACCTGATTTACTGGTCAAGCCATCTAGGAATCATATTGAAAAAATGGAAAGGGTTTTAGTTGGTTATTGGGGAAGTGATAATTGGGATGCAGAATTATGCCCTGTCTTGGATAAACCATGGAACAGAAATAATAAATACTTAAAATTCGATTATATATCGAACTCTCATTTGAAAAGGGAAATAAAATACTTTTTTGCGAAGCGACTATTAGAACGCTCGTGGAATATTCGCAGTGCTTGGAGAGGACATATTGTCAAACCTTTGATATCGTTTATGGATAATAAGTATCCAAATATTACTTCTTTTATAGATGTACCCAGAGATACCCTCTTAAAGGATTATAAAAAATATTTGATTAATAAAGGGAAACCTTTGCGAAAAAACAATTTGAAATCAAATAGTGATTGGGTTAGATTTTTTTTGACGCTATACGACTTCCTCTTTGATTTTTATGACGAAAGGGAGGAAACAGATAAAGATGTATGGAATATAAATAATTTAAACATTGAATATAATGAAGTATCAACAGCGCGGATATTAAGCTTCGAACGAGTCCCCGTTCATTTTAAGCAAATGCTAAAGAAATATATTAAAGAGTGTTTAATAATACATCAAACATTAAGTTGGGGATCGATTCGTAACCACCTTACGGTTATTAATCGCTTTTTAACTTTTTTAACAATACGTCATCCAGGTTGGAAAGACATAACCAAATTATCTAGAGAGGATATTTTAGAATATATCTTTTTCTTGCGTTCCACTCCTATGGGGGGTGTAAGTAACAATAAATCATTTTATGAAGGGCATTCTCCATCGGCTAACCATGTATACACAGGAATTCAATATATAAAAAGGTTTGTAACGTATCTTCAAAGATTCGAGTGGCTCGAAGCACCAGTTACTTCAGCAAGTAAATTATTTATTAAAGAAGATTTGCCTAGATTATCTTGGCGTGAGGAACGAGATAAGATTAAGTATATCCCGGATGAAATATGGGAACAGGTCATAAATAATATCGATAAATTACCTTCAAAATACATACCGATTTTGATTATTCTTGAGGCTTCTGGATTTCGCATATCGGATGTCTTATCCTTAAAAATCGATTGTCTTTTAAAAAAAGAAGATGGTTATTGGCTAGTAGGTGACCAAGGAAAGGTCAAGTACAAATCCCATAAGGTACCTGTCTCCGATGAAGTAGCAAAGGTAATTAAAGCCCAACAAAGTCTCATCATGGATATAGCGTCAAAAGAGACAAATCCTAATAATTATTTGTTTCCGACTCTTAGTGGTTCAAGAGTGAGAAAGCCAATTTCATCAGTTTCTTTATCCAGAAACCTTAATGATTTCGCTGTAAAATGTGGTATTACCGATAGGAATGGGATTTTGTTTTACTTTAATAATCATGCTTTTCGTCATCGGTATGGAGTAAATCTTATTAATAATGGTATGAAGCTTCTGCATGTACAAAAATTAATGGCCCACGCCAGTCCAGAAATGACATTAGTATATGCAAAAATACATGACAATACACTACGAAAGGAATGGGAAAAAACAAGAGACTTAGGAGCCATTAGATTGGATGACAAAGGTAAAGTTGTGTTCGCCGATTTAAACGAACAGGCTGAACAAAATGGGTTGGAGTTGGAATGGATACGTCATAATATGGACTCTATCCGATTGGATCATGGATTTTGTGTAAAAAGTCCAAAGTTGCATTGTGACTTTCTAAGCCAAACGCTTGAACCACCTTGTATTAAAAATAATTGCCGCAGCTTTCATGTGGATCAAACATTTCTTCCTTATTATGAAGAACAAATAGAGAAAATAGAGTCTGATATTGAAATATATCGGAAATCCGGAAGAACTCGATCCATCGAAATTATTCAACCTAAACTCAGTAGATATAAAGAAATTGTGAATGGATTAAAAATAGAAGATGGGATTTTTGGCTTATCTAAAGTGCGAAGAGAATATACCGATAAAGAACGTGAGGAGGTTAAAACAGATGGCCAATAAAGCTCCCAACATGGATGGTATTAAGTACTATTCTAAGTTAAAGACTGAAAAATCTATTAAGAAAGCTGAAGATGCATTAAAATATATGATAAAGAAACAGTTGACGATTAACTTCAATTCGGTTGCTGAACAAGCAGAAGTATCCAAAGCGTTTTTATATAAAAACCAAGAATTACGTTCAAGAATAGAGACTCTAAGAGGTCAACAAAAAGGATTATTATCTCCTAAACAAGTGAAACGAAATATAAGCGACTCATCGAAAGATGTTATTATTGCTTCATTGCGACAACGATTGAAAAAACTAGAAGGGGAAAACAAGGAACTGAAAGAAATATTAAAAATCCAATTCGGAAAAATCTACGAGGAAATATAAAAGTCATAAAAAATAAAGAGTAATACGCATTACAATGACTAATATGTATTACTCTTTTACTACCTGTTCCGCAATCGTACCCATTCTATGGTCTTTTTAATATTATTCTGGATATACCACCATTTCTGCAAATTGCTTAATCCGTTCATTAATTTCATCACGGACACGCTGAAATTCGCACCATTCTTTTCCGGCTGGATCATCAAATCCCCAGTGTTCATGTTTAACATGTTGCGGTGTAGTTGGACATTTATCAGCAGCATCTCCACATAATGTAACCACCAAATCAGCATTATTTAGAATCTCAAGGTCAATAATGTTAGATGTTTGATTTGAAATGTCAATTCCAACTTCCTTCATAGCTTTTACTGCATTCAGATTTAAACCGTGAGCTTCAATTCCAGCACTGTGTACATTCCATTCGTCACCTAAGTGTTTTTTAGCCCATCCTTCAGCCATTTGACTTCTACAAGAATTACCAGTGCATAAGAAATAAATTGTTTTTTTAGACATATTGTTCAATCTCCTTTTATAAAATTAATGTTATGTATAGCCCTAGTAATGTCATAAATAGGATAGGGATGGTTAAAACGATTCCTGTTTTAAAGTAGGTCCCCCATGAAATTTTAATTCCTTTTTGGGATAAAACATGTAGCCATAATAAGGTGGCAAGTGAACCTATTGGGGTGATTTTTGGACCTAAGTCAGATCCAATCACATTGGCATAAATAAGTGCTTCTCGTATAACACCGGAAGTGTCTGTTTCGGCAATAGCTATCGCATCAATCATCACTGTCGGCATATTATTCATAATCGAGGATAATACTGCAGCTATGAAGCCCATTGCTATGGTAGCAACGAATAAACCTTGTTCGGCACTTGCTTCGATAACACTCGCTAACACATTTGTAAGCCCAGCATTTCTTAGACCGAATACTACAACGTACATACCAACCGAGAAAAAGACAATTGCCCATGGTGCGCCTTTAATAACTGCTTTTGTATCTACAGCCTTACTGTTTCTCGCCGTCACTAAAAAGAAAATCGCTGTAATACCTGCAACAATAGAAACAGGGATATTTATAAATTCGCCTAAAAAGTATCCGATTAATAGTACTGCAAGAACAAACCATGAAAGGCGGAATAGTTTTGGATCTCTTATAGCCTCTTTCGGTTCCTGTAGTTGAGATACATCGTAAAATCTCGGAATACTTTTTCTAAAATAAAGTAGTAATACTACAATAGTCGATACCAGTGAAAATATGTTTGGGATAATCATTCTGGAGGCATATTCCACAAATCCTATTTCAAAAAAATCAGCCGATACGATGTTAACCAAGTTACTTACAACTAATGGTAAGGAAGTTGTATCAGCAATAAACCCACTTGCCATAATAAAAGGAAATACCATTTTTTCTTTAAAATTTAAATTACGAACCATCGCAAGCACAATAGGTGTAAGTATTAATGCAGCACCATCATTTGCGAAAAATGCGGCTACAATTGCACCCAAGATACTTACATAGATAAACATCTTTATACCATTGCCTTTGGCGATTCTAGCCATATGAAGGGCTGCCCACTCGAACAATCCAATTTCATCCAATATTAATGAGATGAGAATAATCGCAACAAATGCTAACGTTGCATTCCATACAATTTCTGTCACTTCTATAACATCACTAAATCCAACGACACCAACTAATAAAGCGATAATAGCTCCGCCACATGCGGACCATCCGATCGATAACCCTTTTGGTTGCCAAATTACTAAGACCAGGGTTATCAAGAAAATTAACGATGCGAGTAAAACTGATGATGTCAAATCCTTTTCCTCCAATCATTCACACTGGACCCGAGTACCTTTTAATTCCAATTCTTTTAATTTTTCATTTTGCTGAGGCAAAAGATTAAGTAGTTGTATAATAAATGGATAAAACTCACTGTATTCATTTATAGAATAAAAAATCCATTGCCCTCTTCTTTCTTCTTTAACTAATCCAATATCTCTTAACTTACGAATGTGCTGGCTTATTGAAGGTTGACTTGCCTTAAAAATTTCAACAAACTCACATACACAACAGTCATGGTCATCAAGTATTTTTAGCATGGTTAAACGCGTTTCATTACCCAACAACTTAAAAATTTCTGCTGATTTATCCATTTCAATGGTTGTTTGTAACACTATATTACCTCCTCTCTAATTCATCATAATATAAGTATATAATTATTTGCTTATATATATAATATAAAAGCTAACATTAAATATAATATTTAACATTTTTTTGCTAACAATATGGTCTTTTAATGGAATAGGTCTTGTAGTAAATGCTGTTTATAAATCAGAAGAAAATAGGATTCTAACTACACATCCGTTAAAAATAAATTAGAAATAACAAAAGTGCATATTATGTAGTTTTTAGATTCTTTTTTATATCGTCGAACACATGTAAACAGTGAAAGAGTATAGTTTTATTAGACTTTTTTAGAAGAAGGTATTGATAAAAAGAAAATGCTCACTTTTGGCGCTCTCGTTGTGTCGATCCTGTCAGAGAAAAGAAAATAACCACCCATTAAGCCTAGCGAGCAAATAGAATGGTTATTTCCAAATTGTTTGCGAGTTGCCCCCTTGAAGGGCTATTGCACGAGAGACCGTTCCATATGTCCAGTATGGGCGGTCTTTTTATGTTGCTATTTTCTATACATATTATACCTTATTATGTATTTAATTTAAACATGATTTTTAAACTCAGGTTAGTAATTTTAATATTACTGTATATAAAACAAATTAGATATTATTCCTTTTGCACTTTATTTTACTTTAAACATAGCATAGAAAATAAGGATGGGGGTGAATGTCTTGGGTGTTGTTCCAGCGACTGAAGAAGATGTTAAATTACTTGCACGTCTAATTAGAGCAGAAGCCGAAGGAGAAGGAAATCTAGGTATGTTAATGGTTGGAAATGTTGGGGTCAATCGTGTCCGTGGTAGTTGTTTAGATTTTCAACAGCTATCTTCAATACGGGATATGGTGTTTCAATCTCCAGGAGGTTTTGAAGCCACCCAAAAGGGATATTTTTATCAAAGGGCTCGCCCGAATGAAATACGTTTGGCAAGAAGGATTATCAATGGAGAACGTTTTGATCCTGCAACTTTCGCTTTATGGTTTTTTAGGCCGGCAACCGAAGAATGTCCAGCGCAATGGTATAATCAAGCAAATGCCGGAAGATTTAAATCACACTGTTTTTTTCAACCTACGCAAGCTGATTGTGCAGGAGTTTATTCAACATTTTAAGGAGGAAATTAAATGAACAATCAACAAATGCTACCGACATGTTGTACACCTGTCTGGCACAATATGATGTGTCCCAGGTCTTTATCAAATATGAATAATTATTTAGCTGGTATGCAAATGCAAAATCAAGGAAATCCTATGCCGGAAATGTCACAAACTACTCCTGTATCACCAAGTACTTCTGCTACATTGCCGGGACAGCTTCCTATTGAACAGTCATTTGTTGAAAATATTTTACGATTAAACAAAGGAAAATTGGCAACAGTATATATGTCTTTTGATGGTGAAAATAATTCAACGCAAACGGTATTTACAGGCATTATTGAAGCGGCTGGTAGAGATCATCTTATACTTAGTGATCCACAAACTGGTACTAGATATTTACTATTAATGGTCTATCTAAATTACGTTACTTTCCAAGGAGAAATTGAATATAGTTACCCAGCTGGCCAGCTGGCGACCTATTCACCAAGATAGATTATACTAGTTTGTCAATCAATTAAAATGATTAACATTTTCCTTAAGCCAAAGATTGTTCCTTATAAGGAGTATACCTTAAGTCCGTAAGTTGGAATAAACTACGGCTTTTTTTGTTTTTTTCGAAAACGCTCCGATTATAAGTTAAATATCTAGACGGTCTTTACATTTCATCCAAGGTTAATAAAATTAACCTATATAGAATGTATACACCTAGTAAAGCGCCAGTGATCAGGAAAAATGGGTTTAGAAAAACCGCATGAATTGCTGTCATAAATACAGTGTTATCGCGGATTATTTGATAAATTGATATAGCTGAAATATTTCCAAATATTAGTGCAGAGATGATCGCTATACTATTAAATACTATTTTAATTTTATCGTTGAAGGTATTTAAATAAATCATAATGATGGGGATTAAGATACTTAAAATTACTAATATAATTTTCATCAGGCCAACTCCTATGATGTTTGAATGTAAAAGTATCATATGTATTTTTTGTCTAAATATTAGTGAACGTCAAAAAATAGTTGAATCTAAATATGGATATCTTGTCGTTCCAGCATTTATGGGCTAGTGAGTATTTATCAATTTGGTTATGGTTTAAGGGAAGGGGGATTATGAGAGAAGATTGTTATTTACTACAAATTTAAAAAAGACTTTTTAATCAGACGGTTTGTCCGAACAGATACAATATCCTTTCATATATTATTAGTGAAGCCAGCCGTTTTTACTTTAAATTTGGAGGGATTAGTCTATGAGTTTTGAACGAGATCGAGATAGAGTTAGACTTATTTGTAGGTGTAGAGAAACTAGAAGACATGATCGTGATCGTGAACGTGATCGGTTTATTTGTCGATGTCGCGAACGTGATAGAGATCATGACAGAGACCATCATAGAGATTGTGACAGAGACGACTTTAGAGGTGGTTATAGCGATTGGTGTGGCTGTGATAGATGTGAGCGATGGAGAGAACGTAATCACAGATTCATTTGCCGCTGTAGAGAAAGATGGTAAAATACTATGAGCCCTAATTTTTTAGGGCTCTTTTTATCGAGGATTCATTCTTGTAAATTTACGCGTAAAGTTAAGTGAAAAGAAAAATATATAGTTAAAAATCTCGAATACGTATCCACGAAACAGCAAAATATTTGCTCAATTGTATATTTTGCGCTGCATTTGTTTTTCTCCATTGAATGAAAAGACTGTACTCTTATTTTCTACTACTGTTTCTATATGAACAGTTCTTCCCCATAACTCGTAAATATACTTGAGAACATGTTCTAAATAAGCGAGATCAAGCTCCGTATTTTCATAACCGTGGACTAAATATAGTTCACCATTACGTGAGTAATCTCCATTTTCTACATATATATAAGGAAAACCTCCATTAACTCTCGTTGTAATTAATTGATTTCTTATTTCCTCAAAATCTTTATCTGTGATACGGTAAGCGTTGTTTTGTTTTTGAAAAAGATACAGATCTTCTTGTTCAACTAAATCTTTTGTTAGAAAATTACGGATAAAAGAAATATCTGATTCAATTTCACGTACTTCAAATATCATTTCTCGACCAGAGTGAGGTTTGATTCCATTTTTTCTCATTTCTTCTGTAGGATTATCATATATTCTTTCAATATCCTCAAACATCTTTAAGCCTAGATAGTAAGGGTTAATAGATGTTTTAGATGGTTGCACGACCCCGGAATTTAGCTTTGCGAATTCAATTGTTTCATCCGTTGTCAAATCCATTTCTCTTAGTATTCGCTGGTGCCAGTAGGAGGCCCATCCTTCATTCATTATCTTAGTTTCTAACTGTGGCCAAAAATAGAGCATTTCTTCTCGCATCATCGTTAATATATCCCTCTGCCAAGGTTCTAAATTACGACTATACGTTTCGATAAAGAGCAATAAGTCCTTTTCAGGTTGTGGCGGTATTTTTTTCTCCCGATTCTTCGTTAAATCATTAGTTATTTTAGAATCTAAATCCCATAAGTCATCATACGGTGTTTTATTTTGACTTGGGGCAATTTCGTCATATTGGTCTGTTCGATGTTTAAATTTTGCCTTTGTAATTGACGGATCGATATGCTCTTGAATGGATAGAATAGCATCCAAAAACTTTTCAACTTCCTCTTTTCCGTACGTTCTTTCATATTGTGAAATTCGTTCTGCAGTAGCAGCCATGCTTTCAACCATGTCTCGTCTAGTATTGGAAAAGCGAATATTATTTTTAAAAAAGTCACTATGGGCTAATACGTGAGCGATAATTAATTTATTTTGAATAAGACTATTTGTATCAAGTAAAAAAGCATAACAAGGATTTGAATTAATAACTAATTCATAAATTTGACTTAGACCAAGATCATAATGGAGTTTCATTTTATGAAATTGTTTACCAAAACTCCAATGAGTGAATCGAGTAGGCATTCCATAAGCTCCAAAAGTATAAATAATATCGGCTGGGCATATTTCATAACGCATTGGGAAAAAGTCAAGTCCAAATCCGGTTGCTATTTCAGTAATTTCTTCAATGGCTGTATGGAGTTTATTAAAATCATTCAACAAGATCCCTCCTTAATAAAAAGACTGAATATAGCATTTACGTAGCAATCATTTCTTTGCGAAAAAAGCTTTTTAATGCATGGTACACATCTTGTTTTTCTTTTAAAATATAATGACGAAATTTTGGATTTTCGATTCTACGGTAAGCGCTCATTAAAGTGGAATATCTTCGATACGCATTTACTTCGCCATACCCAAAAATATTGGCAACTTTCATAATCTCTTTTATGAGAGTTAAACAATTTGGATTATCTGAAGTTAAGTTATCACCATCTGAAAAATGAAACGGATAAATATTATATTGGCTTGGTGGATATCTTTCATCTATTAATTCGAGTGCTTTTTCATATGCAGATGAACAGATCGTTCCTCCACTTTCTCCTTTATAAAAAAACTCCTCTTCTGTTACTTCCTTCGCTTTCGTATGGTGGGCAATAAACGCAATGTCGACAGATTCATATTTTGTTCGTAAAAATCGAGTCATCCAAAAGAAAAAGCTTCTAGACATATACTTTTCAAAGTTTCCCATTGAACCACTAGTGTCCATCATTGCTAAAACAACTGCATTTGATTCATATTTTATTTCTTCATTCCAGGTTTTAAAACGTAAGTCATCGTTCATTATCGGGGCTATGGTAGCTTTTCCATCGGTTGCATTCCTTTTTAAAGCAGTTAAAATAGTTCTTTTTTTGTCAATATTGCCCATTAACCCTTTTTTTCTGACATCATTAAATTCGATATTACTCGTTTTGATTTCTTTTGAATCTTTTTCTTGTAAATTAGGAAGTTCTAACTCATTAAAGAGAACATTTTCAATTTCAGCAATGGATATTTCTGCTTCATAATAATCAACTCCAGGTTCCTCTCCGGCACCATTTCCTTTTCCTTGTTTAGATGCCTGGTTTGGGTCTTGAGCGATGACATCTCCAACACTACTGTCTCCATCTCCTTGACCAACATGTTTAGTTTTTTCATGATTGTAGCGAATTTTATATTCATCTAAAGAACGGATTGGTATTTTAATGATATCTTGACCGTCAGAAGTAACGATACTTTCTTCACTGATTATTTCAGGTAAATTGTTTTTTATCGCTTCTTTAACTTTATCCAGATGACGTTGTTGGTCTTGATACCCTTTACGATGGAGGGACCAGTTATCTTGCGAAATCATAAAACTTTTGTTTTCTTCCACTCTCTTTCCCTCCTAAACAAATAATTACTTAAAGTTGTTATATTCTATGCATAAGGCAAGAATTAATTGTCTAATACTCCTTTGATACGAAGTCGAATAAAAAAAAACAAGACTAAAAAACTAGCCTTGTTTATCCACTGTTTTATCGATTTAATAAGCTACCAACGTATTGTAATAGTTCGTTTGCAGAGACAGAATTATACCCATGCTCATCAATTAATCTTGCTATTACATCATTAATCTTTTTTAATTGAGATTCATCAGGCGTTTTTGATGTAGTAGTAATTTTTACTACGTCTTTTAAGTCAGCAAAAAGCTTTTTCTGAATAGCTTCTCGTAATCGTTGATGAGAATTGTAGTCAAATTGCTTTCCTTTTCTTGCATACACGGAAATCCGGATTAAAATTTCTTCTCTAAATGACTTTTTCGCATTTTCAGAAATTCCAATCTGTTCCTCAATGGAACGCATTAATTTTTCATTTGGATTCATTTCATCTCCGGTGAGCGGATCTCGTAATTTATTATTGTGACAATAAGCTTCTACATTATCCAAATAATTATCCATAAGTGTTTTTGCAGATTCTTCATACGAATAAACAAATGCTTTTTGGACTTCTTTTTTTGCAATTTCATCATATTCTTTACGGGCTAATGAAATATAGTTTAAATAGTTCTCTCGATCTTCTATAGAAATAGAAGGATGCTGGTCTAATCCTTCTTTTAACGAACGTAACACATCTAAAGCATTAATCGATTTTGTATCCTTTCGAATAATTGCCGATGAAATTCGATTAATAACATATCGAGGGTCGATACCACTCAATCCTTCATCTGGAAATTCATTTTTTAATTCATCAATATTAATTTTATTGCCGTCCTCAATATTTTCTCCGTCATATAAACGCAGTTTCTTTATTAAATCAATACCTTGTTTTTTTGGTTTTTTCAATCTGGTCAGAACGGAAAAGATTGCTGCGATTTTTAGAGCGTGTGGTGCAATATGAATGTCTCTCATATCACTTTGACGAATCATTTTCTCATAAATTCTTTTTTCTTCACTTACTTTTAAATTATAAGGGATTGGCATGACAATAATCCGTGAGTGCAGTGCTTCATTCTTTTTATTGGAAATAAAGGTTCGATATTCTGCTTCGTTTGTGTGAGCCACGATTAATTCATCCGCGCTTATTAAAGCAAATCTTCCCGCTTTGAAGTTCCCTTCCTGTGTTAGGGATAATAAATGCCAAAGAAATTTTTCATCACATTTTAACATTTCTTGAAACTCCATCATCCCTCGATTTGCTTTATTTAATTCTCCATCAAATCGATATGCTCTTGGATCGGATTCTGACCCATATTCTGCAATGGTAGAAAAGTCAATACTACCAGTTAAATCTGCAATATCTTGTGATTTTGGATCAGAAGGACTAAAGGTCCCAATTCCTACTCGTTTATCTTCTGAGAAAAAGATCCGTTCGACCATTACATCTTCAATTCTTCCATTATACTCAGTCTCTAATCTCATCGTGTTTAAAGGGGATAAACTGCCTTCAATTTGAATACCGTATTCTTCATAAAAATCTTTTCGTAAATGATTTGGTATAAGATGAAGCGGATCTTCATGCATTGGGCATCCTTTGATTGCATATACTGCACCTTGTTCAGTTCGAGAAAAGTTTTCTAATCCTCTCTTTAATAAGGTTACGATTGTTGATTTACCACCACTAACTGGACCCATTAATAATAAAATTCTTTTTTTGACATCAAGTCGTTTGGCTGCAGGATGAAAGTATTCTTCCACTAATCTTTCCATCGCATCTTCTAATCCAAAAATCTCTTCCCCAAAGAAGTGATATGTTTTTTTACTATCTTTTTCGGTGATCCCTCCACTTTTAATCATATTATATACACGTGAATGGGCCGTTTGAGCAACTTCTGGACGTTGTTTAACAATTTCCAAATATTCGGTGAACGTACCTTCCCATTTTAATCTTTCTTCTTCATGACGATAACTTTTTAGCTTATCTAAAATATCCATTCATTCTCCCTCCATCTAATCGAGGTTTATACAGCTTATGCAAAGGTATAGTTATTGATGCAAGTAACCATAGCTAATTCATTCCTAGTTTTCTAAAAAATATTATATTGTTTTGCTAGTCTCGTATAGGTACAATATGTATAAACAATAAATTAGGTGAGATAAGTGGAAATCGAATTTACCAAAATGCATGGTTGCGGTAATGATTTTATTATGATTGATAATCGAAAAGGCGTTTTAAAAGATATACCATTACATGATTTTGTTAAAAAACTATGCGAAAGAAAATTTAATATTGGTGCAAATGGGCTTATGTTAGTCGAAAATTCATCTGTTACTGACTTTCGAATGCGCTATTTTAATGCAGATGGATCTGAAGGAGAAATGTGTGGGAATGGTGCAAGATGTATTGCGAAATATGCATGGGTAAACGGTATCGTAAGTAAGAAAATGATGAGCTTTGAAACGTTAGATGGTAATTATCGAGCAAAAGTGTTAGATAATGGACAGGTTGAAATTTATTTTCCTGAAGTAATGATTAAAGATGTCTGTTTACAACAAAAATTGCTGTATAAAGGAAAACCACTTATTTATCATTACGGCTCAGTAGGCGTTCCGCATACGGTATATTTTAGTGAAGATATAGAAGAGATGAACGATACAGACTTTAAGAATCTTGGTCGGTCTATTCGGTACGATAAGGCATTTTCAAGGGGAACCAATGTAAATGGTGTACGAGTGCTTAATCAGAATGAGATAGCTGTCAGAACATATGAACGTGGTGTAGAGGAAGAAACTTTGGCATGTGGATCAGGTGCTACAGCGTCAGCTATTATCTCTTCTTTACTTCACTATACTAAGCCTCCAATACATGTAAAAACAAGAGGGGGATATGTAATAATCGATTTTAAAATTTGTTCTGAATTAGTGGAATTCATCACATTAACAGGAAATGCAGAAATAGTTTTTGAAGGTACAGTAATATACAAAACTAGTTAATAGATAAGGAGAAATGATTATGCAAAAATTGAAAGCTTACCGTTTCCCAATTATTTTGCTCATATCCATAATAATTGGTTCTATTATTGGACTCGTTTTTGGAGAGAAAGCAAATGTTATCAAGCCTTTAGGGGACATATTTATTAATTTATTATTCATGGTTGTTATTCCTTTAGTCTTTTTCTCTATTTCTTCAGCAATTGCAAATATGGACAGCATGCGAAGATTAGGGAAAATCATGGGGTCAATGATGACTGTTTTTATCGTAACGGGAATTATTGCTTCTGTATTTATGTTAGCTGCGACCGTGCTGTTTTCGACAGGGACAGAGGCAAATATTCCACTTGAAACACCTGACGATGTAGAAGAAGTGACAATATCGGAACAGTTAGTAAATACATTCACTGTGCCTGATTTTGTAGATTTATTTTCTCGTTCAAATATGCTCGCACTTATCATTTTCTCTGTACTAGTTGGGGTATCAACTGGACTAATAGGAGAGCAAGGAAGACCGTTTGCGAAATTTTTATCGGGCGGATCTGAAGTGTTTATGAAAGTAGTTCAAATTATTATGTATTATGCCCCAATTGGTTTAGGTGCCTATTTTGCATCATTAATAGGTGAGTTTGGAACAGCACTTATTGGAGATTATGCAAAAGCAATTATCGTCTATTATCCTGTTTCTATTTTATACTTTTTTATCGGTTTTACTTTTTATGCATTTTTGGCCGGTGGCAAAGTAGGAGTTACCCGTTTTTGGAAAAATATATTAGCCCCGGCTGCAACAGCTTTAGGTACTGGTAGTAGTGTGGCTACATTACCGGTAAACTTACAAGCTGCGCAAAAAATAGGCGTACCAAAAGATATTCGTGAAACCGTTTTACCGTTGGGGGCAACCATTCATATGGACGGTTCTTGTTTATCAGCCATGTTAAAAATTGCATTTGTGTTTGGAGTTTTTAATATGGACTTTTCAGGTATCGGTACATTTCTTACAGCAATTGGGATTTGTCTCCTATCTGGAATTGTTATGAGTGGTATTCCAGGTGGTGGATTTATAGGAGAAATGATGATTGTTACTTTATACGGCCTACCAATTCAAGCTTTACCTATCATCTCGGCTATCGGAGTTGTCGTTGACCCACCTGCAACAATGGTAAATGCTACCGGTGATACAGTTGCAAGTATGTTAGTAACAAGACAATTGGATGGAAAGGAATGGATAGAAAATCCAATAGTGAATGAATAACAGATAGATTCAGGATTTTCGTACAACTGAAAATAAAATAATAGTACTATTTCGCTCACTTTTTACTCTAGAGTTATGATTCTTATATGAAGAGATTTTACATAGCTTTGTACAGTTTAAAGTGGGCGATTACTATTTGGTATGAGTTTACATTGAATAGGGATCTCGAATTAATCCTTTGATCCATTCGAAAAGCATAAATAATCAAAAGCTCGTTTGAATAATATTCATTTTTATGTTATGTTCATAGTAATGTTCCAATCTATTAATATATTTACAGCTTGGTTTGCAGATTCATAGGTAAAGATTATTTATCTGAACCTTCGTGCGAAAAGTAACTAGCTATCGCATAATCTGTCAAAAAATTAAAAAAAATGGAGGAGATTTTATTACATGGTACAACCAAGATATATTACAGATATTGATCAGATTACCCAAATTCCAAAAGAAGAAAGAGAAAAATTAAAAGCGATTACAGACAAGTTTGTTTTTCGAGTAAATGACTATTATCTAGGATTAATCGATTGGGAAGACCCTGAAGATCCTATTAAAAAACTAGTTATTCCTAACACAAATGAGTTAGCCGATTATGGTCGCTGGGACGCCTCAGATGAAGATACCAATTATGTTGTTCCTGGATGTCAACATAAGTATACAACTACTGCTTTACTCATCTGTTCCGAAGTTTGTGGGGCATATTGCCGCTATTGTTTTAGAAAGCGTTTATTCCGAAATGATGTTAAAGAAGCAATGATTGATGTAGAACCTGGAATTAAATACATAAGCGAACACCCAGAAATAAATAATGTCCTACTTACTGGTGGAGACCCTCTCATTTTAGCCGCAAGAAGATTAGATATGATTTTCGAACGTCTCCGTGAAATTGATCATGTTAAAATCATCCGCGTAGGATCCAAACTACCCGTTTTTAACCCAATGCGTATATATGAAGACAAGGAATTACTTGATGTGATTAGCAAGCATTCAAAAAATGATAAAAGAATCTATATAATGGCACACGTAAACCACCCACGCGAAATAACTAAAGAAGCCTACAAAGGTTTTCAAGCATTGCACGATGCAGGGGCGATTGTAGTCAATCAAACTCCAGTTTTAAAAGGAATTAATGATGACCCGGAAGTATTAGGAGAACTGATGGATAAGCTATCATGGGCAGGCGTAACCCCTTATTATTTCTTTATTAACCGTCCAGTAAGAGGGAATGAAGATTTTGTACTTACTTTGGAGGAAGCATACAATATTGTTGAAGAAGCGAAAGCTAAAACATCTGGACTAGGTAAGCGTGTTCGTCTCTCTATGAGTCATACAGCCGGAAAGGTTGAAATCTTGGCAATCGAGGACGGAAAAGCATATTTAAAGTTTCATCAGGCAAGAGATGGTGACTATGGAAGGTTTATGGTATTAGATTGTCCAAAAGATGCTGCTTGGTTTGATGACTTACCAGGTAATGAACAATTTTGGACACCTCCTCAAAAGAAAGTGGAAGAAGTAGTCTCTGTTAATGAAATGAGTGACATACCTGAAAAACATAGGCGTCGTCGATCTCCTGCACTAAAATAAGCGGCAAACTTAAAGAAGCTCTTTCTAGACCTTATTATTATAAAAAGGAAGTTTAATGCTCTGTAGATGCTGAAGCGTTTCCTTTTGAGAAGCGACTATTCGCAGTAGAGAAAACACCTGTTGGTAGACCAACTATTAGCTAAACTACTGTATAGTCTATTAAAAGATCCGAACTGTTTCATGTAGAACTGTCTTGAAACAAAGTTCGGATTTTTTCTATGAATAAAACTATTTTGTTTAGTCTCTTTTATTTATTAGGGTAAAATAGATTTGTGTGAGGGAAGTACATAAGAAAGGAATATGTCTGATGTTAGAATTATTGAAAGCTCATTCTTCGGTTAGAAAATATAAAGATGAACCGATTTCTGATGAAGTTTTTCATCGATTATTGCATGCAGGACAACATGCTGCAAGTTCCCATTTTGTTCAAGCCTATTCTGTTATCCAAGTAAAGGATTCACAAAAAAAAGAGGCATTGGGAAGATTATCGAATAATGAAAAGCAATTTAAAACCGCTGCTTTATCTTTATTATTTTGCGCAGATCTAAAAAGAGGACAAAAAGCGGTTGAATTACATGAAAAAGATATAGTTGGCGACACTGTGGAAGATTTTGTAGTTTCAATTGTTGATACAGCCATCTTTGCACAGAACTTTGTGATCGCAGCAGAATCAGAAGGATATGGAATATGTTATATTGGCGGAGTAAGGAATAATCCGGCAGCAATTAGTGATTTATTTAATTTACCTGATTACGTATTTCCACTATTCGCTATGACAGTGGGAGTTCCAGATGAAAAGAATGAAGTTAAACCGCGATTGCCTGTTGAATCTGTTTTGCATGTGGATGCATATCATGAGGATAAGTATGAGGACCAATTAAAAGAATATGATGCTATATTTAATGAATATTATAGAAAAAGAACAAATAATAAAAAAGATTTAACTTGGACAGAAACAATGGCCGATTTCTTACCGAAAGAAAGAAGGGCTCATTTGGCTGAGTTTGTTAAATCAAAAGGATATTTGAAAAAGTAAATCATATTATTTTTAAAGCCGGTGCTCTGTACTAAGTGCGTATAGAGCATACCGGCTTTATTAGTAAAGACTATATTAACTTATTTATTCAATTGGCTAATAAAGAGTTTCATAACTCCAGGTAAATCAGGCCATGCATGCCCGGAAATTAGGTTACCATCTTCATGTAACATTTCATCAATGTATTTACAACCCGAAGCTTCTACCTCAGGTTTACATGCGATATATGCCGTCATTTCCCTTCCTTTTATATGTTCTGGTACTGTTGTCAGAACAAGACTTCCATGGCAAACGGATGCAATTGGTTTGTTCGCTTCAAAGAAGTGACTGACGATCGAAGGAACATGTTCATTCATTCGAATATGTTCTGGAGAACGCCCTCCCGGGATAAATAATCCATCGTATTCTTCAGGTTTTACATCTTTAAAAGCAATATGAGCATCGATTAAATAACCAGGCTTTTCTGTATACGTTTCCCAGTCTGTAAAGTCATGTACAACCGTATGTATTTTTCTTTCTTCAGAGGCAGCTATTGTAGTGTCAAAACCTTCTTCTAAACAGCGGTAGTATGGATAATAGATTTCTAGTGATTCGACTGCATCTCCAATCAAAATAAGCACTTTTTTTGTCATACTATTTCCTCCTAACAAAGTGAAAGTTTTTTAATACTTTAATATCTATTCTACGCTACCTATGCAAAATATCAACTGATTTTTTAATTATTAAAATCTTAACTTTTCCAGCGTGAAATAGATTAATAAACCATGTTAGTATTAGAGAATTTGAAACTTCAGATCTTAGTTAATTTTTGAGTAATTGGTTGCTTGAAAAATTTGTACACAACTATATTCCAAGAATTTTTCATCGGCATATTTAATATAAACTACGTAGCAACTAAAATTTAGGGATAAACTGATTTACCGCTGCGGAATATGCTTCGCTTTCACCGCGGGCATAAGAGCGACATCTGTTCGAGCTGCGCTTACGCTTGCTTTCACAGTGTCTCCTTTACCGTGGGCGGCTGCCTGGCCTCCTATGTGCTACGCACTTCGTAGTCTCACCGAGGCCTTTCCTCCCACAGGAGTCTCCACATATTTCCTCCGCTGGTATGATCACTGTTTACTGAATTTGGGCATCAACAACAATCTTTCTGTATACTGAATAAAATTTACATGCTAGCGTAGGCAAAATACGAAGACTCCTGCAGGAACAGCGACAGGGGAACGCAGACTAAGTACGCCACGTCCTGTGGCAACGTCTGCACTAGTACATCCTGTACGTCGGAAGATCCCTGTAGCTTCTCGTTAACGAGAAGCTACAGAAGCTGAGGCCGTGCCTGCGGAAAGCGAAGTATTTTTCCGAAGCGGCTTCCCGAATAAAGTTGAAGCCATTAAGTCGCAGTTTATTTCTTTTATGCAAAACAGCTTTTTCATAATCAAGGTTGTCAAGATAATGATTAGAATGCTTTTTCAGTTAATCTAAGTTTTTGTTTGAACTTAAATTCGTTGGTACGATAAGTTAAAATCTATTGATTTATGTTTCTGTCAAAAGAAATGAGTAGAAAAAGTAGTTTGTACGTGAACTGAACATTAATTTAACGTACAATATTAAAAAAGTAGAAATGAGGTGGGAACAATGGGTGATTCAAACAATATTATAATTTTCCCAACACTAAGAGATTCACTAAAAGAGATTGAACGTGAAAGTTATGAGGCAATCCAAGAACTAGATTATGAAACTGCCTTACATAAACTTAACTATTTATTGTCCCATCAATATTGCTCTTATGATATTCATGTAAGTAAGTTGATTTGTCACATTAAATTAAATGACTTAGCTGAAGCTGAAAAATTTTGTGAAAGTCTAGTAATCGATTCAAATGATCCTTATTATTACGATTATTTAGAGTATTATATAATGATTTTATACGAGCGAGAAAAATATGCATATTTAATAGAATTGATTGACCGAGAAGAGCAAGAGGGGAAGATACCTGGAAAAAGCAAAAAAAAGTTCAGAGATATCTACCGTCTTGCATATCAAATGAATCTTCTTCGCTCCGACGAACTAATGCGAGAATTTAAAATTTCAATAAAAGAGGAAAATCATCAAAGACAGTGGTATATAATAAATAAATGGAATGAGTTGAATGCTGAGCCACCTGAGTTACTATTTACTATTTTAAAAGAGCCTAAAATTCATCCGATGATAAAAACATTAATAATCGAAAGTCTTAGAAAGATGAATATAAATAAAACAGTAGAAGTTGAAAAGTTTGGGGACAATATTAAGGTTCAATTAGATAGTCTGCCAATAGTAGAAGACCACCCAACATTTAAACATATTTTAAACCTTTTACTTGATACAGAGCAGGAGAACCCAACTTTGTTTCTATTAATAAAAGACTTGCTTTATCAGTTTAATTATATACAATATCCTCATATGTATACGGAAGAAGAAATGAACAATATTGCAAATGCCCTACTATTAATAGCTAGTGAAAATTTAGCTTTAGATAATAAAAAACAAGAAGTAAATAGCAACATAAAAAATTATAAAAATATGATTCAATTATGTAATGAAATGTATTTAAATATTAGTTTACACTGATTGTAATATAAATTATTTGAAAGGTAGTATCATTATGTTATACTGAAATGGTTGAACAAACGTGTGAAATAATGACTATGAAAATGAATGAATAGATAGTTTGAAATCAGTTGGAGGGAATAAAATGGCAGTAACAGCAAAATGGGAAAAAAAAGAAGGAAATGAAGGAGTTTTAACGATTAATGTCTCAGCGGATGAATTCGATCAGGCATTAGATCAAGCATTTAAAAAAGTGGTAAAAGATGTTTCTGTACCAGGATTCAGAAAAGGTAAAATACCTCGTAATATTTTCGAAAATCGTTTTGGAGTTGAATCACTTTATCAAGATGCGGTAGATCTTATTTTACCGAAAGCATACGGTGAAGCAGTTGATCAAACAGGTATTTTCCCTGTAGACCAGCCTCAAATCGATATTGAAGAAATCGAGCGTGGTCAAGAACTCGTATTTACTTGTGAAGTAACAGTAAAACCAGAAGTTAAACTTGGTGAATATAAAGGCTTAGAAGTTGAGGAAGAATCTGTAGAAGTAACAGATGAAGACGTTCAGAAAGAAATGGAATCTTTACAACAGAGCCAGGCCGAACTCGTATTAAAAGAAGAAGGCGCTATTGAAGAAGGAGATACAGTTGTAATCGACTTTGAAGGGTTCTTAGATGGAGAAGCATTTGAAGGTGGTAAAGGCGAAAACCATCCACTTGAAATTGGATCTGGTCAATTCATTCCAGGCTTTGAAGAGCAGTTAATCGGGAAAGAATCAGGAGCAGATACTGAAATCACTGTAACTTTCCCAGCAGATTATCATGCTGAAGATCTTGCAGGAAAAGAAGCACTATTTAAAGTGAAGATTCATGAAGTAAAAGAAAAAGAAGTTCCTGAGTTAGATGATGATTTTGCTAAAGATGTTGATGAAGAAGTAGAAACACTCGAAGAATTGAAAGAAAAGAAAAAAGCAGAATTACAAAAAGAAAAAGAGCAATTAGCTGAGAATAATAAACGTGAAAAACTTATTGAGTTAGTTTCTGATAATGCGGAAGTTGATATTCCAGTAGCGATGATTGATACTGAATTGGATCAAATGATGCGTGAATTCGAACAGCGTTTGCAAATGCAAGGTATGACAATTGATAACTATTACCAATTCTCTGGCCAATCAGAAGATGAGTTAAAAGAACAAATGAAAAATGATGCTGAAAAGCGTGTGAAAACTAATTTAACGCTTGAAGCTATTCTAGAAGCAGAAGAAATCGAAGTAAGTGAAGAAGATATTGATAAAGAGCTAGAAGAAATGGCTTCTATGTACAATATGGAAAAAGATCAAATCCTAGGTATGTTAGGCGGCAATGCAGACGTATTAAAAGAAGACTTAAAGATTAAAAAAGCAATTAACTTTATCGTAGATGAAAGTAAAGCTTTATAAAATCTTATACAGATGTATGACTGACATTGCACGGAATAACATTATTTAATGGATCTACCGAGCAAATTAATTAAAAGAATTAAAAAACTTCAAAGAACAAGGTGCATAATAAGTTGCACCTTGTTTTCACTTATTAAAAACAATTTTTGACTAAATCAATGTCATAATTTAAATTTAAGTTTAAAATCAGAATAAATAACTTAAATATCAATTGCTACTCAAGTTGGTCGCTTTCCGTAGAGACGTTAAGTCTTTCCACTTACGCCCCATAGGACGTGACTGTTTGTAGCCGACTAGGAAGCAAATCATCACTTATTCCAACCATCAGTTGTTTATGTTAAATAGCGAATGGAAGGACGACTTTATTTGAATAAGTTCGAATTTATTTTCATAATGACCATTTATGAAATTGATTCAACTAATAAACATATTGATACAATCAAGAATATATTTATAAAAAATTAATAAAATGGAACAATAGAGGAATGTTATTATTCAGATGGATTGGAAAAAAATAAACCTTGACTTGTCGGAATATTACAAGGGTGTATTATTTTATTTTCCAATATGTATCTGATATGATTGCTATAACGCTTGGATTTTAATGAGTGAGTTAAACGTTTAGGGGTGAAAATATGTTTAAATTCAATGAAGAAAAAGGACAATTAAAATGTTCATTTTGTGGTAAAGATCAAGAATCTGTTAGAAAATTGGTCGCAGGACCAGGTGTATATATATGTGATGAGTGTATCGAATTATGTACTGAAATTGTAGAAGAAGAAATCGGAATGGAAGATGATGTAGAAATTGATGAGATTCCAACTCCAAAAGAAATTTGTGAAACACTTGATAACTATGTGATTGGACAAGAAAAAGCGAAGAAGAACTTATCAGTAGCAGTGTATAACCACTATAAACGAGTTAATTCATCGAAAAACGCTGATGATGTTGAATTATCAAAAAGTAATATTGCAATGATCGGACCAACAGGTAGTGGTAAAACGTTACTTGCACAAACACTTGCAAGAATTATAAACGTACCGTTTGCAATTGCGGATGCTACATCATTAACAGAAGCAGGATATGTTGGAGAAGATGTAGAAAATATTTTATTAAAGTTAATTCAAGCCGCAGATTATGATATTGATAAAGCGGAAAAAGGAATAATTTACATTGATGAAATTGATAAAGTGGCCAGAAAATCGGAAAACCCTTCCATTACACGTGATGTATCTGGAGAAGGGGTTCAACAGGCTTTATTAAAAATCCTTGAAGGAACAGTAGCAAGTGTACCTCCACAAGGTGGCCGTAAACATCCGCATCAAGAGTTCATTCAAATTGATACAACGAATATTTTGTTCATTGTAGGTGGAGCTTTTGACGGAATTGATCAAATCATTAAACGTCGACTCGGTAAGAAAGTGATTGGCTTCGGTGATCATAATAAACATGAAGACATGGAAATGGGCGAATTGTTGTCAAAAGTATTACCGGAAGATTTACTAAGCTACGGGTTAATTCCTGAATTTATCGGGCGTTTACCAGTAATTGCTAGCTTGCAACCGTTAGATGAAAAGGCATTAATTGAAATTTTAACAACGCCAAAAAATGCGCTAGTTAAACAATACGAAAAATTATTCCAAATGGATAATGTTGAATTAGAGTTTGAAGAAGAGGCATTAGTTGAAATAGCAAAAAGTGCGATGGAACGTAAGACAGGTGCAAGAGGTTTACGTTCTATCATCGAGAATATTATGTTAGATATTATGTTTGAACTTCCATCTCGAGAAGACATAGAGAAATGCATCATAACAAAGGATACAGTAACAAGGGAAAATATGAGGCCAAAACTTCTCTATACAGATGGAACGATCGAAGAAGATAAAAGCATTCCAAAAGAAAGTGCTTAATGTGTAAAAATGCACTAAAGTTCTCATAAGGAACTTTCTATCTGGGCTGTTGCTATCTATAATTAGTACATTGTTTAAAGCAGCTCGACAAATGCAAAAAATGTAACAAACTTCTTTAAACCTGCCGTAGGTTTAGTTTGTTACTTACCAGAATTAAAAAAAGACTGACTACCTGTGCACATTTACCTCTTTAAATATAGGGAGTAGATGCTGACCGTTACAGTCAGTCTTTTCTTATTGGTATAGTTCGTTTAAGCTTATCCTTTATAGGAAATACTATTAATTAGAATCTGAAATAGATGTATATGTTGGAGGTACGAATATGTCAATCGATTCAACCCAAACTCCTCTATTAGCCTTACGTGGAATTCTCGTATATCCTTCTATGGTACTCCATTTAGATGTTGGAAGGGAGAAGTCTGTTGCCTCCTTAGAAACAGCAATGATGGGCGATCAGACAATTTTTCTTGCTTCTCAAAAAGAGGTAGCAATAGAGGCCCCAAAACCTGATGATATTTATCGCATTGGAACTTTGGCTAAAATAAATCAGATGTTAAAACTTCCAAATGGAACAATACGGGTACTTGTTGAAGGCTTGTATCGGGCGGAGATTATCCGTTATGTAGAAGAAGAAAAAGAATATAAAGTTGAAATCAATAAATTAGAAGATATATCGGACAATTCTCATGAAGAAGAAGCGTTAATGAGGCAGTTAGTGTCTCAGTTTGGTCAATATATTAAAGTTTCAAGAAAAATAACGAAAGAAACACTTGCAACCGTATCAGATATAGATGAACCGAGCCGACTAGCATTTATGATTGCTTCACATTTACCTATTAAAGTAAAAGAGAAACAAGAATTATTAGAAAAAGATAATGTGAAGGAACGGATGCAACATTTATTAACCATTATTACAAATGAAAAAAAAGTATTAGATTTAGAAAGGAAAATTGGCAAGCGTGTTCAAACGTCTATGGAACAAACGCAGAAAGAATATTATTTACGTGAACAACTGAAGGCAATCCAAAAAGAGTTAGGTGAAGGAGACGGAAAGCTAAGTGATGCGGATCAACTTAGAGAAAAAATAACTGAACGAAAAATGCCTGAGCGTATTACAGAAACAGCATTAAAAGAACTGGACCGTTTTGAACGAGTTCCACAAAGCTCAGCGGAAAGCTCTGTTATTAGAAATTATATCGATTGGTTAATCTCATTACCTTGGAATGAAAGAACAGAGGATACAATCGAAATTGAACAGGCTGAAAAAATCCTTGATGCCGACCATTATGGTTTAGATAAAGTGAAAGAAAGAATTTTGGAATATTTAGCAGTACAAAAACTTACTAATTCAATAAAAGGTCCAATTTTATGTTTAGTAGGACCACCAGGAGTAGGTAAAACATCGCTCGCAAAATCTATTGCTCGTTCCATTAATCGGAAATTTGTCCGTATTTCATTAGGGGGAGTGCGAGATGAAGCGGAAATAAGAGGACATAGACGAACATATATCGGAGCTATGCCAGGTCGCATTATCCAAGGGATGAAAAGAGCTGGTACCGTTAATCCAATCTTTCTGCTTGATGAAATAGATAAAATGGCGAATGATTTTAGAGGAGATCCTGCTTCAGCGATGTTGGAAGTACTTGATCCTGAGCAAAATCATAATTTCAGCGATCATTTTATTGAAGAGACGTACGACTTATCGAATGTATTATTTATTGCAACTGCTAATTATGTGAACAATATACCTGGTCCACTTTTGGATCGTATGGAAATGATTTCAATTGCAGGTTATACAGAAGTTGAAAAACTTCATATTGCCAAGCAACATTTAATACCGAAGCAATTAAAAGAAAATGGATTGAAAAAAGGTAACTTACAAATCCGAGATGACGCTTTATTAACTGTAATTAGAGAATATACACAAGAAGCAGGAGTAAGAGGATTAGAACGAACAATTGCCACACTCTGTAGAAAAGCAGCTAAAATAATTGTTTCTGGCGAGCAAAAAAGAGTGATTATAACGAAAAATCGAATTGAAGAATTACTCGGTAAGCCGATGTATCGTTATGGAAGAATGGAACAGGAAGATCAAGTAGGAACAGCAACTGGTCTTGCTTATACAGCAGTCGGTGGAGATACTTTAGCAATCGAAGTTTCTCATTATCCTGGAAAAGGTGAATTGATCTTAACAGGTAAACTTGGTGATGTTATGCGTGAGTCGGCCCAAGCAGCCTTTAGTTATATTCGGTCAAGAGCAGATGAACTTCATATTCCACAGGACTTTCATAAAAAGTATGATATTCACATTCACGTCCCGGAAGGTGCTACTCCAAAAGATGGATCTTCAGCCGGAATTACCATGGCAACCGCGCTAGTATCTGCTTTAACTGGTAGGGCTGTAAAACGTGATGTAGGAATGACTGGAGAAATTACATTACGAGGACATGTTTTGCCTATTGGTGGATTAAAAGAAAAGTCATTAAGTGCCCATCGAGCTGGAATTAGTACAATTATTATTCCAGCCGACAATGAAAGGGATATTGAAGATATACCTAAAAGTGTTCGCGATGATTTAACATTTATTAAAGTAAAACATTTAGATGAAGTATTAAAACACGCTCTAGCGGAGGAATCAAATGAAAGTAACGAAAGCTGAAATTGAAATTAGCGCTGTTTCACAAGCACAATATCCGAAATCGAATCTCCCAGAAATCGCATTAGCTGGGAGATCGAATGTCGGTAAATCCTCCTTTATAAATAAAATTATTGGGAGAAAAAACTTAGTACGAACCTCGTCAAAACCGGGGAAAACACGCACTCTTAATTTTTATACGATAAATGAAGCCTTTTATTTCGTCGATGTTCCAGGATACGGATATGCAAAAGTTTCGAAAACGGAGCGAGAAAAATGGGGTAGAATGATGGAAGAATACTTCGAAACAAGGGAACAATTACAACTTGTTATCCAAATCATCGATATTCGACATAAACCTACAAACGAAGACATTCAAATGGTAGACTATATTAATTATTTAGATATTCCATTACTGATCATCGCTACTAAATTGGATAAAATTGCAAAGAACAAGAGAAGTCAACGTCTGAATCAGATTAAACAAGTGTTTGCTGATGTAGAGGGTCTGACCATTATTCCTTTCTCAGCAGTGACGAATGAAAATAAAGATCTTATCTGGAATGAAATAAAACGATATGTATAAAAATAAACCACTGGAATATTATATGATTCAGTGGTTTATTAGCATGGAATTACTTTTTGAATTTTAATAAATATACTCCAATCACAATCAGTGCAACTGGCCAAAATGTTTCAATAAACTCTGCTACTCCATAAATCCATTGGAACCATTCTGGTAGAGTAACCGAAAAAATCATTAATAAAGATACGCCAATTAATACAACGGATGGAATTAGACCGGTCTTTGTTTTAAGAAATTTTATGAAAAAAGCTATCCCGACAATTAAAGCGTAAGCAGACCAGTGATCAAGCCAAAATGAATAGTTTTCTAAGCCATGAAAATGAATGCCTAAGCCTAGTAACAATACCCCGATAAAAAGATTATTATATTCATTGTTGGAATAACTGTGTATCAAAAAGGCAATACCAATAATAATTAAAAATGTTGGCCAAGAATAAAAATTTTCAAACCAAGATAAATTTAGTTGTTTAATTAGGTAGTATATCCCTATACCGATTAATATGTAAGCAGAAAGAGCATGTTGTTTTTTCATCTTTAATCCCCACTTTTAAAGGTAAAATACATGTACTATCATAATATACTCGATCAAATTCAACAAGTACCATTTTTCTTTATATTTATATACTGAATCACACCTTATTGTCCATAATCTAGATAAAAGGTTACAATTGTCAAAGTTATTTCAAATCTATAACAGGAAATAATTTATACTTAATGATATAATTAGATTAGAATTATTATAATCTTATCGAAATTATATGCTTAAAGGAGCATGAAACGTGTATATTTTACAAGTAGGCTTTAATTATAAAACAACACCAGTAGAGATTCGTGAAAAGCTTGCTTTCTCTGAACATACGATTGAGGATGCAATTGTGGAATTAAACCAAAGAAAGAGTATCTTGGAGAATATTATTATTTCCACATGTAATCGGACCGAAATTTATGCAGTAGTTGATCAAATCCATACAGGTCGGTATTATATTAAAAAGTTTTTATCAGACTGGTTTGAACTACCAATAAAAGAATTTGGTCCATACTTAGAGATTAATGAGAATGATGATGCAATTGAACATTTACTTCGTGTTTCTGTAGGTCTCCATTCTATGGTACTTGGTGAAACTCAAATACTCGGCCAAGTTAGAGATGCGTTCTTAACTGCGCAAAAATTAAAATCAACTGGAACGATCTTTAATGAACTATTTAAACAAGCAGTTACCTTTGCAAAACGAGCTCATAAAGAAACTGCAATAGGTCAACACGCTGTTTCCGTAAGTTATGCGGCTGTTGAATTAGCAAAGAAAATTTTTGGAGATATAACCGATAAACATGTTGTTATTTATGGTGCTGGAGAGATGGGCGAACTTGCTGCAAAGAATTTATACGGAGCAGGTGTAAAAAATATTACAGTCGTTAATCGAACGCTTGAACGAGCTGAAGAATTAGCAAGTCATTTCAATGCAAAAGCAAAACAAGCAGATGAATTAGATACTGTATTAAAAGACGCAGATATATTAATAAGTTCTACATCGGCGAAACAGCCTGTATTAACAAAAGAAGATATTGCACCAATTCAACGAGTTAGAAAAGGAAAACCACTTTTTTTAGTTGATATTGCTGTGCCACGTGATTTAGATGCGAATATTAGTGAATTAGATAGCGTGTTTTTATATGATATTGATGATTTACAGTTTATTGTCGATAAAAATTTAGAGGAGAGAAAAGAAGCTGCCTCTGTTATAGAAATGCAATTAGAGGGAGAAATAGACGAGTTTAAGGAATGGGTTACAACGCTAGGAGTCGTTCCAGTCATTCGAGCTTTGAGAGAAAAAGCATTAGACATACAGGGTGAAACGTTTGCGAGTATTAAGCGAAAAATCCCTGATTTAACTGAGCGTGAACAAAAGGTAATTAGTAAACATACTAAAAGTATTATAAATCAATTATTGAAGGAACCGATCATACAGGCAAAAGAAATGGCTGGGAAGAAAAATGCAGATGAGTTGCTATCCTTATTTGTTGATGTGTTCGGAATTGATGAGAATGTTAAGAAAGAAGCAGAAAAGAAATCAAACAAGACAAAGGCCATTATTTCTGGAGCAACAAACAACGCCGCGCCCCCAATTGCGGATTAAGTTTGATTTAAGAAAGGGTAAGTAGATGTTTGCTTCAAAATGGATCTATGAGCTAATGCTTTTCATTTATGGTGTTAGCATAATTGGATATTTCATGGATTTTATTAAAAGTAATAACAGAGTAAATAAACTATCGTTTTATTTACTCTGTATTGTTTGGTTTATGCAAACAATTATTTTATATAACCAAACGTTTATCGAGAAAAATTTCCCTATTTTAACTTTAAACGATGGTTTGTTTTTTTATTCATGGGTATTAATTTTATTTTCAGTTTTATTAAATCACTTTTTTCATGTACATTTTGTTGTGTTTTTTACGAATTTATTTAGCTTTTTTTTATTGTTATTATCTTTATCAATAAATGCAATGACTGGATCGTATGATCAAGGGAGTCAATTTGTTCATGAGATTTTAGTAATCCATATTACGCTAGCAATAATGTCATACGGGTTTTTCACTATCTCCTTCACTTTAGCACTTATGTACTTAATTCAGTATTATTTTTTAAAGGAGAAAAAAGGGTTAAATTGGATGTGGCGCTTTACTGATTTGGGAAAATTAGATGCTTATTCCTATTTTTCAATCGTCCTAGGAGTACCCTTATTATTAATAGGTTTAATTTTTGGTCTTGTATGGGCATATGTTTCAAAAGCGGAATTTTATTGGTTCGATGTGAAGACAATCGGATCGATATTAGTTTTAATCGTTTACATTATTTACCTTTTACTACGTATCCTAAAAGGATATAGAGGTAAACCGATTTCAATTTATAATTGTGCTGCATTTTTATGGTTGTTAATTAACTTTTTCTTATTTAGTACATTGTCCGGTTTTCATTTTTGAAGGAGGAGAGAAGGATGCGAAAAGTTATCGTCGGAACAAGAGAAAGCACTTTAGCTGTAACCCAAACCAAGCAAATAATTCAAAAATTAAAGGACTTACAAGTTCCATATGAATTTGAGCTTAAGTATATTTCAACAAAAGGAGACAGAAATCAAAAAGTTTCACTTTCAAAAGTTGGCGGAGTCGGAATATTTATACAAGATATTGAAGATGCTTTACGAAATAAAGAGATTGACTTCGCTGTACATAGTTTAAAAGATCTCCCAGCCTATTTAGACGACGAGTTCACCATTGCTGCCATTCCTAAAAGAGAGGATCATCGGGATGCATATATCGGACGAAATAATATCCCATTGGGTGAACTTCCAGAAGGTGCGATCATAGGAACGAGCAGTGCAAGACGGGCCGCTCAAATTAAAGCTAAGTACCCGTATTTGAAAACGCAGTGGATTAGGGGAGCAGTTGATGCTCGTATCCAACAATTGCAAGACGGAAAATATGATGGAATTATTTTAGCAGTTGCAGGATTGAAGCGCCTTGGAATCACAGATGTTATTACGGAATATTTACCCGCAAATGATTTTACCCCGGCAGCTGGACAAGGAGCTCTTGCTATAGAATGCCGTAATGAAGATGAAGATATGATCGAATTATTAACAAAAATAAATGATTCAGATTCAGAAATCGCAATTAAAACAGAACGAGAGTTTGTCAATCTACTGGATGATGAAGATAAAGCCCCGATTGGAGCATATGCGCATTTAGATAATGGAGAAATTGTTCTATATACATCGGTTGCATCGATGGATGGCGAACAAATTTTAACTTGTACATCAAAAGGTGATACGATTAAGGCTGTAGCAGAATATGCGGCTAATAAACTAATTGAAGAAGGCGCAAAATCAATGGTAGAAGCCGCTAAAGAGGAGTTAGACAAAGAATGACATTGTCGCTTCGGGGGAAAAAGATATTAATAACAAGAGAAGCATCTCAAGCAAAGCAGTTTTCAGTTAATATTCAGCGAGCTGAAGGTATTCCAATAGAAGTTCCATTATTAAAAATATCTTGTCAAAAAGAAAGTGGAAATAGGATCGATTTAAGTCAATATAAATGGGTGTTCTTTACTAGTGCACATGGTGTAAGATGCTTTTTCCAAGGATTGGGTCCAAACCAAGAACTCCTTTCTAACTGTTTTTTCGCTACGGTAGGTCATAAAACAGAAAATGCTTTAAAAGAATTTGGGTACGAGGCAGATTTTATCCCGAGCATTTACAATGCGGAAGTAATGGCAGAAGAATTTTTTACTCGCTTTCCAGATGCGAATCATATTTTACTTGTAAGAGGGAATCTTTCCAGAAAATTGTTAGTAGAGGAACTAACGAAGAGAGGGCTTACCTTTGAAACAGTTGTGGTCTATGAAACTAATCCTTATTTAGAAAATAAAGGATTATTGTTAAATACATTGGAAAATGAGGAACTTGATTTTCTGACTTTTACAAGTCCATCAACTGTAAAAACGTTTATGCAGATGGTAGAGCAGTCTCCTTTTAAAGAAAAAGTTTCGCAGATCCCATGCGTTTGTATCGGAACAACGACTGAACGAGTAGCTAAGTCATTTCACTTTGCTCAAACAGTCGTACCGCAAACTTTTACAATTGAAAAAATGGTTGAATGTATGGTTGAATTTGTTAATACGGAGGATGAATAATATGATAGAAAATCTCAAATTTAAACGGCATCGACGGTTACGTACTTCCGCATCCATGCGCTCCTTGGTAAGAGAGACTCATTTAACAACAGATGACTTTATTTACCCACTTTTCATCGTTGAGGGAGAAAATAAAAAAAATGAAGTCAGCTCCATGCCAGGTGTTTACCAATTATCATTGGATCAACTAGAAAAAGAAATGGAAGAACTTAGCGAATTAGGAATACGTGCAGTCATGATCTTTGGGGTACCGGAAGATAAGGATGATGTAGGTACAGGAGCATACATTCCAGAAGGTATCGTTCAACAAGCGACAAAATTAATTAAAGAAACTCATCCCGAGATGTTGGTAGTTGCTGATACATGTCTTTGTGAGTATACTTCTCACGGGCATTGCGGTGTGATTCATGGTGAAGATGTAGATAACGATGAGTCTCTTGCACTTCTTGCGCAGACAGCCGTATCCCAAGCAGAAGCTGGTGCAGATATTATTGCTCCGTCAAATATGATGGATGGATTTGTAATTGCTATTCGCCAAGCTTTAGATGAAGCCGGATTTTCCCATATACCTATTATGTCGTATGCGGTTAAATACGCATCGTCTTTTTATGGACCATTCCGAGACGCAGCTGACAGTACTCCACAGTTTGGAGACCGGAAAACATATCAAATGGATCCTGCAAATCGTCGTGAGGCATTAAAAGAGGCATTAACAGATGTTGATGAAGGAGCAGACATGCTCATCGTAAAACCAGCTCTTGCATATTTAGATATTGTTCGTGAAGTAAAAGACGCGACCAATATTCCTATCGTAGCTTATAATGTGAGTGGCGAGTATGCAATGATTAAAGCGGCAGCACAAAATGGTTGGATTGATGAAAAGCCATTAGTACTCGAAATGTTTACTAGCATGAAACGTGCAGGCGCTGATTTAATATTAACGTATTATGCAAAGAATGTAGCAACATGGTTAAAAAATAATTAATGGTGGTGCATATAATTGTCAAATTTTACTCACTCAGAAGAAGCATATAAAGAAGCGGTTTCGCTTATGCCTGGAGGGGTTAACTCTCCAGTAAGAGCATTTAAATCGGTTGGAATGGATCCAATTTTTATGGAATCAGGCAAAGGAGCAATCCTAACTGATATTGACGGTAATGAGTACATTGATTATGTATTAAGTTGGGGACCCCTTATTTTAGGACATGCAGATGATCAAGTAGTTGAAAGTTTAAAAAAGATAGCAGAAAAAGGAACGAGCTTTGGAGCGCCGACGACGTTGGAAAGTAAATTAGCTAAATTGGTTATTGATCGCGTTCCATCTGTTGAAATGATAAGGATGGTCAATTCAGGAACTGAAGCAACGATGAGTGCTTTGCGATTGGCGAGAGGTTATACAAATAGAAATAAAATTCTAAAATTTGAAGGTAACTATCACGGCCATGGGGACTCCCTATTGATTAAAGCAGGTTCAGGTGTAGCCACTCTTGGACTACCTGACAGTCCAGGCGTACCTAAATCAGTAGCAGAACATACAATTACTGTTCCGTATAATGATAAAGAAAGTGTTACATATGCATTTGAGCAATATGGTGAAGATATTGCTGCAGTAATTGTAGAACCTGTATCTGGAAATATGGGTGTTGTGCCACCACGGGATAACTTTTTGCAACATTTACGTTCAATTACTGAGGAATATGGATCATTGCTTATTTTTGATGAAGTGATGACCGGTTTTCGAGTAGGATATACTTGTGCTCAAGGACACTTCGATATTATCCCAGATATTACTTGTTTAGGTAAAGTAATTGGCGGGGGACTACCAGTAGGCGCCTATGGCGGTAAAAAGGAAATTATGGAAAGAGTTGCTCCTATAGGTGATATTTATCAAGCAGGAACATTATCAGGTAATCCATTAGCAATGACTGCGGGATATGAAACGTTGTCACAGTTAACGGAAGAAACGTATGATGAAATAAATCGTAAGGTGGATAAATTAGTTGCAGGCTATAAAGAAGCTGCAGAAAAGTATCAAATCCCATTACAGGTTAATCGTGTTGGATCTATGGTTGGTTTTTTCTTCACTGAGCAAGAAGTAATAAATTATGAAACGGCACAAACGTCGGATCTCGACCGTTTTGCTAAGTATTACCGTGGGATGATTAACGAAGGAGTATTTTTACCGCCTTCTCAATTTGAAGGATTGTTTTTATCAACTGCACATACAGATGAACTTATCGAAAAAACTATTCAGTCAGTTAATAAAGTATTTTCGACTTTATAAAACAAGAAGACGAGCGAAATGTATCGCTCGTTTTTTGTTGCTCTAAAGATCTACTGATTCTGTACTTATTTACAATACTTAGCCAAGTTAAGTTCTATTTTCTTATATACTCAACTTTCGTAGCCTGAAATAGATAAATAACCCTTTGTAGTATTAGGGTATTTAGAGATTCACTTCCTTAGTTGTATTTTCAATTAACTAGTTGCTTGAAAACACCACTATATTCCAAGATATTTGATCGTTGCATTTGATATAAACTGTGCAGTAACTAAAATTAGGTGTAAGCTGATTAACCCGCTGCGGAAATATGTTTCGCTTTCCATGGGCGGCTGCCCGGCCTCCAATGTGCTACGCACTGTGTAGTCTCATCTAGGCCTATGCACTAAGTATGCCACGTCCTGTGGCAATGTCTGCACCAGTACATCCTGTACGTCGGAAGATCCCTATAGCTTCTCGTTAACAAGAAGAAGCTACAGAAGCTGAGGCCGTGCCTGCGGTAAAGGAGACACTGTGAAAGCAAGCGATAGTGCAGCTTGAACAGATGTCGCTCTAATGCCTGTGGTGAAAGCGAAGTATTTTTCCGAAGCGGCTTAACGGAAATTAATAAAATTGATGTCATTACGTCGCAGTTTACGTAATTATGCAAAGCTATTTTATCATGATAAGGTTGTCAACATATCAAATATAAGCATTTTCGGTGAGAAAGTTGAGTTATATATAAATTAATACCTTCTCTTTCCTCCTTCAACCTTTCCATTAAAATATGAAATAAACAATATTTATTCTGAGAAAGGTTATATTACGTATTTTGAGTACATATATTTTTATAACGTGAGCAGTTCGAAAAGTGATATTTTACGTAAAAGGAGGACTAATGTTGAAACAAAATAATGACATGATTGAATTTGAGTTAAATGAGACATTGCACTTCGAAAGCGGACAAGAGATTGCTGAGATGATATCAATTTCGTTAAATCCAGATATTGCTATCCAAAAATTTGATAGTTATATACAAATTCGTGGTTTAATTATTTTACAGGGAGAATATAACAAGGCCAGTGATTCCACAAATAATAATGTTGAATCTTCATATGACGGAAAGACAAAAGCTTTTATAGAGAAAGTGATGGAAACAAATGACCATAAAGCACAATTCTCGCATCGATTTCCAGTAGAAATATCTGTCCCTTTATATCGAGTAGAAAACTTGAATGATATTACTGTATCTGTAGATTCGTTTGATTATGAACTTCCAGATCTTAATCAGTTAAATCTAACGGCTTTGATACATATCCATGGGATAAAAGGGGATACGGACGTCGGTCAAAGTACACAACAAACAGAAACTTCTCAGTCAGAGGGGGAGGAGCAAATGGCAGAAGCCGAAAAATCTTCAGTAGAAGGCGAATCAAAAGAAAGTGTAAATAATAAACCTGAAGAACATGAACAGGAAAAATCCGTTGACATTAGTGAGGTAACTTCAAAAGAAACAGAAGAAGAGCCGGTAAGTAAAATGGAGGAAACAACTAACACAGAAAGTGAAGAGGTAATGGAAGAACCGGATAAAATAGAGGAAGAAGCAGAAATAAGTGAAACAATTGACGAGGCAGATATAATCGAAGTGAACTCTACTGAAATTGAATCAAGTGACGAAAATGAAATTGATATACAGTTAAGTAAAAATAAAGAAGAAGACAATGAAGAAGATGTAAAAGATGTACGATTTTTAACAGACTTATTTGGTGGAGAAGAAGAGGAAGAGTATTCCAAGATGAAAATATATATTGCACAGGAAGATGATACCATTGAATCGATTGCTAAACGATATGAGATGTCTACATTGCAATTGATTAAAGATAATAATCTAACAGAAGAAGGGCTTGAGGAAGGCCAGTTACTATATATTCCTGTAAAAGTGAGGCAATAGTTTTGAACAGTTAATTGATAAATCCGGATGATGATTCAAAAACTTTGAATCAACTCGGATTTATCTTTTGCTTTTAATATAGTGTTCCATTTCTATAGAGGAGCATTTCAGTAAAATGTTTTTTTACTATAATAAAGACTGCCTTGATATTGGGTATGTTTCCCAGCGAGTCTCTCCCATATTTTTCGGTCACCCCCGTATATATTCTCCCCAGTGCTGCTACTTTACTTCTTTTGATCACATATCTTTAAACTCATTTATATTCCCCTCGGAATACTATCTTCTTCTGAGGGAAGACATATATAATCGTATGAATGTAACGATATTCGTTTGGAATTAAAAGTTTTGAACGCTATGCCTCACTCTTGTTAACTTTTAGTAACCGAATGTTTACAGCCATCGTAAGTAAAACATAATAAAAATACCGATAAAGATACCTAGTAATATCAGGTCAAATGTAGTTGTGATGAATAATGTACGAATTAATTGGAAAATCAAAATCGGTAATATTGCTTTCTCTAAGACACAAACACACTTATTCAACCAGGGATGTAACCGATAGCGATAATGCTTTGTCATCGTTGATATCACCTCGCTTACGGTTAATATATGTATAGAATAGATATAAACGTGCTAAAATAGATAAAAAAGTTGCAAAGTTATAAGAAAAATAATAAACTACAAGTAATTAAATAGTTATACAGTGATGAGAGGGAAGAGTATAAAAAATATATTTTTCTAGAGAAGAAAACATTTGGTGGAAGTTTTCTAAAATATTTTTTTAGAAGGTCGCCCTTGATACTATTTCTTTGAACTGATAGTAAAAGAAATCGCTTCATACACGTTACGTACAATGAGTGTGCAAGTATAACTTGTAAAATTAGGTGGTACCACGGAAATAAACTTTTCGTCCTTATTAGAGGATGAAAGGTTTTTTTGTTTGTTTTTAAAAGATTATTGACTTTTGCTTTGTACAGTAGATATAAACTGTGCAGTAGATGCATCAAATTAATTTTTGGAAACCGCTTCGGAAAAATACTTCGCTTTCCGCAGGCACGGCCTCAGCTTCTGTAGGTTCTCGTTAACGAGAACCTACAGGGATCTTCGGACTCGTGCTGTTCCTGCAGGAGTCTTCGTATTTTTCCTACGCTAGCATGAATGTATTTAATAGAAAGCATTGTTGTTATCAGTCAAACAGTGACCATCCCAGCGGAGGAAATATGTGAAGACTCCTATGGGAGCGTAGGCATAGGTGAGACTACGCAGTGCGTAGCACAAGGAGGCTCAACAGCCGCCCATGGAAAGCGAAACATATTTCCGCAGCGGTTGTTCAGTTCATTCTTAAATATTTACTACTGAACAGTTTACGTTTATTGTAATAAATTAATAAATCTTTTAAAATCATTTTTTAAAACATAAGGAGGAAATGTTATGACAGAGAATAATAAGCAACAATTACCACCAAAATATGATCATAAAGCAATCGAAGAAGATCGTTATGGATTCTGGTTGGAAGGAAAATATTTTGAAGCAACTGATGATGAAAAGAAGGAACCTTTTTCCATCGTTATTCCTCCACCAAACGTAACTGGAAAGTTACATTTAGGCCATGCATGGGATACGACAATGCAAGATACAATTTCTCGAATGAAACGGATGCAAGGCTATGATGTTCTTTGGCTTCCGGGGATGGACCATGCTGGGATTGCGACACAAGCTGTAGTTGAAGCTAAACTAAGAGAAAAAGGAAAATCTCGCTATGATATGGGAAGAGAGAAGTTTATAGAAACTGTTTGGGAATGGAAAGAGGAATATGCAGATTTCATACGCGAACAGTGGGGTAAGTTAGGTTTAGGTCTCGATTATACGAGAGAAAGATTTACTTTAGATGATGGATTATCTGACGCTGTGCAAGAAGTCTTCATTAAATTATATGAAAAAGGTCTCATTTATCGAGGAGAATATATTATAAATTGGGATCCGAAGACTAAAACAGCATTATCCGATATAGAAGTAATTTATGAAGAGGTACAAGGAAAGTTTTATCATATGCGCTATCCAATAAAAGATAGTGACGAAACAATAGAGATTGCTACAACACGTCCCGAAACAATGCTAGGTGATACTGCAGTTGCCGTTCACCCAGACGATGAACGTTACCAACATTTAATCGGTAAAAAAGTAATTTTGCCAATAGTTGGGCGTGAAATCGAAATTGTTGCAGATGATTATGTCGATATGGAATTTGGATCTGGTGCAGTGAAAATTACTCCAGCTCATGACCCTAATGATTTTGAAATTGGAAATCGGCATAACTTAGAGCGTGTACTTGTTATGAATGAAGATGGAACAATGAATGAGAATGCTGGAAAATATAAAGGCATGGATCGATTTGAGTGTCGTAAATCGATCGTAAAAGATTTACAGGAACAAGGCGTGTTATTTGAAATTGAAGACCATACACATCAGGTCGGCCATTCAGAGCGAAGTGGAGCAGTAGTAGAACCGTATTTATCGACTCAATGGTTTGTAAATATGCAACCTTTAGCTGATGCAGCAGTAGAGCTTCAAAAAACAGATGAAAAAGTTAATTTTGTACCGAATCGCTTTGAAAATACGTATCTACACTGGATGGAAAATATTAGAGACTGGTGTATTTCTAGACAGTTATGGTGGGGACACCGAATTCCGGCTTGGTATCATAAAGAAACAGGAGAAGTGTATGTAGGTAAAGAGGCACCAAAAGATTTAGAGAACTGGGAGCAAGATAAAGATGTTTTAGATACATGGTTCTCGTCTGCATTATGGCCGTTTTCAACAATGGGCTGGCCAGATAAGGATAGTAAAGATTTCAAACGATATTTCCCAACGGATGTACTCGTTACCGGATACGACATTATTTTCTTCTGGGTTGCGCGTATGATTTTTCAATCGTTAGAATTTACAGAAGAAAAACCGTTTAAAGATGTACTCATTCATGGCTTAATTCGCGATGCCGAAGGTCGTAAAATGAGTAAATCACTCGGCAATGGCGTTGATCCAATGGAAGTAATCGATAAATACGGTGCAGATTCCTTACGTTATTTCTTATTAACTGGTTCGACACCAGGTCAAGATATACGTTTCCATTGGGGAAAAGTAGAATCTACTTGGAATTTTGCTAATAAAATTTGGAATGCTTCACGATTTGCATTAATGAACATGGAAGATATGGCCTATGAAGATATTGATTTATCAGGAGAACTAGCATTACCAGATAAATGGATATTAACTCGACTAAATGAAACGATTGAGCATGTTACTATGAACACAGGTAAATATGAATTTGGTGAAGCAGGTCGTTACTTGTACAATTTTATATGGGATGATTTCTGTGATTGGTATATTGAAATGGCTAAAGTCTCTCTTTACGGAGAAGATGAAAATAAAAAGCAAACTACAAGATCTGTATTAGCACATGTTTTGGATCAAACTTTACGTATGCTTCATCCGTATATGCCATTTATAACTGAAGAGATTTGGCAACAATTACCACATAAAGGAACCTCGATTACAGTTGCATCATGGCCAAAAGTAAACGCTGAGTATCATGATGAAGCAGCCTCTGACCAAATGAAAAAGATAATGGATATTATTAAAGCTGTAAGAAATATTCGAGCAGAAGTAAATACACCAATGTCCAAACAAGTAAAAATGTATGTGAAAACGTCAGATCATAGTGTGACAACACAATTAGAGGGGAATCGTCATTTTATTGAACGTTTCTGTAATACAAGTGAATTAGTGATTGGTGAACAGATAGAGGCACCAGAACAGTCAATGAGTGCAGTCATTACAGGAGCTGAAGTATTCTTGCCGCTAGAAGGGTTAATTGACTTTGATAAAGAAATTGCCCGTTTAGAAAATGAATTAGAAAAATGGAATAAAGAGGTTGCTTTAGTTCAAAAGAAACTTTCAAACAAAGGGTTTGTTGACAAAGCCCCTGAAAAGGTAGTAGAAGCCGAAAGGAAAAAAGAAGTTGAATATATTGAAAAGAGAGAAATGGTGGAGCAACGTTTGAAAGAATTAAAAGGTTAAATTAATAAGAGACAGGGACAAAAGTAGTTAATGCAAATGTGGCAATGTAAGAGATGTGTTAACGCTGCTCAAACAGTTATTGCCTATGGAAGAAGTGATTTCTTCATCTACCTTTGATTATCATTAATGTCCCTGCCTCTTATTTTTTTATAGAGCGATGAATTTATCCAACAAATGTCTTAGCTCTTTCTAATAAAGTGGTCTTGATAAATGCAATATATTTTTCCAGTAAGTTCACATCAGATACTTCACTTAATATGCGAGAACCAACGACATCCTCAATTTCATTAAATAATAATTCACCGTCTTTACTAATTAAAAAGTCAATTCCCACTAAACCAAAATCAAAATGATCGATTATCTTTTGAATCATAGATCTGTCTTTAGCGGAAAGTTGATAAGGTATAGCCTTTCCACCAAGTTTATAATTAGCTCTGAAATCTGTTTGATTCACTCGTAAAACGGCCTCAATAATTTCCTTTCCGATGACAAAGACACGGACATCTTTTCCTAGCTGAACAGGAGTAGATTGAATTAACAGGTCAGAAGAAGAAAGCGTAGCGATTGAATGATCCCATTGGTTTTCATTTTCTATATAAAAAACTTGTTTCCCACTTCTCCCGGTTGCTTCTTTTAAAATGAAAGGATATGGAAGTGGAGGGTGTTTTGGCAACATATGTTTATTATAAAAATAGGTTGGTGCCATAGGAATGTTAAGTTCGTTAATTTCTAGATGGGTTAACGATTTATGGTTACAAATTTGAGCAACTTCTAATGAATTAAAACAAATGATATGATTTTTTTTCATAAAAGATAGAAGAACCAGATCGATTGTACGATTGATAACAAATTCAGGTAACCTTATTTCCTCGTTTTGATAAAGTAACATATGTTTTTTACTAACGATTCCAATAGTTAAAAATTCACGTAGGACCAATTGTAATCGAATCCCTTGTTTATCTGCCTCTAAGATAAACCAATCAATGTAAGACTTGTTTTCTTTTGCAGCTTCCTCATCATAAATAAGCCATCCGTTCATGGTGTCACTTCCTTTAACTTCTGTTCAATATAATGGATGATATCATCAGCGGCATTTATTCCGGTACAATCCAATAAATTACGAAGATGTGCGTTTGAATTTATTTCACAAATAATAGGCGTATTATTTTTTCCGAACAATAAATCGACGCCTGCAAAGCCAGCACCAATTGCTTTGGTTGCTTTGATAGCAACTTCTTGTTCCAACTTTGTCGGTTGATAAGGTTGCATGGTTCCGCCTGAAGTCACATTTGCTCGAAAGTCATCCTGAGCTGTTCGTATCATCGCGGCAACCACTTTGTCTCCAACCACTTGTACTCGGATATCTTTCCCATAACTTGATTCGATGAACTCTTGAAAAACAAATGGTCGGTTGGAAATATTTTCACTAACCTTTTTCAATTCTTCCTCATTGTGAACGAGGTATACTTGTTCTCCAAAAGAGCCAAATGCCTCTTTAATAATGAAAGGGAAAGAAAATACATTCATTACTTGATTGAGGAACAATTCATCTTCGCGTATTGTTAACCCATATGTTTTTGGAGATATAATGGTTTTAGGGATTGGTAATTTTCTAGCTGAAAGGTATTGATACGTTAAAATTTTATCGTCAGAAATTTCAATTGCTCTTGAAGCATTAAATACTGGCAGACCTAAAAGTTCTAATTGTTTCGCTAAATAAATATCTTTATCCGTAAAAACGACATAATCAGGTAATGTTTTATGTGAATTGTTTAAAATGCTTAACTCGTTCGTTAATAAAGGTAATAAATCACTATTTTTATATAAAATTGCCTGATGTCCTCGTTTTATTGCAGCTTTTTGAAACATTTCCGCATAATCAATAAATTTATTACTTTTTAAAAACCCGTTATAAATGATCCAGCATGTAAGATTCAATGAGATAGTTCCTTTCCGAAAAATTGTTGAAGTGCGATTGTGTTGCTATAATTATTTTAGAGGAATTATGTTATTTTACAAGAAAAAGCGGTGATAATCGATGTTCCAATCCATCGAAGAGATAGAACTATTTTTAGAAGAAAGAAATAACTTAGGAATAAAGCCGGGACTTGAACGAGTTAACTATTTACTTGAGGAGCTAGGAAATCCCGAAAAAAAAGTAGCGACGATTCATGTTGCAGGGACAAATGGAAAAGGGTCAACGATTCAGTTTATTAATCAAGCACTTATAGCGAATGAATACAATGTAGGTATATTTACATCTCCGAGTTTTACAGGTATTCGTGGACATTTTATTAAAAATAATTCCGAGATGCCAAAAGCAGAGTTTATTAAGTTAATGAATATGTTGTTACCATTTGTTCTGCAGTTGGATAGTAACGACATGCAACCAACTCAATTTGAAATTATTACTGTTTTAGCATTTCTATACTTTAAAGATACCGTTGATATTCTATTAGTCGAGACAGGTATGGGAGGTCGGGAAGATACGACAAATTGTATTACCCCAATATTGTCCATTATAACAAATGTGGAAAAAGATCATATGCGTTTTTTAGGAAAAACATATGCAGAAATTGCTTCTCATAAAGCGGGGATCATTAAATACAATAGCCCAGTAATTTTAGGAAGAGTCAATGAAGTCAGTGAAGAAATAATCCATAAAGAAGCGATTGATAAATCAGCTGCTCTGTATCAGCTAGGTTCTGAATTCAACTATGATTTGGGCGGTAAAAATAAGTTTGTATGGGAAACTGTCGGAAAGAAATTAACTGTTGAACTGGACATGAAAGGTAGACATCAAATGGATAATGCATCTTTAGCTTTGATGGCTATTATTCTTATTGAGCGAACGGGCTTATCAATGAATTGGGAAAAGGTGCTAGAAACCATTAAGAAAACGAAATGTCCAGGTCGTTTTGAAACGATTTCGGATCATCCGACGATCATTTTAGATAGCGCCCATAATGTTGCAGGAATCCGTGCTTTTTTAAATACCGTACAAACTTATTATCCGTTTGAAGAGAAACATTTATTATTTGCAGGTTTTAAGGATAAACAACTAGACGAAATGTTAACAGAATTAAGAAAAGGTTTTTCGTATATTACTATTACAACATTCGAACATGAACGAGCAGCAACACTTGAAGATTTTCATTATTTTGATGTTGAATACGGTGACGAATATTCTCAAGATTGGCAAGAGACGCTGCAAAAAATAGTAAAAAGAGAAGAAGATCAAACTCTCTATTTTATAACAGGTTCGCTTCATTTTATAACATTAGTAAGAGAAAAATTGCTTAACAAAAAGATCGATTAATTTTATCGGTTTTTTTGTTGAATGTCTTCCGACAAAAGAATACGAATTTTTTATAGTAACTATGATATATTTTTGCTATTCTAGTATTCTTAAAAAGGTGCGTGTGTGTATGCATAATAATAGAAGGTGGTCGGAATTAAATGGAGAACAAAATAAACCAGTTACAATTAAGCAAAAACATCCGTTAACTTTTAGGCTCAGAAATCACCACCAATTTAAAAAGATAATCTTCGCCGTTTGTTCATCTTTATTAATTGGGTTAACATTCGGTTTTATTATCTTAAATATGCTCAAACAAGAGGATCCGGAGCAAGCAAGTATTCTTAACACTTCGACAGCAAATCAACAAGAAGATCAAGAAAATGGTGATACGAAACAGATTGATTCCGTTGAATTTTTTGTTGTTCAAGGTGGTGTTTTTAGTGAACAGGAAAATGCATTAAAATGGGCAGAATCATTTAATGACAACGGTTTTCCTGCTGTAGATTGGCAACGAGATGGGAACTACTATTTGTTTACCGGTGTATTTCAAACAGAAGAGAGCGCAAAGTTGGTTGCAAATCAAATGGACAAGCAGGGTCTTGATGCGTATGTAAAACAATGGGAAACATTAAACGGACAGCTTACGTTAACTGAGGCAGAAAATGCATTTTTACAATCGTTTATTGAGGCTTGGGATGAATCTTTACAATCTCTTGAAAAAGAGGGGGGTCTCTCCAATGAGAAATGGGAGGCTTTAATCAATACGGATCAAGCCTATTCACCTGAATTCAATCATTTTGTCGATCAGATTTCTACTGAAATAGAAATCGAAGGGAAAGAAGATAAGGAACGGTTTATTCTATTAAAATTGATAAAAGAATTTGAACAATTATTGGCAAGCTAAATTATGAGTGAAATTATAAAATCCTGTTTATATCCACCATTAAAATCAATAATTCATCTAGTGAATAATGATGTTTTTATGAACCTATTCGTATTTAAAATGCCATTTTGAACATTAGCAACCTTACTTGGAACGTCTTATGATAGAAGAAACAAAAGAAAGGGGAAGTATATTGACTAGCATTTCTATCAAAATGAGAGATGTTCCAAAAGAGGAACGACCAAGGGAAAGATTGATCAAATATGGGGAAAGTCATTTGTCGAACCAAGAACTACTAGCAATTTTGCTTGGCAGCGGCACCCAAAATGAATCTGTTATGGATTTATCCAATCGGGTATTAATGCACTTTGAAGGCTTGAAGCTGTTAAGCGATGCAACCATTGAAGAATTGACTTCAATCAAAGGAATAGGTAATGCAAAAGGCATTATTATTCTAGCAGCACTTGAATTAGGAAGGAGAATTAACCGTTACAAGCCGGAAGAAAAGTATATTATACGATCACCGGAAGATGGAGCAGATTATGTGATGGAGGAAATGCGTAATCTAAATCAAGAACATTTAGTTGTACTATTTTTAAATACAAAAAACCAGATTATTCATCGTCAAACTATCTTTATAGGAAGCTTAAACGCCTCAATTGTTCATCCAAGGGAAATCTTCAGAGAAGCAGTAAAACGCTCTGCAGCTTCAATCATATGTGCACATAATCATCCTTCAGGAGATCCTTCCCCTTCCAAAGAAGATATACATGTAACTCGAAGATTGGTTGAAGCGGGTAAAATTATGGGAATCGAATTATTAGACCATCTAGTTATTGGAAACAACTCCTTTACTTCCCTAAAAGAAAAAGGGTACTTATAATTAATTTTACTGGCTAAAAATGCTAAATAAACGTAAGGTTTCCTGTATTATTACACAATAGTTACAAGCCTATTAAAAATTTTTGCATCGATGGAAATCCTATCATTTTCTCTTTTTTTTTCGTATAATAAAAAGAGTGATTAAGGAAAAGCGCCATTTTTCTATTCATCCTATGGAAGTGGCGCTTTATAAATTTATGCACTTAATGCACTCACATAAATTATGATTTTTATGTAAAGCTATATAAAGCTCTATACATCATGAATTTCGGAAAGAGAAAGGAAGATTTTTCTTGGCAATGTTTCGATTAACTCAAGACTTAGGAATAGATTTAGGAACCGCAAATACGTTGGTATTTTTTAAGGGTAAAGGTGTTGTAGTCAGTGAACCATCTGTCGTTGCAATAAATAACGATACAGGAGATATAACAGCAGTTGGGAGCGATGCTAGAAATATGATTGGGAGAACTCCAGGTAATATAACTGTTATTCGCCCAATGAAAAATGGAGTGATCGCCGATTATGATACAACCGCTACAATGATGAAATATTACATACAAAAAGCGAGACATAAACGCTCTGGATTGGGCGCAAAACCTAATATCGTTGTTTGTGTACCATCTGGTATTACGAAAGTGGAAGAAAGAGCAGTAATTGATGCTACAAAATTAGCGGGTGCGAAAGAGGCATTCCCGATTGCTGAACCTTTTGCTGCAGCAATAGGTGCTGATTTACCTGTTTGGGAGCCAACTGGTAGTATGGTTGTTGATATAGGTGGTGGCACAACGGAAGTAGCAGTCATTTCCCTTGGCGGAATTGTTACAAGCAGATCAATTGGTGTAGCAGGAAATGATATGGATGAAGCGATTACTAATTATATTCGTAAAACATATAATTTAATGATTGGGGAACGAACAGCAGAAGCGATTAAAATTGAAATTGGTTCAGCTATTGAAACAGACGATATGGGTGAAATGGAAATTCGGGGCCGAAATTTATTGACCGGATTACCGGAGACAATTTCTATTTCTGGTAAAGAGATTTCAGTTGCTTTAAGTGAAAATATTGAGAAGATAGTACACGCAGTGAAAGTTACATTGGAAAAAACACCTCCAGAATTATCAGCAGATGTAATGAACCGCGGAATTGTTTTAACCGGTGGGGGAGCACTTTTAAATAATATAGATAAAGTAATAAGTGAAGAAACGGATATTCCAGTGTTTATAACAGAAAACCCATTGGAAAGTGTTGCAATCGGAACGGGTAAATCACTTGATTATATTCAACATTTTCGTGATCATCCCAATGTAGCTTCGCGTCCAACGATAGATTAAGTAGGTGTATATATGTCATTTTTTCGGAGGAAGTCTTTATTTATTTTATTAATAGGAATTATTGTCTTAGTTGTTTTGGTAGGTTATTCTTTATCAAATAATAATAATCTATCGACACCTGAGAAGTTTTTAAGCGATTCGGTAGGATGGGTGCAAAATTTTATTCATACGCCAGTAACCCTAGTTGTCAATTCAGTTTCAAATATAAAGGATATTAAAAACACGTATGAGGAGAACAAAATATTACGTGAAAAATTAGCTGAGTATAAGACGTTAGTATATGAAGTTCAGGAAATTGAAAAGGAAAATGAGGAACTGCGTAAAGCATTGGAAATCGTCGAATCGTCTAGAGATTTTGAACCAATAATTGCGAACGTTATATCCCGATCTCCAGAACGTTGGTTAGAACAAATAACAATAAATCAAGGCAGCAATGATGGGGTTAAGAAAAATATGGCAGTAATGACCGTTGATGGTATGATAGGGAAAGTAAAGTCTTTATCGACTTCAACAGCAACCGTCCAGTTAATTACAGGATTCGACCAATTAAATCGAATTTCGGCAACTGTATCAAGAGAAGATGCAGATAATATTTTCGGTTTAATAGAAGGGTATGATAAAGAAAAAGAGGCATTGATCTTTCGAATTATTGAACAATCTGATAAAGATTTAAAAGAAGGAGAACTAGTTGTTTCATCAAATATGGGGGGGCTATTCCCTTCTGGTCTTCCGATTGGTACAATAAAAGAAGTACAACCGGATCAATATGGATTAACGAAAACAGCTTATGTAACTCCATTAGCGAATATGTATGAAATTAATCATGTGATCGTCGTAGATCGTTCACTAAACGTGGATGACGATACAGATGAAAAAGAGGAAGAATAACGATGAAACGATTACTATTTCCGCTTATTCTATTTCTTTTGCTGGTGAGTGAAGGAGTTGCATTAGATCTGTTGCCCTCTTTCTTAACTTCAAGTGACACATTAATTGTTCCACATTGGGTTTTAATGTTTCTTATTCTAGTATGTTTATTTTATGATACAAGTGAAACTTTTTTTGCAATTGTATATGGCGTGTGCTTTGGATTGTTAGTGGATGTCGTCTATACTGGGGTATTAGGAGTATATATGTTCATATATCCGTTTTCTTTATATATTGTTCATTTATTAAAACGGTTTTTACAAACAAACTTATCGATGACGATTATTATTGCGTTTATTACCATTTCTATCACTGAGTTTTTATTGTTTTTTATCTTCACGATTGTAGATATTGTTGATGTTACGATGACGACTTTTTTATTACACCGTTTATTACCAACAATATTAGCGAATATTATTTTTTTAATACCGATATATTTGCTCTCTGTTAAACATTTACATAGGTGGAGCGATGAACATTTTGGTAAACATAGAATATAAGAAACGTCTAACAGCATACCAAGTTTAATATAGTAATTCTTCATTTGATAAGGAAATAAACCGTATAGTCTCTTAATGAGGTGAGTCGATTGAAGCAAAAGGAAATGCAATTAATAACAATTAAAGGAACAAAGGAAGGATTAACTTTCTACATAGAAGACGATAGTTCCTTTGGAGAAATAATAGAAGAGTTAGAAGAAAAATTAGCTGCCACACCTACAAGTGAAAAAAATGAAGAAGAACAGAGTCTCTCTGTTATTATTAAACTTGGTCATCGTTACATAACAAATGAACAAAAAAAACAATTAGAGAGCTTGATTGAAAAAGATAATCGTTTTTTTGTGGAACGTTATGAATCTGAAGTAATCGATAAGATCCAAGCAGAAACATGGATTGAACAAAGTGAAATAAAGACAATTAGTCGAATAATTCGTTCCGGACAAGTCGTAGAAGTAATAGGGGATCTTCTTCTTATCGGAGATGTGAATCCTGGCGGTCAAGTGAGGGCAACTGGTAACATTTTTGTGTTAGGTAATCTTCACGGTATTGCACACGCAGGAATTGATGGAGATGAGAATGCTGTTATTGCTGCATCATATATGAACCCAACTCAACTGCGAATTGCTAAGTACATAAGCAGATCACCCGATTACGAGTCTGAGGGAGTTTATATGGAATGTGGGTATTTTGATAAAGAAAAAGAAAAAATTATCATTGATCGACTTCAAGTATTACCCTATGTACGAAAAGAATTGCGGGGATTAGAGAGGAGAATTCTGAATGGGTGAGGCAATCGTTGTTACATCTGGAAAAGGTGGCGTTGGAAAAACTACTACAACTGCAAACCTAGGTACTGCACTCGCTTTAATGGATAAAAAAGTGTGTCTAATTGATACAGACATTGGTTTACGTAATTTGGATGTCATAATGGGCCTAGAAAACAGGATCATCTATGATATCGTTGACGTTGTCGAAGGTCGATGTAAACTTGCCCAAGCACTTATTCCAGATAAAAGATTTGAATCTTTATCTTTATTACCTGCAGCACAAACTAGTGATAAATCTGCGGTAACTAGAGAAGGTATGTTAGACATTATATCTGAACTAAAGCAAGATTATGACTATATTTTAATAGATTGTCCTGCAGGAATTGAGCAAGGATTTCAAAATGCGATTGCTGGAGCAGATGAAGCAATCGTTGTAACTACTCCTGAAAAATCGAGTGTAAGAGATGCAGATCGTATTATTGGACTTATTGAACAGAAAGAAATGAAACGTCCGCGACTTATTGTAAATCGAATTAGAAATCATATGATGAAACAAGGAGAAATGCTAGATATAGATCATATTGTACAAATGTTATCTATTGATCTATTAGGAATAGTTGTTGATAGTGACGATGTGATTAAAGCATCAAATAGCGGTGAACCTGTCGCACTTAATCCCAATAACAAAGCTTCTATAGCGTATCGTAATATCGCGCGAAGAATCCTAGGTGAAACCGTTCCGTTACAATCATTAGATGAAGAATCAGGCATGTTCAGTAAAGTTAAAAAATTCTTCGGAATAAAATCATAATGATTTATAAAAATAATATGGAGAAAAATGTTTTAGTCGAAGAGAAATCCGAACTGGTTCAGTTTGAATTTCTCTTTTCCTGTTTTAAAGACAAGGTTACAATGATATTTTCAAGTGGCCTTATATGTTATAATTTAGAAATTTGAATATTATTGATTATGTTTTCTATTCATAACTTGTCCTCCAAGCTCATATCTATTAAATAAATGACTTGTAAAGGATTGAAAATAATGGATAGAGGCATTCAAAAAGTAAGACAATCAATTAAACAACGTAAAAAAAACCGAGACCAACTTAATAAAGGCAAAATGAATCCTAACGTTTTACCTTTTACAGCTTCTGAAGAAGAAAAACATGGATTTTTTGATGTACCTGCATATGATATAAGCTCCAGCTTTAAAAAAGATAACCAAAAAACTATGTCTTTTAATATGTTTTTTAAAGCAGCTGCTTCTATCGGTTTATTTATTATCGTATCATTTTTAGCACAGACGAACTCCCAAAATTTTCACCAAGCTCAACAATGGACATATGAAGTATTACAGGAGGAGTTTCCCTTTGCGAAAGTAAATGAATGGTATGTTACAAAGTTTGGTTCTCCATTAGCCTTAACGCCACAAGACACTACAAAGCTGAATCATGAGGATACATCTGTATTACCGGTATTAGGTCCTATTGTGGAGACATTTTCATCTAATGGTACAGGAATTATGATATCTCCAACTGAAAAGACAAACGTGTCAGCGATTAGTAGGGGGGTTGTCATTTTTGCAGGGAATGATAAAAGCACAAACAAAACCATTATTGTCCAACATGCGGATGGAAGTAAAACTACATATGGTTTTTTAAGTTCAATCGATGTACATATTTATCAAAGTGTTCAGGCAAATCAAACGATCGGAACGTTTCAACCGTCAGAGAAAAATGAAATGGTTTATTTCTCAATTGAAAAAGATAATCAATTTATAGACCCTTCTCAGGTGATCCCGGTTGAAAATAGTCCTTAATTTTTTAAAACTTATCCACATACATCCGATCTTAGTTATTTTTATCTTTATATCTTTTATTACAGGTACATTTACTCAACTTTTTCTTATCTTTTTAATTGTTATTATTCATGAAGCAGGTCATTATTTAGCTGCATCCTTATATAAATGGCGCATTTATTCAATTGTTTTATGGATCTTTGGAGGAGTAATGAAAACAGATGAATCTAATAATCGAAAAATTAAAGAAGATATTATTGTAACTATTGCTGGTCCTTTACAACATATCTTCATTTTTTTATTACTGCTCTCGTTCGATTATTTAAATATTCTCCCAAAATCTGTTATAAGTCAGGGTCATTATTATAATGCTATGATTTTATTATTTAATCTTTTGCCTATCTATCCATTAGATGGCGGGAAACTGTTGTTTTATTTTTTATCGACAATTGTACCCTTCCGTAAGGCACATCAATTTACCATTGTCTTTTCTTTCTTAAGCTGTTTTTCACTTATACTCGTTCAAATAATTTTTTTCCCATTTACATTAAGTGCATTTTTATTAATCAGTTTTTTAATTTTTGAGAACTGGACAGAATGGCGTAATAAATACTATACATTTATGCGATTTTTGTTAAATCGTTTAAATCATCCACTGGAATGTAATAAGAGTGAAATACTTATTATTTCAGATGAATGCCGATTAATAGATGTATTTAAACAATTTAGACGAAATCGAATACATGAATTACAAATAGCAGAAAGTGAATATATATTGAGTGAAAATAAATGTTTGCGACTATACTTTAAGGAGAAGAAAGTAATGGAAACAATTGGAGAAATCATTCGGGAACCTTAACCTTATTTAACGAATAAGGGAATAGGTTGACAAGGAATTAAAAAGTATGCTATTATTTGAATGTTAAATGTAGCACCAAGCTACAACCGCACAGAACAGGTTATAAACTCTATTATGAGTACCTGTATGGCGAGTCTGAGTATTAGGAGGTGCAAGTGGAATGTATGCTATTATCGAAACTGGTGGAAAGCAAGTAAAAGTAACAGAAGGCCAAGAAATTTACGTTGAAAAAGTAAATGCAGAACTTGAAGAAACAGTTACTTTTGACAAAGTTTTGTTCGTTGGTGGAGATGACGTAAAAGTAGGTGCTCCTTACGTAGAGGGTGCAACTGTTGAAGCTAAAGTTGAAAAACAAGGCCGTCAAAAGAAAATTACTGTTTTCAAGTACAAGCCTAAGAAAAACTATAGCCGTAAACAAGGTCATCGTCAGCCTTATACGAAATTAGTCGTTGAAAAAATTAACTTTTAAGGATTGCTTGAATGATTAAAGTAAATGTATTTCGTAAAGATCGAGCAATACATCTCTTTGAAATAAGTGGCCATGCTAATAGTGGTCCATATGGATACGATTTAGTTTGTGCTGGAGTTTCGGCAGTATCTTTTGGTGCTGTTAATGCAGTCATTAAATTATGTGAGGTCGATTTGAAAATTGATCAGGGTGAGGATGGAGGATATTTATCTGTAGAAATTCCATCTTCATTATCTATAGAACAGTCGGAGCAAGTACAACTTATTTTAGAGGCAATGCTTATATCATTACAAACAATTGAACGTGAATATAGTAAGTTTATTCAGATTAAAGATTAGAAGGAGGTGCCTTTCAATGTTGAGACTTGATTTACAGTTTTTCGCTCAGAAAAAAGGTGCTGGTAGCACTAGAAACGGTCGTGATTCCCACGCTAAACGTTTAGGTGCAAAACGTGCTGATGGTCAATTTGTAACAGGGGGATCTATTCTATATCGTCAACGTGGAACAAAAATCTATCCTGGTGATAATGTAGGCCGTGGTAAAGATGATACTTTATATGCTAAAGTTGACGGTGTTGTTAGATTTGAAGCTTACGGACGCGATCGTAAGAAAGTTAGTGTCTATCCAGAGGCTTTAGAAGCGTAATTAAATATGCATAGTAAAAACTCCAATCCATTCATGGTTGGAGTTTTTTAATTACTTGTAAGTATTAGTGTAACTGGACAACTTTACTATTTACATATAAAAGGAATTATTATTTTAACTGGATATGATTAAATTTACGTTTAATATAAACACGATTTTCGTTTTAAATTATGCTTGAATAAATACAAATTTAGCTTCTTTTTGGGTGCATTTGTTAATGTAATTAGTAAAATCTAATGCGAGTGTAGTATAGTAACAAGAGGAAGGAAAGATGATATATTCAGGATCATTATTGCTTAAGTTTTCATTAACATCTTTTTAATTATTCGTACGCTATAGTATAGTAAAAGGTGTAAACAATAATTATTAACGATATGGTAAATCATTTATTTGAAAAAGTAAATGAAGTTGAAATAGAGGTGACACACAATGTTTGTTGATCAGGTGAATGTTTATGTAAAAGCAGGTGATGGGGGAAATGGTATTGCAGCCTTTCGGAGAGAGAAATATGTTCCGAAAGGTGGTCCAGCAGGTGGTGATGGAGGAAATGGAGGAGATATTATCTTCCGAGTTAATGAAGGATTGAATACCCTAATTGATTTTAGATATAATCGTCACTTCAAAGCTGAACGAGGCGAAAATGGAATGAGCAAAAGTAAGCATGGGAAAAATGCTGAGCCTTTAATTGTACCAGTACCACCAGGAACTACCGTTTATGATGCAGATACAGGCGAATTAATTGCTGATTTAACTGCACACGAACAACAGTCTGTTATTGTAAAAGGTGGAGCTGGGGGACGAGGTAACTTACGTTTTGCAACGTCAAGGAACCCAGCACCTAATTTAGCTGAAAATGGTGAACCAGGAGAAGAAAGAAATATTCGAGTTGAACTAAAGGTAATAGCAGATGTAGGTCTAGTTGGTTTTCCAAGTGTAGGAAAATCTACTTTATTATCTGTAGTTAGCTCAGCAAGACCTAAAATTGCGGAGTACCATTTCACTACGCTTTCTCCCAATCTAGGTGTTGTGGATACGGAAGATGGTCGAAGCTTTGTCATGGCAGATTTACCAGGTTTAATTGAAGGAGCTCATGAAGGAATAGGGTTAGGACATCAATTTTTAAGGCATATAGAACGAACAAGACTGATTGTACATTTAATAGACATGGCTAGTCTGGAAAGTAGAGATCCATATACAGATTATGTAAAAATAAATGAAGAATTAGTTCAATATGATAAGAAATTAATGGATAAACAACAGATTATTGTTGCAAATAAAATGGATATGCCTGATGCAGAAGAAAATTTACAATTATTCAAGGAAAAGCTACCAGAAGGTATTCGGGTTTATCCAATTTCTGCCCTTACAAGAGAAGGACTAAAAGAATTACTTTATGTAATTGCAGATACATTAGAGACGATACCAAAAACAGCAGAGACAGAAGAACAAGTTGTTATTCAACCAAAAGCAATTGGAGATTCATTTATAATAACGCGTGATGATGATGGTGCTTTTGTTTTATCAGGAAATAAGATTGAACGGTTATTTAAGATGACTGATTTTAATTCGGACGAAGGCACACAACGTTTTGCAAGACAACTTCGTCATCTAGGTGTAGACGATGCACTTCGTAAGCGTGGAGCTACAGATGGCGATACGGTCAGGCTATTAGATTTTGAGTTTGAATTTATTGATTAAGCCAAAACAGTGGCTATGCATACTTTAGTTTGATAATGTAGAATAGTATGTAAATAGAAATTTAAAAAAATTACTTTTATTTGGGTTTTATGCAAGGTTAGGGGGAACATAATTGTCAGACAAAATAGGATATTTAGGTCCAAAAGGAACTTTTACGAAATTAGCAGTTGATGCAGCATTTAATGGGGATGAAAAAGTTGCATTCAAAACAATTCCCCATTGTATAGATGCAGTAAATAACGAAGAAGTGAAAATCGGAGTTGTGCCGATTGAAAATGCAATAGAAGGTACTGTTCATTTAACGATAGATTATCTTGTTCATCAAGTTCGTTTACCAATTATTGCGGAGATCGTAGTTCCAATCCAACAAAATTTACTTGTTCATTCAAATTTTACCGGCTCCCTTTTAGATATCAAGGAAGTACATTCGCATCGACATGCAATTGCCCAATGCCAACAATATCTCCATAAAAACGTACCAAATGCTGAGATTCATTATTCAGATTCAACAGGAAGTGCGGCAGAAATGGTAAGTGCCAATGGCAATCCAATCGCAGCAATTGGGAATACTTTAGCAGCAAGGGAATATAACTTAACGGTATTTAAAGAAAACATACATGACTATCCTAACAATCATACACGATTTATTGTACTTACTAAAAATAAAGAAACTGTTCGTATCAATCACCCAGTTAAATTGGATAGGACAAGTTTATTAATAACTCTACCCGAAGATCGGGCAGGGGTTTTACATCAAGTATTATCGGCGTTTGCTTGGAGGAAAATGAATTTATCAAAAATTGAATCACGTCCAATGAAAACAGGCTTAGGAAATTACTTTTTCATCATTGATGTAGATGAACCTTATGATGATGCATTATTTCCAGGTGTGCAAGGAGAATTAGAAGCACTTGGATGTAATGTTACAATTTTAGGAACTTATCCTGTATACCAGTTTGAAGGAAACTAAATGAGAATATAGATATGATTAACGTCTTCAATTGAAGACGTTTTTCTCATTTAGACTGGGCGTTACCAGTGCTATCAATCGAGGGATGAATCGACTTTGATTAAAGGATAGCTTTAACTATTTCTGACGTATTATAATCTAGCTTAGTTACAAAATTCAGCTTAAAGCTGATTGGTATGGAGTGTTCGGTTTGTCGTACTCTCGAGATATGAATGCAAGCAAAAACACTTTAACCGAAGGTCTTAGATTATAAGCATAATCTTTAAAATAGAACCGTAAGGACTATGGGGATAGCTTGGTAAATAAGAGAAACCTCTGTTCTTGGTGTATGCTACTAAGGAGCAAACATGCTTTCTTCCCAAGAATCCCGTAACTTTAGTTGCAAGAAATTCATTCATATAATTTCATATTCAACAAGGACAACTTCTATGCATATCTTGTTAAGGAGACATATGCCTAATTTAACAGAAATGAAAGGAGTTTGTTTATTTTGAGAATTCACATCGTCCAAAAAGGTGATACTCTCTTTGATATCGCAAAAAAGTATAATGTAAACTTTGAGGATATTGTCAGGCTGAACTCGCAATTGTCAAGCCCTGATATGATAATGCCTGGGATGAAAATTAAAATTCCGTCCGAATCAAAACAAGTCCGCAGTGAAATGAGAGAGCCTAAGCAAAAAGAAGTAAGAACTCCAATGGCTTCAGAAGAAAAAAGTGGGCGTAAGGAGTTAAACGCACGGACGGCAGAGAGACCAATGGGGAGTACAGTTCGCCACGATGATAAAGAAAGAAGAGCAGTAAGACCGGAAATGCCAAAAAATATTGAACCACTGCTTCCGGCAACCCAGCCACCAAGAATGCCGACTAAACTTGAGACGGAAAAAGTTTTAAGTGAGGAAAAGAAAGGAACAGAATATAAGGCGACTCCACATAGGGAAAAAGAAGAAAGAAGAGAAGAAGTCCGGTCAGAAGTAAGGGAGGAAGTTCAATCAAAACCACATCATCGACCAATGGAGTGTCCAGAACCGATGTATATGACAAGTCCTGAAATGGGAATGGCTCCTTCCATGTGTAATAAAACTGAAATGTCAATGACAAGACCTATGGCAATGGGGATGGAATCTCCAATGTATGATCACAAGCCGATGCACCGTCCTATGCAGCAAGGAATGGAACAACCAATGTATAATCAAATGCAAATGCCGATGACTTCCCCAATGATGATGCCACAGCATATGCATTGTTGTTGCTGCTGTCATTCAAGAGAGCCAATGTTTGGTCCAAGACAACCATTTTCTCCAATGCCTTGGCAACGTAATTTCGAAAATAATAATATGTTTATGCCATAATGTTAAGTTGAATAATCGATGAAGAACGCCTTTAAATATTCCGGAAAAAATGAAAAAGTGTATAATGAAGGATGAAGAGACGATTTTTATGTTAAATCGTTCTCTTCCTGTTCTTCTTTCCACAACATATGAGAAAGTCTTCAAATTCGAGTAAAGGATGATAGTAATGGAGCATACTGTAAATACAATTACTAATTGGTTAAAAGATCAAGTAAAACAAACGAATGTGAAAGGATTAGTTGTTGGGGTAAGTGGCGGACTTGATTCCGCAGTAGTTGCGAATCTAATTAAACGAGCTTGTCCAGAACATTCACTAGGAGTCATTATGCCTATACAAAGTAATCCTGCCGATATTATTGATGCACAAAAAGTTGTCGACTCGTGTGGCTTGGCTAACTTAACAGTTGATTTAACAAATACGCATAAATTAATGTACGATAACATTCAAAAACAGATTAAAACTCGAAATGAGTGGCATGAAGAGCTAAATAGAATAGCGGATGCAAATCTAAGAGCGCGAATAAGAATGAGTACTCTTTATACAATAGCAACTATTTATCAATATTTAGTTGTTGGAACGGATAATGCGGCTGAATGGTATACAGGTTATTTTACCAAGTATGGGGATGGCGGTGTTGATTTACAACCGATTGTAGATTTAACGAAAGGCGAAGTAAGGGAGCTAGCTGCCTATTTAGAAATACCAGAAGAAGTAATTGCTAAACAACCTAGCGCAGATCTATGGATCGGACAAACTGATGAATCGGAAATGGGTACAACGTATGCAAATATTGATGCTTATGTAAAAGGTAAAGAAATTCCGGAACAAGATAAACAAATAATTGAGAAGTTACATGAGAGAACAGAGCATAAACGTAAGATTGCAACACAGTTGCGATTAAAATAAAACTAGAAAATAGTTGTTATCTTTTCTAATTGTAATTAGGAAGAATGAATGGCACATGTATTACTATCTTTAATAATAAGCGTTAATTTGCTATACTAAATAAGAATTTTCACAAGGAATTGAAAGAGGGGAACCATTATGGCAGGTCATTCAAAATGGCATAATATTCAACGACGCAAAGGAGCTCAAGATGCAAAAAGAGGAAAAATCTTCATGCATCATGCTAAATTTATTTATACTGCGGCAAAACAAGGCGGTGGAGATCCGGATATGAATCCGGCACTTAGATCTGCTATCGAAAAAGCAAAAGCAGACAATATGCCTAATGATAATATTGAACGTGCAATTAAAAAAGCAACGGGAACACTAGATGGAGCAAGTTATGAAGAAGTAACTTATGAAGGTTATGGACCAAACGGAGTCGCAGTAATTGTACATGTATTAACCGATAACCGTAATCGAACAGCTGCAGAAGTTCGTCATGCCTTTAGTAAGCATGGTGGAAATTTAGGTGAAACAGGCTGTGTTTCATTTATGTTTAATCGCAAAGGATATATCGTAATTGTTGATCAGGAAAATGCGATTGATGAAGATGAAATTACAATGGAAGCAATTGATGCGGGAGCTGATGATATACAAATAGAGAATGGTGTCTATGAAGTTTTCACTGGTCCCGATGATTTTGAACAAGTACGTCTTCATATGGAAGAACAAGGCTATACTATTGAAGAAGCGGAAATAACGTTAATCCCGGAAACATATAGTGAGCTTGACGAGGAACAATCAAGTAAAGTACTTCAGTTAATCGATATGTTAGAAGAAAATGAAGATGTACAAGATGTTCATCATAATTTGAAAGTGGAGTAGAGTGTGTAAAAGGGGAATACAATGATAGCTTATATAAAAGGAAAAGTTACTTTTATCCAGGAAGATTCAATCATTATAGATGTTCAAGGAATTGGATACGAAATTATTTGTCCAAATCCATTTGTTTTTCAATCTTATTTACAAAAAGAATTATTTATTTATACGTATCATCATGTACGAGAAGATATCCAATGTTTGTACGGGTTTAAAGATGAGGATGAAAAGCAACTGTTCACCCAGTTGATTTCTGTCTCAGGAATTGGACCAAAGAGCGCTATTGCTATTTTAGGAAGTGTCCATGTTCCGGATTTCGTCGCTGCTGTGGAAAGCGAAGATGAGAAGTATTTGACACAATTCCCAGGAGTTGGAAAAAAGACTGCTAGACAAATTATTCTCGATTTAAAAGGCAAACTTACTTCCATGTTCTTTATTGAAAATACAGTATCCGTATCAAATGAAGTAGCGGGTTCACATCATTTAGATGAAGCAAAAGAGGCATTAAAATCGTTAGGTTATTTGGAAAAAGAGATTAATCAAATAATGCCGACACTTCGGAACTCGAATATTCAAGAAGTAGATCATATGATACGGCATGCGTTATCATTATTAGTTAAAAATTAATAAATAGATTGTGAGGGGTCCTTCGTGGAAGAGCGCATTGTAACAGGCGAGCAGAGTGAAGAGGATTCTGTTGTAGAATTGAGCCTCCGTCCTACTATCTTAGCTGAATATATTGGACAAGATAAAGTAAAAGAAAATCTTAATATTTTTATACAAGCAGCTAGAATGCGTAATGAAGCTTTAGATCATGTTTTACTTTATGGCCCCCCTGGTCTTGGGAAAACAACATTAGCTGCAATTATTGCAAATGAAATGGGAGTTGCATTTCGGTCTACATCTGGTCCAGCGATAGAACGATCCGGTGATTTAGCTGCAATATTGTCTTCATTAGAACCTGGGGATGTGCTATTCATTGATGAAGTACATCGATTACCGCGGTCAGTAGAAGAGGTTCTCTATCCTGCAATGGAAGATTATTTTTTAGATATTGTTATTGGGACAGGACCGAGTGCAAGATCCGTACGAATTGATTTACCCCCATTTACTCTTGTAGGTGCCACAACTCGAGCTGGATTATTATCAGCTCCGTTACGTGATCGCTTTGGAGTGCTAAGTAGACTGGAGTTCTATGAAACAAAAGATTTATGTATGATTATAGAGCGAACCGCATCCATTTTTAATATGCCTATATCAAAGGAAGCGGCCCAGGAAATTGCTGGACGTTCAAGAGGAACACCTCGGATTGCAAATCGTTTACTTAAACGGATTCGAGATATCTCACAAGTTCGAGGCGAAAAAGAAATTTCAATTGAAACGACAAAATTAGCGTTAGATATGTTGCAAGTAGACCATGTAGGCCTTGATCATATCGATCATAAATTATTAAAAGGTATTATGCAGGATTTTGGTGGTGGACCAGTTGGTTTGGATACCATTGCGGCAACTATAGGAGAAGAACCCCAAACTATTGAAGATGTATATGAACCATATTTATTACAGATAGGATTTATTCAGCGAACGCCTAGAGGACGTGTAGCTACCGAAAAGGCATTCAATCATTTTGGGATTAAAAGGTGATTTTAGATGCATATTGGGAAAATGTTTTTATTAATAGGACTTATATTTATCATCATTGGAGCAATTTGGACGTTTATTGGTAAATTGCCCGGAGATATTAGTTTTAAAAAAGGAAATGTTTCTTTTCATTTTCCTATAATGACATCAATTGTTGTAAGTATTATATTAACTGCTATTTTTTATTTTATAGGTAGATTTCGATAAGAGAATAGGGAGAAGTAAACGAATGAGAATGGAAGATTATGATTATGACTTGCCAGAAAAGTTAATCGCTCAAACACCATTAAAAGATAGAACAGCATCAAAAATGCTCGTACTAGATCCCCAAACAAAAAACCTAAAACACGACGTCTTTTCAAATGTTGGAGATTACTTATCACCGGGCGATTGTCTTGTATTAAATAATTCACGAGTTATTCCCGTTCGACTTTTTGGGGTTAAAGCCGATACAAATGCAAAGATAGAAATTCTCCTACTGCATGAAATAGATAGTAATGTTTGGGAAGCTTTGGTTAAGCCAGCTAAAAAAGTAAAAAAGGGAACGAAAATTATATTTGGTGAAGGTAAGCTAATTGCAACATGTTTAGAAGAGAATGATGAAGGAGCACGTTTATTACAATTAGAATATGAAGGAATTTTTCTTGAAACATTAGAAGAATTAGGAGAAATGCCTTTACCGCCATATATAAAGGAACAGTTAGATGATGATAGCCGCTATCAAACTGTATATGCTAAGGAGAATGGTTCAGCAGCAGCTCCAACGGCTGGATTACACTTTACTAATGAACTGCTTAATGAATTAGAGAAAAAAGGGATACATATTGTCAATGTTACTCTTCATGTTGGTTTAGGTACATTTAGACCGGTAACAACTGATCGAATAGAAGATCATCATATGCACGCAGAATATTATCATTTATCAAAAGATAGTGCAGAAAAATTAAATGAAGTGAAAGCAATCGGCGGGAAAGTAATCGCTGTTGGAACTACATCTACAAGGGTTTTAGAAACAATTGCTAAAAAAAATGAGGGACAGTTTGAGTCTGCTTCCGGTTGGACTGATATTTTTATTTATCCACCATATACATTTCAAGCAATAGACGGATTAATAACTAACTTCCATTTACCTAAATCTACTTTACTTCTTTTAATCAGTGCACTTGCAGGTCGGGAAACTATTTTAGATGCTTACAGTATAGCAATTAAACATGAGTATCGTTTTTTTAGTTTTGGAGATGCAATGTTTATTTTACCAAAAAGGATGAACAATAAATGGCTATAACCTATGAATTAATAAAAACTTGTAAACAAACAGGTGCTAGGCTAGGGAAGGTACATACACCCCACGGTACATTTGATACACCGATGTTTATGCCGGTAGGAACATTGGCGACAGTAAAAACGATGAGTCCTGAGGAATTAGTTCAGATGGATGCACAAATTATTTTAGCGAACACATATCATCTATGGTTGCGTCCCGGAGAAGATATCGTAAAAGAAGCAGGAGGATTGCATACTTTTATGAATTGGGATCGACCTATTCTGACAGACTCAGGAGGCTTTCAAGTATTCAGCTTAAGTAAAATTCGAGAAATCAAAGAAGAGGGTGTGCATTTTCGCCATCATTTGAGTGGAGAAAAACTGTTCTTCTCGCCTGAGAAAGCAATGCAAGTTCAGAATGATTTAGGGCCTGATATTATGATGGTGTTGGATGAGTGTCCTCCGTATCCAGCCACGTATGAGTACATGCAAAAGTCAATAAGCCGTACATCACGATGGGCGGAAAGATGTTTAGAGGCACATCAGCGCAAAGAAGATCAAGCATTATTTGGAATTATTCAGGGAGGAGAATATAAAGACTTACGTAAACAAAGCGCCGAAGACCTTATTTCTTTGGATTTCCCTGGTTATGCAATTGGCGGTCTTTCTGTTGGTGAGCCAAAAGAAATAATGAATGATGTGCTGGAAGTGACGACGCCATTAATGCCAAGTAATAAGCCGAGATACTTGATGGGAGTAGGTTCTCCAGATTCATTAATTGACGGAGCAATGCGAGGAATTGATATGTTTGATTGCGTACTTCCGACTCGGATAGCCAGAAATGGTACATGTATGACCTCGAATGGTAGGCTTGTTGTTCGAAATGCTAAATATGCCCGTGACTTTACGCCAATCGATGAAAATTGTGATTGTTACACATGTAAAAATTATACCCGTGCATATATACGTCATTTAATAAATGCAAATGAAATATTTGGTTTTAGACTAACTACTTACCATAATCTTTATTTTCTGTTAGAATTAATGAAGCAAGTCCGAACTGCAATTAGTGAAGATCGACTTGGTGATTTCAGAGAAGCCTTTTTTGAACAGTACGGCTTCAATCAAGATAATCCGAAAAACTTTTAGAAAGGAGGAGAAATATGGATACGTTAATATCACTTTCACCAATTATTCTAATGTTTGTTATTTTTTACTTTTTACTGATCAGACCTCAGCAAAAAAGACAAAAACAAGTTAGAGACATGCAGACAGCACTCCAAAAAGGAGATGCAATTGTAACAATCGGCGGTTTACACGGTGTTGTTGATGCGATTGATGAGAACACAATTGTTATTAACTGTAATAATACGAAACTGACATTCGACCGAGCAGCGGTTCGTGAGGTAAAACAAGATTAATCCATGCAATACATAGGAAAAAAGCTATAAAATGACTAACGAAAATAATGAAAATGGTTTCTATCATTTTTGATGATAATAGAAACCATTTTTCCATTTTATTTAGTATTCAAGAATGTTATTTGTGGTGAAAATAATTCATTTTTTTAGATAGAAATAAGCAGTGATTCTTTCACAATTTTTAACTTAATAGGTGTTCTCTTTTTTAAGAAGCTCTATTATTAATAAAAAGATTTACACCGATAATACTGCCAATAATTGCTGCTAAGATATATGTTAAATGATAAATTATTTGTTGCGTTGAGAAAGCTTCATTAAATCCTAGGAATTGAATGAGGAAAGTTAATAGAGTGAATCCTCCACCTGTTAAAGCGCCAACAACCCATCCATTTTCTTTTCCTTTTAAACCCGCAATAATTCCTCCAATAAATAGGGTAACTAATCCGATGGTTAATGTAATATAAGATAGAGTGAACTCCGAGATGGTAGTAAATTTTACAACAAGTGATAAGAGTGAACTTGAAAATAAGATAAGTACTAGAATTGTGATCCAACCATAAATAATCGCTTTTAAAAATGAATTCATTAGACTTGACCCCCTTAACATATAACTATTCATTAGGTTAAAAAATAGACTTGTTTATCTTAATTTTTAATGAATTTATTTATATACGGTAATTGTTTCAATTCCTCTTTCGTGATAAATCTTAATAAGAAGAGTAGAAAGATATAAATAACAGATAAAATGACTAGAATAAAAATGAGACCGATAAAATCAGAATCTCCTTTAAATAACATTGTTTTTAATAAGATTCCAAAAGAGTAAGTTAGTATAAGTAGCGTAACCATTTTAATAATATCTTTGATTGGAATAGAAAAATTGACTGTTTTATGAAGCGTTGCTAAGTGTAACAAGGTTATTAGCACTACACTTATACTAATTGCAATAGCTACCCCCATTATTCCAATCTGTTTATTCGAAGCAAGTAAAATTAGGACAGCAAATTTAACAATAGAGCCGATTAAGCTATTCCACATGGCATATTTTGCTAAATCCATTGCAAACAATGCTGATTGCAAAGGAGACTGAATATATAGAAGGAGGAAAAAAGGTGCCATTAAAATGATATATTTACTTGCGTTACTTGTGTCATACATATATGTTAAAATAGGTACTGAAAACAAAACAAAAATAATTGTTGCAAGTGCCCCTGAGGCGAAGGAAATTCGTATCGCCTGATGAATTCTATAATGTACTAAGCGATCATCTCCATTTGCTTCTGCTTCAGAAATGGATGGTACTAACGCAATAGATAATGAGTTAGTAATAAATGTAGGTAAAAATAATAATGGCATCGCATAGCCTGTCAGCTCTCCGTATTGGCTTGTAGCAACCTTTGTAGTAATCCCGGCAAAGGCAAGACTTTGTGATACTAAAATAGGCTCTAAAAAGCCTGCAAAAGAGCTGATCAATTTACTGCCTGTATTTGGGAGTGCAATGGAGAATAACTGTTCTCTTATTGGTTTACTACCCTTTAAATAAGTGAAAAACCGATGTCGGACTTTGACTTTTTTGAGTTTTTTAAATGTATAAACTAAATAAAGTAGAGAGGCTAATTCTCCGATAACGACACTGATCATCGCACCTGTCGCAGCAAATTCCACTCCATAAGGTAGGAGAAGAGAAACAAGAAAATAAACAGCTGAAATCCGTATTACCTGTTCGATTACAATGGCAACACTTTGGGGTTTCATATTTTGCATCCCTTGAAAATACCCTTTTATGACAGATGTCATTGCGATAATTGGAACTACAGGACTTATAGCTAATAGAGGAAAAAGTGTACGCTCATCAGTTAGTAGATAATTTGAAACAACTGGAGCAAATGCAATCATACATGTAGTAAATACTATACTTGTACATGCTATAATAAGAAAAGATAATGTAATAATCTGTTTGATTTTATGTTTGTCATTCATTGCATTAGCTTCCGAAACCCTTTTAGAAATGGCAATTGGTAAACCAATTTGGGTTAAGGTGATGATTAAAAATAGAGAAGGCATGGCCATCATATACAGTCCTACACCTTCTTCACCCATTAATCGTGCGACAACAATTCGATTAATAAAACCTAATAATCTTGTTATCATCCCGGCGATAATCAGCACAATTGTTCCCTGGATAAAAGTTTGTTTTGTCAATATCATGCCCTACTTTCTAAATCATTAGATAGCTTTGTATTTATATATATGCTTGTATATCGTCCAAGCATGACAAGCAATATTTTATTATGATTGAGCTCTGTTTTTGAAAGAGATTTGGGATTGTATATAAATTGATTATTTTTCTGTTTGTAAATAAAACAGCAGGTAGACGTTTACTGGTGAAATGCATCCTGAAACTACGCCTACTTGACTAGCCGTAAACTATTTGTGCTCAATTAAGAAACGAATGTTGCTTTTTTAGAGTTTTGCTAAAAAGGTCGGCTAGAAAAAATTTGCTAAATAGAAATTTAATCATTTTTCGATTCATTTATAGAAATTTAGTGATAATATAGGAGGAGTGCCTGTGGAAGTAAAGACGGTAATGGAGTGGAAATCTCATGTAGCCCCTGCACTTGAGAGTAAGCAAAGTGAATTTAAATTAATCGGGTATCCGGAAGCAACTTTAGAAGAGATTTGGAAATGTTTAGAGGAAAAAGTATGGAAAGGAAACCCTCAAAAAAAAATACATGAGGTTGTCCAAGATATATTTCATTTACCGGCAACTACGTATATGAGTTTTATGACAATAAAGGCGCTTCAGGTAGAAGATGATGATTTAATGGCTTCTATTGAAGCGTTAACGAAACCGCATGATTGAAATAAATATTACTTAAAGAGAGGAAATGTTGTATGAAAAAAAGAGGTAGAATTATTGCCTTTCTGTTAATTGTTCTAATTTTTGCCGGAACAATAAGTACAACGGTTACGGGAATAAGTAAAAAAATAAATCTTGGTTTAGACCTTCAAGGTGGCTTTGAAATTTTATATGAAGTTGAACCAGTAGATAAAGATCAAAAAGTGGATAGGACTTTATTAGAGGCAACAGTTCAGACTTTAAATGATCGAGTAAACCGATTAGGTATTAGTGAGACAGTGATTGATATTGAAGGTGAAGATCGGATTCGTGTACAGCTAGCAGGTGTAGAGAATCAGGCAGAGGCACGTGAAATTCTTTCGACTTCAGCCCTTTTATCATTTAGAGATGTAAATGATAAAGAACATTTAAATGGTTCTGATATTAAAGAAGGTAGTGCAAGACAAGACTTTGATCCACAATCGAATCAGCCGATCGTTTCGTTACAGTTAAAAGATGCAAATAAATTCGGAGAAGTAACGACAGATATTATGAATATGGGGACACCAAATAATTTACTAGTTATTTGGATGGATTACCAAGAAGGTGATTCTTTTGCTGAGGAAGTACAGAAGGAAGAGCCTAAGTTTATCTCGGCACCTGCTGTGAGTGAACCACTATTTACAACAAATGTGCAAATTACTGGTAACTTTTCAGTAGAAGAGGCTCAAAGGCTTGCCGATATAATTAATTCGGGATCATTACCTGTTCACATGACAGAATTGTATTCTACTTCTGTTGGAGCACAATTTGGTGAAAAAGCGCTTAATCAAACGGTCTTTGCTGGAATTGTCGGTGCTATTATAATCTTTCTATTTATGATCGCCGTGTACCGGTTCCCAGGACTAATTGCTGGTATTAATATTGCAATTTATATTTATATTATCTTATTAGTATTTGAACTGATGAATGGGGTTCTTACACTTCCTGGAATTGCGGCGTTAATTTTAGGGGTTGGTATGGCTGTTGATGCCAATGTAATAACTTTTGAAAGAATAAAAGAAGAGCTTAAGAGCGGAAAATCTGTTTTAGCCTCGTTTAAGGCCGGAGGGAAGAATTCCCTTGTTACTATTTTAGATGCTAATTTAACTACATTACTTGCAGCAGCAGTATTATTTATATTTGGTACAAGTTCCATTAAAGGATTTGCTACCATGTTAATAGTAAGTATTTTAGTAAGTTTCTTAACCGCAGTTTATGGCACAAGGTTATTATTAGGTCTATGGGTAAATAGCGGATTTTTAACAAAACGTAAAAGCTGGTTTGGAGTCAAAAAAGAAGATATTCAAGATATCGCTTCAAATAAAGAAGTGGAACCAACGATTTTTAACCGCACAGTCGATATTGTTAAACATCGAAAAAAAATCTTTGTCACTACAATAAGTATTGTTATAATCGGTGCTTTGTCGCTAATCTTTTTACAACTTAATCCTGGTATAGATTTTACGAGTGGATCGAGAGTAGAAGTGTTATCAGATAATACTATATCTACAGAGGAACTCGAAGCGGATATTGAAAAACTTGGTTTTGAACCGAAGTCGATCGTTTTGTCGGGAGAGAACAATGAAATTGCTGTCCTGCGCTATGATACGATTTTGACCGAAAAAGATATTAATGAATTGAAAACAATTTTAATAGATAAATATCAGCATGAACCGAATATAAGTGTTGTATCGCCTATTGTAGGACAAGAGTTAGTGAAAAATGCTATTTATGCACTTGCCATTGCAGCAGTTGGTATGATTATTTATGTTACTTTACGATTTGAACTGTTTTTTGCTCTCACAGCGATTATTGCTTTGTTACATGACGTATTCTTCATGCTAGTAGTATTTAGTGTGACACGTATTGAATTTGACATTACAATTATCGCAGCGATATTAACAATTATTGGATATTCTATTAATAATACAATTGTTGTTTTTGACCGTATCAGAGAAAATATTCGAGCGAAAAATCGACTTGTAAAATCTTCAAAAGAATTGGCAGCAATAATTAATAAAAGTTTGATTCAGACATTTATGAGAAGTATTAATACAACAACAACAACATTAATTGCAGTTTTAGCGTTTTTAGTTTTGGGAGCTCAATCTATCTTTGGATTTGCAATCGCGTTAGTTATAGGATTAGTTGCTGGAACGTATTCATCGCTTTTCCTTGCCTCTCAATTATGGTTAGTATGGCGAGGCAAAAACCTGAATGAAAAGCCGATTGATTTTAGAAAGAAAAAGAGAGTTGAAGGACCACAAGTATAATAAGATAGGTGATGACCATGAAAGGACAATCGTATGTAATTCTAGCAATCGTATTTGTTATTTTAATATCCGTATTTGCGGTATTAAATGTAGGAGCTGTAGAAGTGAATTACTTGTTTTGGAGTGGCTCATCCCCACTTATTTTTGTCATTTTATTTTCCGTTTTATTGGGATGCCTTCTTACTACAGCTGTCGGTAGTAAAAAATACATTGGTTTAAAACGTAAAAACAAGCAACTGGAGAAACAAATTGAAACATTGACAATCGAGTTAGAGAGTAATACTGAATCACTCAATAGCGAAAATGAAAATGAACGTTAGACCTTGCTCTAAAACGTGAAAAATAGATACAGGGAGTGACCTTATGTTAAAGAGTAAGGCAACATGGAATTTAGAAGAAAGTGTTACAAAAAATTTGACTACTACCTCTATCATAGATCGTTTATTTCATGAAAGAGGTATTTATTCAAAAGAAGAACAGAAACAATTTTTGTATCCTAAATTAGAAGATGTTCAGAATCCGAAATATTTAGGAGATATGCAAAAAGTAAAAGAAAGAATTTTTCAAGCGATTGATAATGAAGAAAAAGTAATGGTGTATGGAGATTATGATGCGGACGGAGTTACCTCTACCGCTTTATTAGTAAGCGCATTAAGAGAGTTAGGTGTGAATTGTGACTATTATATCCCGAATCGTTTTTTAGAAGGGTATGGGTTACATAAAGAAGCACTTGAATCATTTTATTCAGCCGGAGTGTCGCTAGTAATCACTGTTGATAATGGAATAGCGAATGTGGTGGAAGCTGATTATGCAAAACGCTTAGGATTAGATTTGATTATTACCGATCACCACGAAGTTCAAAATGAAATTCCGGATGCCTATGCAATTATTCATCCAATTTTAGCTGAAACGTATTCATTTAAAAAATTAGCTGGGGTTGGAGTTGCATTTCAATTTGCTCATTATTTATTAGGTGAAATGCCAACTCATTTGCTAGAGCTTGTTGCGATTGGAACAATTGCTGACTTAGTTCCTTTAGTAAGTGAAAATCGTATATTTGTTTACCATGGTTTAAAAGAATTAGCTGAAAGTAGTAATATCGGCATTAATGCACTTAAGAAAAAATGTAACCTTGATGACAAAGAATTGACTGCACGGGATGTTGGATTTACCATTGCTCCACGACTTAACGCGGTAGGTAGGTTACAGAATGCAAGTCTGGCAGTGGAATTACTTTTAACAGAAGATGTAGAACACGCTCATCAGCTCGCCGAACAAATTGATGAGTTAAATGTTGAACGCCAGCAGATCGTCAATAAGATTGTGAAGGAAGCTGAAAAACAAGTAGACGAGGAAGACGGATTTATTATCCTTTTTGATGAAACTTGGCATGAGGGTGTATTAGGAATTGCTGCTTCCAGACTAGTGAGAAAATGGGATCGGCCAGTCATGATGCTTACGTATAAGAGAGAAACGAATGAATTAAAAGGATCGGCTAGGAGTATTCCAGCATTTAATATTTTTGAAAATGGTATGAAAATCAGGCATCTATTTACTGCATTTGGTGGACATTCACAAGCAGCTGGAATGACATTTCCATATGATAATCTTGAAGAAATCAAAACAATATTGAATCAGCAAATTTTTAATCAACTTACAGAAGAAGATTTTAACAAAGTCATTGATATTAGTAGTACTATAACAATGGAATTAATGACGGAAGAACTTGTTCAAAAAATATCCAGTTTTGCGCCTTTTGGTATGGGAAATGAGGAACCAAATTTCCATTTTAGACGAAAACCTGATCAAATCAGGCTAATTGGTCAAGATAACAAACATTTAAAGCTTCAATATTCCGGTACATCACGAATAGAAGCGATAGGATTTGGATTTGGCCATTTATATTATCGTCTCTCACCAAATTCTGAGATCGAAATCGTAGGAAAGTTACAGTTAAATGAGTGGAATGGTAATCGAACCGTTCAAATATTAATTGAAGATATGGCGGTAGAGGAGTTTCAATTACTTGATTTTAGGGGGAGAAACAGTGCCTCTACGATAAATCCGTATATTGATACATTTTCGAGTAATACAATTGTAGCTACTAATATGGAAAAAATTCAACAATTTATGAGTGATACAAAAAATATTCAACTTGTTTCTTATGACCAAGATCTAACAACTGTCACTGAAACGGACATTCTTTATATCCTCGATTTACCGGATCACATCGAAACGTTGAAAAAGATTATTGCAAAAACTAATCCAAACTTAATTCATACAAGTTATTCAATTACAGATGATGCATATTTACAATCGATTCCTAATCGAGAGGATTTTAAGTGGATGTACGCGTATTTATTTAAACATGCACCGATTCATTTAAATGTTGATTTGCCAACAATAATGCAAGTAAAACGCTGGACAAAGGATAAAATTGTTTTTATTTTAAAAGTATTTTTAGATTTAAAGTTTATTAATATTGTTGATAATGTAATTCGTATAAATGACGATGTCCCAAAAACGGAGTTATCGATGTCTAAAACATACCAACAAAGAATAGAAAAGGGTAAAATAGAGAAAGAATTATATTATTCTACATATGAGGAACTTAAACAATGGTTTGAAAAACACCTAAATGTTGGTGTCCCAATTAAGGAGGAAATTCCAAATGAATTATAAAGAACATATTACAATCGTAGATAATTGGCCTAAAGAAGGCGTTCAATTTAAAGATATTACACCTCTGATGGCAAATGGTGAAGCATTTAAATCAGCAGTTGATGAGATCAGTGCGTTTGCTAAAGAAAAAGAAGTAGATTTAATTGTAGGACCTGAAGCAAGAGGCTTTATTATTGGGTGTCCTGTGGCATACGAGTTAGAAGTAGGATTTATCCCGGTAAGAAAAGCAGGAAAATTACCTAGAGAAGTGATTCAAGTTGATTATGGTTTAGAGTACGGTAAAAACGTGCTTACCATTCACAAAGACGCAGTGAAAAAAGGACAGCGTGTTCTAATAACAGACGATTTACTGGCTACAGGTGGAACAATTGAAGCTACAATCAAATTAGTAGAGCAACTTGGTGGTATCGTTGTTGGTTGTGCATTTTTAATTGAACTGACGTATTTAGATGGAATAAGTAAACTTAATGATTATGATGTGTTAACATTAATGAAATATGAATAATTTTTCTGTGAATTAAGGTGATGACGTGTCAAAAGATAACAGAACAATTGAAGAAATTATTGCCAAGGCTGAAACGTATTTATCAGATGAAGAAGTTGAGTTTATTTATCATGCATATGAATTTGCAAAATTAGCACATGTCGACCAATACCGGAAGTCTGGCGAACCATATATTATCCATCCTATACAGGTTGCTGGAATATTAGTTGATTTAGAAATGGATCATGAAACTATCGCGGGTGGGTTATTACACGATGTAGTTGAAGACACGGATACAACATTAGATGAAATTGAAACTGCTTTTAATTCAGAAGTAGCTATGTTAGTAGATGGAGTTACCAAATTAGGGAAAATTAAATATAAATCAAAAGAAGTACTTCAAGCAGAAAACCATCGAAAAATGTTTGTAGCAATGGCAAAGGACATTCGCGTAATATTAATTAAGCTAGCCGACAGATTGCATAATATGCGTACACTGAAACATTTACCGGCAGAAAAGCAACGTAGAATCTCGAATGAAACACTTGAAATATTTGCGCCACTCGCTCATCGGCTTGGAATGTCAACGATAAAATGGGAACTGGAAGATACGGCTCTACGTTATTTAAATCCACAACAGTATTATCGAATTGTTCAGCTGATGAAACAGAAGCGAGATGAACGTGAATTTTATATTGACGAAGTAATGAATGCTATTGCCGAGGAATTAGCAAAAGTAAGAATCGAAGCTGAAATTTCTGGGCGCCCGAAACATATTTATAGTACGTATAGAAAAATGAAAACACAGAGCGTTGAATTTAATGAGATCTATGATTTACTAGCAGTTCGAGTAATTGTTGAAAGTATTAAAGATTGTTATGCTGTATTAGGAATCATCCATACGTATTGGAAACCGATGCCAGGTCGATTTAAAGACTATATTGCAATGCCGAAAGCTAATTTTTATCAATCGCTTCATACGACTGTTATTGGGCCAAAGGGAGACCCCTTAGAAGTTCAGATACGAACAAAAGAGATGCATAAACTAGCTGAATATGGAATTGCCGCACATTGGGCATATAAAGAAGGCAAAGAAGTAAAACCTCATGAAAAAACGTTTGTAGAAAAGTTATCATGGTTCCGAGAGATTTTAGATTGGCAAAATGATACGCACGATGCAGAGGAATTCGTTGAATCATTGAAAATAGACTTATTCTCAGATATGGTTTATGTTTTTACTCCTAAAGGTGACGTAATTGAATTACCTTCAGGTTCGATTCCACTTGATTTTGCATATCGCATTCATACGGAAATCGGTAATAAAACAGTTGGTGCACGTGTGAACGGAAAAATAGAGCCGTTAGATTATAAACTGAAAAATGGGGACATTGTCGAAATAATTACTTCTCGTCATTCGTACGGTCCCTCACAAGATTGGTTAAAAATTACTCAATCATCCCAAGCTAAGAACAAAATTAAACAATTTTTCAAGAAGCAAACAAAAGAAGAAAATATTGAAAAAGGCAAAGCGGAAATAGAAAAAGGGATTAAAGAGCTAGGCTTTACAGTAAAAGAAGTTTTAACGACTGAAAATATTAATAAAGTTTGTAAGAAATTTAACTTCGTTAACGAAGATGATTTATATGCTGCGGTCGGTTATCAAGGTATTACGGCAGCACAGATTGTTACTCGACTTACCGAACAGTTGCGAAAAGAAAAAGAAAATGAACAAAAATTGGAAGAGAAAATTGAAGAAGTACAGAGTAATGTCCAAAATAAATCCAATTCTCTTGTGAAAACAGATTCAGGAGTACAAGTAGAAGGAGTAGACAATGTATTAGTACGACTTTCTCGATGCTGTAATCCAGTTCCTAATGATGACATTGTCGGTTATATTACAAAAGGTCGCGGTGTTTCTGTTCATCGTAGTGATTGTCCGAACATCCAAAGTGATGAAGCAGAAGAACGTTTCTTGGAAGTAAAATGGAAAAATCCACACTATAGCAACAAAGAATATTATCTTGATTTAGAAATATCAGGGTATGATCGCAACGGATTATTGAATGAAGTTTTACAAGTAGTAAATGAAACGAATACGCAGATCAGCTCTGTCAGCGGCCGAGCGGACCGAAATAAAATAGCTCATATTCATATAACCGTTCTTATTAAAAATACAGATCATTTAAAACATGTAGTTGATCGTATAAAACAAGTTAAAGACATTTATGCGGTCACAAGGACAGTACATTAATTAAAGGAGTATTTTTCATTGAAAGCTGTTATCCAACGTGTAAAACATGCAAGTGTAAAAGTAAACGATAAAACTGTTGGAGAAATTCAACAAGGTTTGCTTATCTTACTAGGTGTCAGCCAAACTGACACTGAAAAAGATATTGAGGCTTTGGTTCAAAAAATTATTCATTTACGGATATTTGAAGATGAGAAAAATAAAATGAATAATTCTTTAATAGATGAGAAAGGCGATATCTTATCGGTTTCGCAATTTACTTTGTATGGTGATGTTCGAAAAGGTCGTCGTCCTAATTTTATGCAAGCAGCAGACCCGGAGTATGCTAATGAATTATATGAACTATTCAATGAGAAAATAAAAGAAGCTGGAGTTCATGTAGAAACTGGTGAATTTGGTGCAATGATGAATATTGAACTAATAAATGATGGTCCCGTTACTATTATTATGGAAACGATTGACGGGAAGATTATATAAATATACTTAGCTTGACATTCTTCAAATTTATCCTTATGATTATATCGATAAATTTTAAATAGTATATCCATTGAAGGAAAGAGTAGTTAGTACCACAATGAAAAGAGAGATAATAGCTTGGCTGAGACTATTATTGCATTTGTGCCTAATGAAGGACATTCTTGAGGATCTATATTGAAACATAGTAAATATAGACGTAAACGGCGTTAACGTTTAAGCGAATGCAGTAACTTGCATTAATCAGGGTGGCAACGCGGGTAAATCTCGTCCCTTAATTGAATTTGGAAATTAGGGACGGGATTTTTTTATTTACCGAATGAAAACATCAATAATTTGACAATAAGCTCAAATTTTCTAATTATATTTGGAGGTAGATAACATGAAAATGAAAGCCCCTCGGGGAACAGTTGACTTATTACCGGAACAAACAAGAAGATGGCAATATGTGGAACAAGTATTACGAAATCTAAGTAAATCCTTTAATTACGAAGAAATTAGAACTCCGCTTTTTGAACATACCGAAGTTTTTCAACGCGGAGTAGGAGATACAACGGATATTGTTCAAAAAGAAATGTACACATTTGACGATCGTGGAGGCCGAAGTATTACTTTACGTCCTGAAGGAACGGCTCCTGTCGTTCGAGCATATATCGAAAATAAATTATTCGGTTCACCTATTCAACCAACCAAATTGTATTATTTTGCCCAGATGTTTCGTTATGAACGACCTCAGCATGGCCGGATGAGACAGTTAAATCAATTTGGTGTAGAAGTATTAGGAAGTGCTGATCCAGCTGTAGATGCTGAAGTTATCGCTTTGGCGATGACAGCTTATCAAAAGCTAGGTTTACGTTCTATCAAATTAGTTATTAATAGTCTTGGTGATACGGAAAGTAGAAATGCACATAGACAGGCATTGATTAAACATTTTACACCACATATTGATGAGTTGTGTTCAGACTGTACCAATCGATTAACGAAAAATCCATTAAGAATTTTAGATTGTAAAGCAGACCGTGATCATCCTGCAATGAAAAATGCTCCTTCTGTACTCGATTATTTAAATGAAGAATCTGATGAATATTTTACTAAAGTAAAAACATATTTAGATGTGATGGATATTCCTTATACGGTTGATCCTACATTAGTAAGAGGGCTAGACTATTATAATCATACTGCATTTGAAATTATGAGCGAAGCAGAAGGATTTGGAGCAATCACGACACTGTTAGGCGGCGGTCGATATAATGGTTTAGCAGAACAATTAGGTGGGCCAAATACACCTGGAATTGGTTTTGGAATGGGGTTAGAGCGATTGCTATTAGCCTTAGAAAGTGAGAATATTGAACTTCCCGTTAAAAGAGAATTAGATGTATTTGTCGTATCTATTGGAGAAAACACTCAAACAGAAGTGGTCAAAATCGTTCAGCAAATGCGACTTGAAGGACTGAAAGTGGATAAAGATTATCAAGATCGTAAAATTAAAGCGCAATTTAAAGCAGCAGATCGATACCATGCAAAATATGTTGTCATTTTAGGAGAAGAGGAATTAGAAAATAAAATTGTTAAATTGAAATCGATGGACACAGGAGAAGAGACAGAAATATCGATTGATCAATTAGTATTAACAATGAAAGAAAAGTGTGGAGGTAATCAAAAATGAATGAAAGAAAGAATGCAGGAACATTACGTTTAGAACATGTGGATGAGACCGTTACTCTAAAAGGCTGGGTTCATCGACGTAGAGATTTAGGTGAGCTAATATTTATCGATTTACGTGATCATTCAGGAATTGTTCAAATTGTTTTTAATCCTGACTATTCAAAAGAGGCATTACAAATTGCTGAAACATTACGAAGCGAATTTGTAATTGAAGTGCATGGTAAGGTAATTAAACGAGACGAGTCAACAGTTAATCCTAATCTTCAAACTGGTGAAGTTGAAGTTACTGTTTCAGAAGTGACGATACTAAATAAATCTAAAAACTTACCTTTCCTCATTCATGAAGCACAAGATGTATCTGAGGATTTACGTCTTAAATATCGTTATATAGATTTAAGAAGAGAAGATATGCAACGTACATTTAAAATCCGCCATCAAATCACTCAGTCTGTACGTAACTTTTTAAATGAAAATGAGTTCTTAGAAATGGAAACACCTATTTTAACAAAAAGTACACCAGAAGGAGCTCGAGACTATTTAGTGCCTAGTCGTGTACATCAAGGAGAATTTTATGCATTACCACAATCTCCGCAACTTTTTAAGCAATTACTCATGATGAGTGGATTTGAAAAATATTATCAAATAGCTCGTTGTTTCCGTGATGAAGATCTTCGTGCGGATAGACAACCTGAATTTACTCAAATCGATATTGAAACAGCTTTTCTAACGAGTGAGGATGTTATTAAGTTAGTAGAACAAATGATGCAACGTATCATGAAAGATGTTTTAGATATTGAAATTAAAACACCATTTATTCGATTAAGTTACAATGAAGCTATGAATCGTTTTGGTTCTGATAAACCAGATACTCGTTTTGGAATGGAGTTAATTCATGTATCTGATATTGTAGAGAATATGGAATTTAAAGTATTTAGTGGCGCAGTAAAAAATGGTGGTAAAGTTGCTCTGTTAAACGTTAAAGGAAAGGCAGATCAATTTACAAGAAAGGATATCGATGCTGGCTTAACTGAATATGTTGCCACATATGGAGCAAAAGGATTGGCTTGGATCAAAATCGCTGAAGGAGATTTAACTGGACCGATTGCTAAGTTTTTCTCAGAAGAGGAAAGAGCCCAATTGATCGAACGATCAGAAGCGGAAGATGGAGACTTGCTGTTGTTCGTTGCTGATAAGTCAAAAGTTGTTTTTGACAGTTTAGGTGCACTCCGTTTGAAGCTAGGAAAAGATTTAGGCTTAATTGACGAATCACTTTATAATTTCTTATGGGTTGTTGACTGGCCATTATTAGAGTATGACGAAGAGGCAAAGCGTTATACAGCGGCTCACCATCCGTTTACCTCTCCAATTGTGGAAGACGTGGAAAAGCTAAAGAGCGATCCTGCATCTGTTCGTGCTAATGCTTATGATATTGTGCTAAATGGTTATGAATTAGGTGGAGGATCGATTCGAATCAATCAAAGTGAGCTACAAGATACAATGTTCGAAGTTCTTGGCTTTACAAAGGAATCCGCACGTGAACAATTTGGATTTTTACTCGATGCATTAGAGTACGGTGCTCCTCCACATGGTGGTGTTGCTCTTGGCTTAGATCGGATTGTTATGCTACTTGCAGGGAAATCAAATATTCGTGATACGATTTTATTCCCGAAGACAGCGTCTGCATCAGACTTATTAACTGATGCACCAAGCGAAGTAAGTGAAGCTCAATTAGAAGAATTAAACATTGAATTGGTAAATGACGAAGAATAAGCATACAAAAGAATTTTTAAATTAATACTCAACAGATAAATAAAGCATAGGAGTGTTAGGGAGTGGAGATTAATCCACTTCCTTAATTTACTTCGAAAGTTTGTATACAACTAATATTCCAAGGTCTTTTTAAAGTTGCATTTGATATAAACTACACAGTAACTACAATTTATGGATAAGCTGATTAACCGCTGCGGAAATATGTTTCGCTTTCCATGGGCGACTGGTCAGCCTCCTTGTGCTACGCACTTCGTAGTCTCACCTAGGCCTATGCTCCCATAGGAGTCTCCACATATTTCCTTCGCTAGGATGGTAACTGTTGACTCAATTTAGGAGCCGACTTTATTTCTATTGGATAAAATTCACATGCTAGCGTAGGGAAAATACGAAGAGTCCTGCAGGAACAGCATATGGTTCTCGATGGGACGAACGATAGTGGCAGTCCCACGAGTCCGAAGATCCCTGTATCTTCTTGTAAACGAGGAAGCTACAGAAGCAGATCGCCGTGCCTGCGGTAAAGGAGACACTGTGAAAGCAAGAGGTAGTGTTGCTTGAGCAGATGTCGCGCTTATGCCCGTGGTGAAAGCGAAATATTTTTCCGAAGCGACTTCCGGAAATTATAAAGTTGAGCCATTGCTGCACAGTTTATATCTGTTGTGCAAAACTGCTTTATCATGTTCAAGGTTGTCTAGGAGTGATTGGAAACATTCCCCGGTTTACCAGAGCATCTGTTTGAACTCACTTGGTTAAGTAAATAAGAATAAAAACATGAGAATCTACAAGGTCCTGCTGGTTAGAATACTACGTAAATCTCTGAGAATTTTGATGATTTACAGATAACTAGGGGATATCGAGTAGATTCTTTCTGTATAAAGTTCATAACAAAAATAAAATTCGACAACTTCTCCATTGATTAAAGCGCTTTCATGTGTTAGGATGATATTAGATTAATCATTAATCCTAATTTGTGCGTTAGATAAATCATTTTGACCTAACAGTCGGATATAGGGAGTTTGAAATTTTTGTATGGAGGTTATTGTCCTTCGAATCTGAAAAAAGATTTGCTCGTGACAATAATGCATACAGAATAAAGCACCCACCTGCAATATGCGGGTTCAAAATCGATGTTGGACGGCAGCATTGGGATTAATGATTCTTGGTTTTTATGGAATAGTCAAATCTTCTACCTAATGGTAGGAGATTATTTTTTTAAGTAATCGCGTTTAGCAGGGAAGTATATACTTTATAGATTTAAAGCGTAATTGACTTTTGAGACGAATAACTCTCTAGAATTTCCAATATTAAATCATGAAAAAAATACGTAGAACGTTCCTTCTAATACGTTACAAAATAATAAAAGAAAAACCCGAAGAATTATATTACTTCGGATTTTTCTATGACTAGAAACACATTGTTCTTATGTTAATTTGAAGAGCCATGTGCGAACTGTTCGAGATTACCGTTTTTATCCATTTTAAAGGTTGGAGAATTAATTGATCCTTGATCTTCTAGAACAGTCATTTTTCTCGCTCGCTCCATTATTTGAATGAAGGTTTTATAGTCCTCTTCTACGGTTGTTAATTTTTTCTTTGTAATACTCAATTCTCTTTCTAAAGCTATTATTTGCTCTCTTAATTCATTGTTTTCAGATTGAATTTTCTCTGCTCTTTTAATTGATTGATTGGAAGCATAATAGTCTTGTTGTAAATTTTGCAAAAAATGAACCACATGATCTATTGTTAATTCAGTTGTTTCGGGTGGTTCCATAACGAGTGACGATCTAGTTTCTGCAGGTTTTGAGAATGTCCTTGGTGAAGGATTCTTTTTCATTTGTACTGCTTGTGCACGTTTTCGTTCTTTCCTCTGTCTCTTAGCCAATTCAATCGCATCTATATATTTATTACGTACTTCGGCATTCCAACGAAATCCACAAGCGGCAGAAGTTCGATTCAGTTCATCACCCACTTCTTCAAAAGCATTTAATTGTGTACTTCCTTCTCTTATATGGCGTAAAACTGTTTCTGCTAATAATAAATCATCTTCGTGTGACCACGCATCTTGTCTTACTTTAGCCATCTCTTCAACTCCTTTTACCAAACGATCTTTTTAATAGAATTTAATAAAATTGCTTAGTAGTAGTCATGATATGTCTATCAGCTACATTATTTATTAAAGTTCTCCTGGTGTAGATTACATTACATTGAGGAATTAACAACTTGTTACGTATTATGACCGTTAGAAAAAGGAATTATACTTTTGTAAGCAAATCTTTTAAATAAAATTAAAATATATTAATAATATTAGAATAGATCAATATAGATTCACGGTATGCTTTGGATGACTTATTTGCTTTTATTTACTATATTCTCATATACGGTTTTTAAGGCACGCTCAAATTTACTATTTTCATTTGGTTTAAAATATTTTTTATCTTTTATTTCATTTGGTAGGTATTGTTGTTTAATCCAATTGCCCTCATAGTTATGTGGATATTTGTAATTCACTCCCCTGCCAAGCTTTGAAGCACCTTTATAATGAGCATCTTTAAGATGCAATGGTACGTCTCCTGTAGGTCGAGTTCTTATATCATTTAAAGCTTCATCAAGTGCTTTATAAGCAGTATTTGATTTTGGAGATAGCGCAAGTTCGGAAACGGCAACAGCTAATGGAATTCTTGCTTCAGGAAAACCGAGACGTTCAGCAGCTTCCACGGCTGCTACAGCCCGAGGTCCTGCTTGAGGGTTTGCTAGACCGATATCTTCATAGGCTATCACAATTAATCGCCTTCCAATGCTATCTAGGTCAGCCGCTTCAATTAATCGTCCTAAATAATGCAAGGAAGCATTCACATCACTACCACGGATCGATTTTTGGAACGCGGATAAAACGTCATAATGTGCATCCCCATCTTTATCATGTGTGAAGCTCTTTTTTTGCATACACTCTTCCGCAATTTCTAAAGTAATGTGGATGACATCTTCTTGATCAGGAGGCGTGGAGCTTACAGCTAACTCCAATCCATTTAAAACGGCACGTAAATCTCCGTTTGTGCTATAAGCAAAATGGTTGATTGCTTCATCAGTTATAAAAATATTTTTAGTACCATAACCTTTTTCTTTATCTTGTAATGTTTTTTGAATTGCATCTTTTATTTGCTCTGCGGTAAGTGGAAATAATTCAAATAAATGACAGCGACTTCGGATTGCCGGGTTAATCGAATGATAAGGATTACTTGTTGTACAACCGATTAATGTGATTAAATTATCTTCTAAATGGGGGAGAAGAAAATCTTGTCTAGCTTTATCCAGACGATGAACCTCATCTAAAATTAATACGATAGATCCAGTCATTTTTGCTTCTTCCACTACAATTTCCATGTCTTTCTTTTTGTTAATAACTGCATTTAATTTTCGGACAGGGAGTGATAAACTTTTAGCAATCGCAAAAGCCATCGAAGTTTTACCTGTTCCAGGCGGGCCAAATAAGATCATGGAAGCAATATTACCTGCTTCAACCATTCTTCTAATAATTTTTCCATTTCCCACCAAGTGTTCCTGTCCAATTATTTCATCAATATGGCTTGGTCTCATTTTAGCTGCAAGTGGTGTTTTAATCATTCATAATCGTCCTTTATGTGAATTTATAACAATTTTTAATTTAATAAAATTTTTGGTTCACATTTAAGCGTATGCATAAATGCGATAAAATGCAAGAATGACAATGTTCATGTTATAATTATTTGTGTATGACTTATTTTATTAATGAATCAAATACTAGAACATAATGAGAAATAAGGATAGAGTTTATTAAATGAGGTGTGTATATTGAAAATATCTACAAAAGGGCGTTATGGACTTACTGTAATGATTGAATTGGCGAGAAAATATGGTGAAGGCCCTGTCTCATTAAAATCAATTGCAGAAGATAAAAACTTGTCAGCCCATTATTTAGAGCAATTGGCTGCTCCACTTAGAAATGCTGGACTTGTAAGAAGTGTGCGTGGTGCATATGGGGGATATATATTAGCTGATGAACCTGAAAATATTACGGCTGGAGACATTATTCGAGTTTTAGAGGGTCCGATTACTCCTGTGGAAGGAATTGAAGAAGAAGAAGCGGCACAGCAAGCATTGTGGATGAGGATTCGTGACGTTGTTAAAGACGTTTTAGACACGACGACTCTGAAAGACTTAATTATAAATGATCATAAAGAACCACAAAAAGAGTATATGTTTTATATTTAAGATGGAAGGAAGATGGATGTGATCTACCTTGATCATGCAGCAACGACTCCAGTTCATGAAGAAGCCTTAGAAAAAATGTATGAATTAGAAAAAGAAGTATACGGCAATCCTTCCAGCATACATTCATTTGGAAGAAGAGCAAAATATTATTTGGATGAAGCGAGAAGATTTTTAGCTAAAAGTATCAATGCTAATGAGAATGAAATTATTTTTACTAGCGGTGGTACAGAAGCGAATAATTTAGCAATTATTGGCACAGCGCTTGAAAATGAATATAACGGAAATCATATCATTACATCTGCACAAGAACATCATGCTATTCTTCATATTATGCAATATTTACAAAGATTGGGCTTCCATGTAACTTATTTGCCTGTTAATAAGAATGGACAAGTTAATGTAGCAGATGTTGAGAGAACGTTAACTGATCAAACAATTTTAGTTTCCGTAATGACAGCGAATAATGAAACGGGAATTATTCAACCAATTGAGCAAATTGCCTCGTTGCTAAGGGATCATCAAGCATACTTTCATACTGATGCAGTTCAAGCGTACAGCATGTTGGATATAGATGTGAAAAAATCTGGTATTGATCTTTTAACAACTTCAGGCCATAAACTTAATGGGCCTAAAGGCATTGGGTTTTTATATGCTCGTGAAGATGTTCCCTTAAAGCAATTACAATATGGCGGATTACAAGAAAAAACAAAACGACCGGGTACAGAGAACTTAAGAGGTGCTGTAGGTTATTATACAGCAGCGAAAATCGCTATGGAAAATAAGCAACAAAATCGAGAAATATATTCTTTATATAAGCAAGCATTTTTAGATGCATTGAGAGAAGCAGAAATTGACTTTGATGTGAATGGGGATATTGAGTTGTCAATCCCTACAATTGTTAATATCAGCTTTCCTGGGACCAAAGTAGATGTCATGTTAACGAACTTGGATTTAGAGGGTGTAGCAGCTTCTAGTGGCAGTGCTTGTACAGCGGGTTCGTTAGAGCCTTCCCATGTATTAAAAGCAATGTTTAGCAGTCGTGATGAACGGATGTATAATTCGATACGTTTTAGTTTTGGCTCGGCAAATACGTTAGAGAATGTAAAAGACGCTGCGGAACGAGTTGTAAAAGTAGTGAAAAGGCTAACTGAATAGAAAAGAGGATTCGTATGAAAGAAAAAACTAGAGTTGTTATTGGAATGAGTGGAGGAGTAGATTCTTCCGTAGCAGCTCTATTATTAAAAGAGCAAGGATATGAAGTTATTGGAGTATTCATGAAAAATTGGGACGATACGGATGAATTTGGTGTCTGTACCGCAACAAAAGATTATGAAGATGTTATTCGAGTTTGTAATCAAATCGGCATTCCATATTACTCAGTAAATTTTGAAAAAGAGTATTGGGATAAGGTTTTCACATATTTTCTTGATGAATATCGTTCAGGGAGAACACCTAACCCGGATGTGATGTGTAACAAGGAAATAAAGTTTAAAGCATTTATGGATTATGCACTATCTATCGGGGCGGACTATGTCGCGACCGGACATTATGCACAAATTAGACGAGAAAACGGAAAAGTAGAATTATTACGTGGTGTGGACACTAATAAAGATCAAACATATTTTCTCAACCAATTGTCAGCGGAAGTCCTGGAAAAAGTACTTTTTCCTTTGGGACATTTAGAGAAACAGGAAGTTCGAAAAATTGCAAGGGAAAATGATTTGGCTACTGCGTCTAAAAAGGATAGTACAGGAATTTGTTTTATTGGCGAGAAAAACTTTAAACAATTTTTAAGTGAGTATCTACCAGCACAACCAGGAATTATGCAAACTCTTCAAGGAGAAATAAAAGGCAAGCATGATGGATTAATGTATTATACGATTGGACAACGGCATGGATTAGGAATTGGCGGAGAAGGTGACCCATGGTTTGTCGTCGGGAAAGATTTAAAAGAAAATATTTTATTCGTTGAGCAAGGCGACTCAAACGAATATTTATATTCAGATGCGCTTATCGCGACGAATTTAAATTGGATTAATGAAGTAAGTTCCTCATTCACATGTACTGCTAAATTTAGATATCGTCAAAAAGATAGCCAGGTCCATGTAACTGTGCTTGAAAACAATCAAGTTCGCGTTGATTTTAAGGGAGAAGAAAGAGCAGTGACACCAGGTCAAGCTGTTGTTTTTTACCAAGGTGAAGTTTGTCTTGGCGGAGGCATAATCGATCAAGTATTAAAAGCAAATGAAAGATTAGAGTATGTTGGTTAAAAAGACTATGTTAAGGGATCTTAAGATAGTCTTTTCATCATGTAAGGAGTTTGGAAATTGACAAAACAAGAAATTGCGATTCAATTTATCAAAGATAAGCAATATGAGGAAGCTGCAAAGTTATTAGTAGAATTAATCGAGGATCAACCAGAAGATCCAATTAACTATATTAATTTCGGTAATTTGTTGGAAATAACTAACCAGATAGAAGAGGCAGAAAGATTTTTTTTAAAAGCAATTGAATTAGATGAAAATTCTGCAACAGCTTTTGTCAGTTTAGGTAACTTATATTTCAATCAAAAGTTGTATGATCAAGCAGAGAAGATGCTGAAACATGCTATTCATTTAGGTGTAAATGATGGGGAAACTTTTTACTTACTTGGTATGGTGTACTATAAGCAAAAGCAACTGATGTTATCCATTCCATTTTTGCAGCGTGCAGTTGAGCTTACGGACGATGTGGAGAAAATGTTTCAATATGGGTTAGCTTTAGCACAGGTCAATTACCTTAAAGAAGCAAAAGAAGTCTTTGTCAAAGTGATTGATAAAGAGCATTCTCATGCGGATGCAAATTATAATCTAGGAATAATTTATGTACGTGAAGAAAAATGGGAAGAAGCTTTAGAATATTTAAATCGAGCATTAGTACACCAACCCGATCATAAAATGGCAAAGCAAGCAAGAGAAAATGTGTTAACCATGATAGATAGATAGCGAGGTTTTAGGATGGAAACAGACCAAAATAAAGACCATGGTTTTATTAAAGGTGAGATTATGTTTACGATTTATGAGAGTGTTTCTGATTATTTCTCAATCGTAAAAATAAAAGTACATGATACGAATGAAACGTTTTCTGAAAAAGAAATTGTCGGGAAAGGTTATTTTAGTAATTTACAACCTGGAGTGACATATCAATTTTTTGGTCAGTTAGTGACCCATCCAAAATTCGGTTTACAATACGATATAACTGCATATCAAACGTTTGTTCCAGAAACAAAAGAAGCTGTTATCTCCTATCTATCTAGTGATTTATTTTATGGCATTGGGAAACGGACAGCTGAGTCGATCGTCGAGAAACTTGGTGAAAATGCAGTAACCAAAATTTTAGAAGATCCGGATTGCTTAAATTCGATTCCTAATATTAATAAGAAAACTGTTCAAACTTTAGTAAACACATTACTGGAAAATCAAGGATTTGAACAAATCGCTGTTCAATTAACGAGATATGGAATCAGTCTTAAAATGGCGCAATTATTGTACAAGACATATAAAGAAGAAACATTGTCATTATTAAAAGAAAATCCATATCAGTTTATTTATGATATTGAAGGTTTTGGGTTTTTAACAGCCGATAAAATTGCGGATATAAATGGAATTAAAAAAACGGATGATAATAGATTACGTGCTAGTTGTATTTATGCTCTACAATTAAGTATCCTTGATGGACATGTATTTTTACCAATAGATGATTGCATTAAAAGTATGCAAGAAATTTTAAACATAAAGACACTTACCTATGAGGAATTGGTTAGCATTCTAGAGGAATTAGCGGGAGAGAAAAAAATAATCCTTAAAGAAGGCAACGTTTATTTACCAAGTCTATATTACGCAGAAGATCAATTCAGTTCTCATATTAAGCGGATAATGGAAAAGAAAATTGAGACGGAAACAACAGATGCAGAATTAATGAAACTCATCGGTGAAATTGAAGAAGAAGAAATATTAAATTACGGAGAAGAACAATTTTCAGCAATTAAACAAGCAATTCATTCAAAATTAATGATCTTAACAGGTGGACCTGGTACCGGGAAAACAACCGTAATTAAAGGAATTTTGAAGGTTTATGCTGATATTCATGGATTATCAATGAATCGACATGATTACGATAATGCGGCTGACTATCCGTTTGTTTTAACCGCCCCGACAGGTAGAGCTGCCAAAAGACTACAAGAATCTACTGGTATTAAAGCGATGACGATTCACCGCTTGTTAGGTTGGGATGGACATAATAGTTTTGAAAAAAATGAATATGAAAAACTTACCGGAAAATATTTAGTTATTGATGAATTTTCTATGGTGGATACATGGCTTGCAAATCATCTCTTTAAAGCAATTCCGAATGATATGCAAATTTTATTAGTTGGGGATGAAGATCAACTTCCATCTGTTGGTCCTGGTCAAGTACTGTCTGATCTATTAAGCAGTAATTTAATTCCTTATGTAAAATTAACGGAAGTATATCGGCAACAAGAAGGGTCTAAAATCATACAGCTTGCCCACCTAATAAAAAATGATCTTTGTAAACCTGTAGATTTAGAAAAAGATAAAGATTTCAGCTTTATTCCATGTAAAACAAATCAACTAATTGATGTAGTCACAACGGTATTTAAAAAGGCGATTGATAAAGGACTTCCAATAAATGATATCCAAATTTTGGCGCCAATGTATCGAACTGAAGCCGGGATTAATGCGATTAATAAAAACATTCAATCATTAGTCAATCCTAAATCTAAGAAAAAAAGAGAAAGATTTATAAATGATGCAACGTATCGTGTAGGAGATCGTGTAATCCAACTCGTTAATCAACCTGAAGATGGTGTATACAATGGAGATATTGGTGAAATTATACAGATCTTTCATGCAAAAGAAACGGAAGACAAGCAAGAGCAAATATTAATTGGATTTGATGAAAGAGAAGTATTGTATACCCGATCTAATTATCTTAATTTTATGCACGCGTATTGTATTTCGATTCATAAATCGCAAGGAAGCGAGTTCCCTATTGTTGTAATGCCAGTTGTTTCAGCTTATCGAAGAATGCTTAGGAAGAACTTACTTTATACGGCCATTACAAGAAGTAAACAGTCGCTTATTATTTGTGGGGAAACAGATGCTTTTATGCAAGGTATTCAAACGTTAGATACGGATAAGCGTTTTACAACCTTACAAAAACAATTGCAGCTAAAAATGGGTGATGGCGACCAAGGAGAAATAGTGGATCAAGAAGAGCTCCCTGTTCCCGAAGAAACCGAAGAACTCTCTCCATATGATTTTATGTAATACGTATATAACCTCCCTCGTTACGAATAATACAAAGGTACGAGGGAGGAGCCAGGATGAAAGTTCAAAAGAAAACTATTTATATATCACTTTGCATCATTTTAATTATTATATTATTATACTTACTCGTTAAATTATTTCCTATTTATAAAATTGTACTTTTTTTTATCGGACGGATCATAGCACCTTTCCTTATTGCTGCGTTTATTAGCTATTTACTATATCCGATTATACTAAAATTAAATCAATTTAAAATTAGTAAAGGTTTTGCAGTTCTCATTATTTATTTTCTGTTCTTTACATCTGTAACGCTTCTATTTTACAAAAGCTTTCCAGTTTTTGTGCATCAACTACAAGATTTGAGTGAACATCTCCCTCAATTTGTCTATATGTATGAGGAAATAATTTATTCTTTATATGAATCAACTTCTTTCTTACCTGAAATTGTTCACGATAAAATGGATGAATTAATAGTACGGATAGAAACATCAGTAGAAAAACAAATTGAAAACATATTAGAAAGAGTCGCTAATCTTTTTGATTTTATTATTACGATCACAATTATTCCAGTACTTGTTTTTTATTTTTTAAAAGACTTTACATTAATGAAGAGTTCTTTACAAAAAATAATACCACCGAAACAGTTCAGTAAGTTTGAAACAATCTTGTTAGCAATTGATGAAAGCTTAGGAGGCTATGTAAGAGGGCAATTAATTATTTCTTCTGCAGTGATGTTTATTGCATACGTTGTTTTTCATACATTTCAATTAAAATATGGTTTGGTGTTAGCAGTGATCATGGGGTTAATGAATCTTATCCCATATTTTGGACCGATCATCGGAACAGTTCCAGCTGTCGCTGTCGCTATGACCGTATCTTGGAAATTAGTTATCGTTGTCCTTGTTACTACAGTAATTGTACAAACATTAGAGAATAGTTTTTTATCACCATATGTTATGGGTAAAAATGTTAAGATCCATCCAGTATTCATTATTTTAACTTTAATCGTTGGAGCTGAAGTTGGCGGAATTATAGGAATGATTCTTGCTGTTCCTACCATAACAATTTTAAAAGCAATCATCGTTCAAATTTATTTAAATCGACTACATTGCGATTGACAATTTCTTAACAGTTCCTTATACTATTTTTAACTTTATATAATAAAACGTTGAAAGTGAAAAGTACATAGTCACTCATGTTAAAGAGAGGAATTTAATTTGCTGTGATAAATTCTAACATGATATTATGGAAAGCTATACTTGAGTACGGTTAATCCCCGTCGGTTTACAGACCGTTATGATGACGAAGAGATGAATTACTTGTTAATTCATAATTAGGGTGGTACCGCGAAATAAGATCTCGTCCCTGCAGATGCAGAGAGGAGTTTTTTTATTGTTTAGTAAAAATGGAGGCAGATCAAAATGAAAAAATTATCTTCATCCGAAGTAAGAGAATTGTTTTTGCAGTTTTTTAAAGAGAACGGGCATAAGATTGAGCAAAGTGTTTCTTTAGTTCCTAAAGATGATCCAAGTTTGCTTTGGATAAATAGTGGGGTAGCAACGTTAAAGAAATATTTTGACGGTACGATTATTCCTGAAAACCCACGAATTGTTAATGTGCAAAAATCTATTCGTACAAATGATATTGAGAACGTTGGCTTTACAGCACGTCATCATACTTTTTTTGAAATGCTAGGAAATTTTTCTATCGGTGATTATTTTAAAAAAGAGGCGATCATTTGGGCTTGGGAATTTTTAACGAGTGAAAAGTGGATTGGCTTTGATCCAGATTTGCTCTCTGTCACTGTACATCCTGAAGATGATGAAGCTTATAACATTTGGTTAAATGAAATAAAACTTCCAGAATCACGTATTATTCGTTTGGAAGAAAATTTTTGGGATATTGGAGAAGGACCAAGTGGACCGAATACCGAAATATTTTATGACCGTGGAGAAAGTTATGGAAATGACCCTAACGATACAGAACTTTATCCCGGCGGAGAGAATGAACGGTATTTAGAAGTTTGGAATCTTGTTTTTTCTCAATTTAACCATAATCCTGACGATACGTATACACCGCTTCCAAACAAAAATATTGATACAGGTATGGGACTTGAACGTCTAGTATCCATATTACAGAATGCAGAAACAAATTTTGACACAGATTTATTCGTCCCGATTATTGAAAAAACAGAAGAGTTTACATCTATTAAATATGGGAAATCAAAAGAAACGGATACCGCATTTAAAATAATTGCTGATCATATTAGGACTGTAGCGTTTGCTGTTGGTGATCACGCGTTACCTTCAAATGAAGGAAGAGGGTATATCTTACGCAGATTAATTAGACGTGCCGTTCGATATGCAAAGAATTTAGGCATAGAAAAACCATTTATGTATAAACTAGTTCCCACGGTTGGCAATATAATGAAATCGTACTACCCGGAAGTTAGTGAACAGGAGGAATATATCTCTAATATTATTCAAGTTGAAGAAGAACGATTTAATGAAACATTAAACGAGGGACTTGAACGATTACATGATATTATTGATAAAGAAAAAATTCGTGGAAATAAAATAATTCCAGGAGTAGAAGTTTTTAAACTGTATGATACGTATGGATTTCCTAAAGAACTTACAGAAGAGTATGTTGAAGAATTTGGTTTCTCGATTGATGAAAAAGGTTTTGAGAGTGAGATGGAAAAGCAGCGTAAAAGAGCGAGAGAAGCGAGAGTACAATCCTCTTCTATGCATGTCCAAGATGATGTACTTGCTCAGATTACAGAAGAGAGTCGTTTTTTAGGTTATGACGAGCAAAAAGTGGAAACTGAGGTTATTTATATTATTGGAGAACATGGTATAATAGATGAAGCATTTGTAGGAAATAGCGTTTCCGTTATCCTGCGAGAGACACCATTTTATGCTGAAAGCGGTGGGCAAGTAGCTGATATTGGCTGGATTTATACAGACGATGTTAGAGCGAAAGTCATCGATGTTCAAAAAGCACCTAATGGGCAACATATCCATCAGTTGGAAATTCAACAGGGATCCATTCAAAAAAACGTAAAAGTGACAGCGGTCATCGATGATATCTTCCGTAAGCAGGTCGTTAAAAATCATACAGCTACCCATTTATTACATCAAGCACTGCGAGATGTGTTAGGTGAACATATTCATCAAGCAGGATCACTCGTGACCCCTGATCGATTACGATTTGACTTTACTCATTTTGAAGCAACCAAAGAAGTAGACTTAGAAAAAATTGAGCGCATTGTAAATGAGAAAGTATGGGCAGGAATCCAGGTATTCATTGAAAACATGAAACAAGACGATGCGAAGAAAATGGGTGCGATGGCTTTATTTGGAGAAAAATACGGAGATATTGTCCGTGTTGTTCAAATTGGAGATTATAGTACGGAACTCTGCGGAGGATGCCATGTTGAAAATAGTGCTGAAATCGGTTTGTTTAAGATTGTATCTGAAAGTGGAATTGGCGCAGGTGTAAGAAGAATTGAAGCACTTACGAGTGAACAAGCATTTAATTGGCTGGAAGAGAGACTACGTTTATTAACTGGCACTGCAGAATTACTAAAGACAAAAGAAGAAAAAATTATTAGTAAAGTTGATTCTATACTTGACCACATTAAAGAAATTGAAAAAGAGAATGAATCTTTACAGACCAAATTGTCGAATCAAGAAACAGAAGAGTTATTAGCTAAAGTCAAAACAATTCATAATGTTCATGTATTAAGTGAAAAAGTAACAAGTAAAGATATGAATCAATTAAGAAATATGGTTGATTATATAAAGCAAAAGATGACATCTGGTGTTATACTATTAGCAGCAGAAAACAATGGCAAAGTTCTTTTAATCGCTGGAGTTTCAGACGATTTAATTAAAAGAAATCTTCATGCAGGTAAACTAGTTAGTCAAGCGGCTAACGTTTGTGGTGGAGGCGGTGGTGGAAGACCGGATATGGCACAAGCTGGAGGAAAAGACACATCTAAAATTAGTGAAGCGTTAAAAGTTACTGAAGAATATATTGAGGAGAATCTTAAATAAATTTTCCTAAAACATCGTGAAAAAAATGGAAAAAATTATTCGAAACGATGTAAACATGGTAAAATATAGACAAGCTAATAATGGAACGGGGTGTGTTATTGATGAGTTCAATAGATAAAACAATGAAATTCAACTTTCCAGAAGAATCGTTTGATCAAGATATTAAGGAAACGTTATTAACGATTCACGAAGCATTAAAAGAAAAAGGCTATAATCCGATTAATCAAATTGTCGGCTATCTAATCTCAGGAGACCCAGCTTATATTCCAAGATACAAAGATGCTAGAAACCTCATCCGAAAAATTGAAAGGGACGAGGTCATTGAAGAATTAGTAAAATTTTATTTAGCAGAGTTAAAAAAGGTAAATGAATGAGAATATTAGGATTAGATGTTGGATCCAAGACAATCGGTGTAGCTTTAAGTGACGCTTTGAAGCTCACTGCTCAAGGCGTTACGACGCTTGCTTGGTCAGAACACGATATGTCTTCAGCTGATAAAGAACTCCAAAACATAATTGAAGAATTCGATGTATCGGAAATCGTTGTCGGATTGCCTAAACATATGAATGGAACGATAGGTGAACGAGGCGAACTATCGAAAATTTATAGCAAACGTTTAGAGAGAAAATTCCATTTGCCCGTTCATTTATATGACGAAAGATTAACTACAGTTGCAGCTGAACGTGCCTTGCTAGAAGCAGATGTAAGCAGAAATAAAAGAAAAAAAGTTATTGATAAAATGGCGGCCGTAATGATTTTGCAAAGTTTTTTAAATCAGAATCAATAGGAGGATTTATATGAGTATCGAAGAACAAGAACGGATCATAATTCCTGACGAAAATGGAGAAGAACATTTATTTGAAGTTTTGTTTACATTTGATGTAGATGAAACAGGTCATTCATATATAGCACTTACTCCAGTCGAGCAGAGTGAAGAAGAAGAGGTAGACGTATATGCATTTCGTTTCGAAGATGATGGAGATGAAAATGAAAGTGATTTAAAATTATTCTCTATTGAATCTGATGAAGAATGGGATATTATTGAGGAGATGCTTTATACTCTAACAGAAGAAGAAGAGAATTAGTAAATCAAGCTGATTTTATCTGTCTGTTAGCAGGTAAAAGGAGATATTCGTTATGACAAAAGATAAAGAATCAACTGATCGTTTATCAACTCTAGAAATGAGAGCAAACGACGCTAAGATAGTTCGGAAAATCGTATTAATTATTTTGAGTTCCTTTACACTTATATTTGTGATTGGAATTATTTCCGGCTATTTCTATGTTAAATCAGCTATCGAGCCAGTTGATCCAGGGAGTAAAGAGAAAATAGAAGTAGAAATTCCAATGGGATCATCGACAAGTGAAATAGCTAGCATATTGGAAGACAATGGAATAATTAAGAACAGTAAGGTTTTCCGGTTCTATATTAAATTTAAGAACCATTCAGATTTTCAAGCGGGTGAATATACGCTTACACCTTCTCTCTCGCTAGCTGACATTGTAAAAGAATTACAGAGTGGTAAAGTTATGGAAGAACCTATTTATCGGATTACGATACCAGAGGGCAAGACAATTGAACAAATTGCCGATATATTGGCAAATAAACTGTCTTTCACACAAGAAAGTTTTTTAAAAACCGTAAATGATGATGAGTTTATTAATGAACTGATGAATCATTATCCTGATTTATTAACAGATGAAGTTTTAAATGAGGAATTATACATGCCGTTAGAAGGTTATTTATTTGCAGGTACATATGATATATATGAAGAGGAACCTTCTGTTAAGGCTGTCATAGATATGATGGTGCAAAGAACTGACCAAATCATTAAGTCAAAGAAAGGAGAAGTTGAGGAAAGCGGACTAACTGTCCACGAAATATTGACCTTAGCTTCTGTAATTGAAAGAGAATCTAAGTTTTCCAAAGATCGTCCTAAAGTCGCTCAAGTTTACTTTAATCGGATTGAAAATAATATGAAGTTACAGAGTGATATTACTGCATTTTATGGATTGAAAAATCTAAAACATAAAGCTGTAGTAACCTATGATGATATAGAAGTTAAAACACCATATAATACGTATGTCGTAGATGGATTACCGATAGGACCAATCGATTCACCAAGCGAAGAGTCTATAGACGGTGTATTAAATCCCGAAGGCAAAGATTTTACTAAATTGTACTATTTTTCAAGACCTAATGGAGAAACATTTTATTCAGATACATTGGATGAACATAACCAAATTAAAGAAGAATACCGCCATGAGTGGTATGAATTAGAAAACGAAAAATCAGAATCATAAAGAAACAGATATATATTTTGGAGATAGAACATATGGATAGTGTAAATCAATATTTATTAACATCAATTCCTCAACAGGAAAAGTGGATTCTTACTCTTGAGGAGTTTGCTCAAACACATCGCGTACCAATCATGGAACCAATAAGTATGAACTTTTTAACACAATTAGTCAGAATAAAAAAGCCGAAGTCTATATTAGAAATAGGTACAGCTATCGGATATTCGGCTTTACGTATGCATCAGGCATATCCGTTGACTAAAATTACAACGATTGAGAAAAACCATGAAATGTATGAGTATGCAAGTAAACATATTTTTGAACAACAGAAAAGTGAACATATTCAGCTTATTTTAGGGGATGCATTAGAAGCAATAAATGACTTAGGATCTCAAGGAAAAATGTTCGATTTTATATTTATCGATGCTGCAAAAGGGCAGTATAAAAACTTTTTTGAACTTGTACAACCATTGCTTCGAGACGAAGGAATCATTGTCTGTGATAATGTATTATTTAAAGGATATGTTGCTAATGAGAATAAAGCGGATAATATCCGCTTGAAAAAAATGGCTAATAAGATTCGGAGTTTTAATGAATGGTTGTTAAATCAAAAAGATTATCATACATCGATTATTCCAATTGGTGATGGGATTTCTATAAGTACTAAAATAATTTAATAATATACTATTAAAGACGTACTCCTTAGCGAGTGTGTCATTTTTATATGGTAGAATTCATATTTTTAAGGAGTGTTTAGAAAATGACAGAAGAAAAAAGTTATTATATGACTGAAGAAGGAAAAGAAAAATTAGAAAATGAATTGCATATTTTAAAAACTGAAAAGAGAAAAGAAATTGTTGAAAGAATTAAGATTGCTCGTGACTTTGGTGATTTATCCGAGAACTCAGAATATGATTCTGCAAAGGAAGAGCAAGCATTTGTTGAGACAAGAATCGCTCAATTAGAAAAAATGATCAGAAATGCAGTAATTATAGAAAATGACGAAAATAATGTAGACGTTGTCAGTCTTGGAAAAAAAGTAACATTTATTGAACTACCAGACGGAGAAGAAGAAACATATACAATTGTAGGTAGTGCGGAAGCAGATCCATTTGAAGGAAAGATTTCCAATGATTCACCAATGGCAAAAAGTTTGCTAGGACAAGAAAAAGGTACAGAGGTAATGGTGCCAACACCTGGTGGGGAAATAAAGGTAAAAATAATAGACGTTCATTAATAAAAGGAAGAAATGAGTTAATACTCGTTTCTTTTTTTAGCAGATGAATTTTTCGTTATAATGGGTAATGAGAGATTAAATCAATTATTAAGACAGAAGTTTAAAATCCGTTCCGAGGAGGGGAAAGACTTGAGAGAGAACAGAACGTTATCACGTACTGATCGCCATCAGAAACGTCGAGACAATAAAAGGAAATTAATATTCTTTTCACTATTAGCTGTTGTTTTTATTATTATATTATTTTCTTTAATTGCATTTGGGAACAACGATAAAACAAATAATAAAAATGTAGCTGAGGATGAAGCTAAAAATACGGAAGAAATAGACTTAACAGATGATAATGCAGAGGACTCGCAAGACGGCAATGATGAAAATGAAAACAACGAAGAAAATGAAGAGGAATATGATTTGGAAAGTGACGTGGATGTACAACAAGTTGAATCGGCCGACGATAATGTAATTGTTGCATATACGGGAAATTGGCTTCCTATCGGAACATCACAAGAAGGCCCCCACACCACAAATTATAGTGACGGATCAAATGACAGAATTGAAATAAAAAGAGCTGTTTCTAACGTCACTGGTATTGCAGAAGATGATATGATTGAATGGCGTGTTGAAAATGGTGGAGAGCAAAAAGTTGTCTCAATTATATCTAATAAAGAGAAAAGTGAATATTATCGATCTTACTTAACCTGGATAGATAATGAGGGCTGGCAAGTTATAAAAGTAGAGAGAATTAAAGAGTACTAACAGAATGTAAGCTGACCGGAGGTATATAATGAAGTTTGGTATAATTGGAGCAATGGATGAAGAAATTCAATTTTTAAAAGAGATAATGACTGATAAGAAGGAAACTACTATTGCAAATGTTCTTTTTGTTGAAGGGAAGATAGATGGAAAAGATACCGTTCTATTGAAGTCCGGGATTGGAAAAGTAAATGCTGCAATGGCGACATCAATTTTAATGGAAAGATTTAAGCCGACATTGGTTATTAATACTGGTTCAGCAGGAGGATTCAGTAAAGATCTAAACGTTGGGGATGTTGTAGTAGGTGAACAGGTTGTACATCATGATGTAGATGTTACCGCTTTTGATTACGAATATGGTCAAGTACCTCAAATGCCACCAGTATTTGAAGCAGATCAAAAATTAATTGCTAAAACGAAAGAAATCCTCAAGAATTTAGCGATAAACAGCGAAGTAGGACTAATCGCTACAGGGGATTCATTTATGAGTGATCCTGAAAGAGTGCAATTTGTTCGAAAGAAATTCCCTAAGATGTTAGCCGCGGAAATGGAAGGAGCTGCAATTGCTCAAATATGTTTTCAATACGATGTTCCATTTGTGATTATTAGAGCATTATCTGATATAGCAGGTGTAGAATCGTCTATTTCCTTTAATGAGTTTTTAGGACTTGCTGCACGAAACGCTGCAAATCTAATTACACAAATTATTAAAAGCAGTTAAAGAGATTGGTTTTATAAATCTAACCTAAAAGCCGTATGGAGATTGAGTCCATGCGGCTTTTGTTTCTGGTTTAATAATAACTCAACTATTGCATCGTGAAATAGATAAATAAGCCTTGGATGTTGATTCACTTGCTTAGTTGTATTTTAAATTAACTGGTTGCTTGAGAATACAGCTATATTCCAAGATATTTCAATGTAGTAACTGCATCGTTGATTTCCGCCTTCGGGCAGTTCGCTTTCACCCCAGGCATAAGAGCGACATCAGTGAAAGCAAGGTTACCGCTTGCTTTCACTGTGTCTCCTTTACCGTGGGCACGGCCTCAGCTATCAGGGATCTTCGGACTCGTGGGACTGCCACTATCGTTCGTCCCATCGAGAACCATTTACTGTTCCTGCAGGAGTCTTCGGATTTTTCCTACACTAGCATATAAATTTTATTCAATAGAAAGAATGCATTATTGTTGTCGGCTCCTAAATTCAGTCAACAGTGACCATCCTAGCGGAGGAAATATGTGGAGACTCCTATAGGAGCGTAGGCCTAGATGAGACTACGCAGTGCATAGCAGGAAGGGAGGCCGGGCAGCCGCCCATAGGAAGCGAAACATATTTCCGCAGCGGTTAATCAGTTCATTCCTAAATTTTTGTTACTGCACAGTTTAATTTTTTGTTCAAAACAGTTTTATCATGATAAGGTTGTCGTGATATCAAATGGAAACATTTTGCGATCATTACAGGATTTGGTCTTGGAGTAGCTGTATTTATTGTCGGTCTAATTGGAAAAGGGTTTATTATTGACCTGTTTCTCGAGTTAATCCACGTTCTGTTTAAACCCACTCTGGGTGTGAAAGATGAGTAATAATTATATATTTGAAGAAATATTATTTTTGAATAACTATATTTGATTTAAGACTGCTATTTTATCCTGATTAATTTTGGGATGAGTTTTGTTTTTCTTTGTTAAAATAAGCACGAAACACTTTCATTAACGCTCTTTTCTCGATTCTGGATACATAGCTACGTGAGATATTTAACAACTTTGCTATTTCTTTTTGTGTTAATTCTTTATTATTACTTAACCCATATCGATAAACTAATACAGTTCTTTCTCTTTCGTCAAGTACTTTAAAATGTTCACGCATTTTGTTTATTTGCATATTGAGTTGTAGATATTCAATTATATTTTCAGATTCGGCTTCTATAATATCAAGTAAACTTATTTCGTTACCTTCTTGATCTTGGCCTATTGGGCTATGTAAGGATACATCTTTACGTGTCTTTTTTAATGTTCTTAAATACATTAATATTTCATTTTCAATACACCTTGCAGCATATGTTGCAAGTTTTGTACCTTTTCCAACTTTAAAACTTTCAACTCCTTTAATTAAACCTATTGTACCAATTGATATTAAATCCTCGGTGTATTCTCCTGTATTATCAAATTTCTTTACGATATGGGCAACGAGCCGTAAATTATGTTCGATCAATTTATTGCGGGCATCTTCGTCACCTTCTTGCATTAACAACAGATATTTATCTTCTTCTTCTTTGGAAAGGGGTTGAGGGAATGTGTTATTTTTTACATAAGATACAAAGAATAATGTTTCTTTAATCAGTACAGTTAAAATAGATAAGAACGTTGACACGATATTCACCTCCATTAATAAGTCTATATCTACATCCTTATGTTTGGAAAATGAAAATCGTGTCTGTCCACGGAATAAAAAAGAAGACTTATAAAATAAGTCTTCT